>NZ_AJLJ01000065.1 GCF_000317245.1 Fischerella muscicola SAG 1427-1 = PCC 73103
ATTTCTAGTTCCCATCACCTATGACTTTGCTTTCCGACCAACTGATATTGGTGGTAGTGATGCTGTTATATCTCCTTATGTGGGTGCCGGCGTTGCTATCGGAACTGGTGATGACACTGATATTGGTTTGCTACTCACTGGTGGTGTAGATTATCCTTTATCTTCTCAATTTATGATCACAGGTTCTGTGAATGCTTCTTTTGTTGATGACACAGATGTCGGCTTGATGTTAGGAATCGGTTACAGATTCTAAATTAATCTACAAACTAGGTTAACTTCTTGGGATTATGTCGAATCCCCTATGATTACATAACCCCGCCCCTAACTTAGATAGTAGGAGTGGGGTTTTATTGATGCAAGTCAGTCTAGTTTTGATATCTTAGATAGAATCACCTGATCAAAAGATTCGCAGAAATATCAATGGATTGGATAACCGTACTGCGATCGCTCCAATCAGACTTCATAAAAAGGTTAACATCTGGTTGTCTGCTGCATTGTCAAACAGAGGGTCAATATAGTGAAACAACAATAATATCTGGAGAAAGATTAACAACCCTCAGAGATTTTTGCTGGCTAATGGCAGAAAAATATAAACGTGTTTCGCCAGTTCGTGACGTTTTTATCAGCTACCTCAAAGGAAAGTTAGGAGAGGAAGTGGTTAAAGAACGCCTAGCTGATTTGATCACAGAAGTAGATTACGAAAAAAGAATTGGCGGAGATGGTAAAACAGATTTTACGATGACAGCTAATCCATCTATTGGTATTGAGGTGAAATCTCGTTACGGTAACATTGATAAAGTGAGATGGTCAATCAGTGCCGAAGAAGTTGAGAAAAATGCAGTTGTAGTTTGCATTTTAATTAAAGAGCAAGTCAATGAGGCACAATCAGAGTATCATCTTTTCCTGGCTGGGTTTCTGCCGACTCAAATGATTAAGCTGAAAACTGGCAGAATTTCCTTCGGAATACAGCAATTACTTTATGGTGGTGGTTTACGCGGTTATTTAGAATATTTACAAGACACTAAAAATCATCAGCCAAATGAGAAAATTTTGATAAATAATAAACAAAATGTTAAATCAGAATTAATCTATCAACAACCAGATTATTCGCTCACAAAACCTGCATTCTCTTCAGTTAAAAATGGAAATATAAATACTCAAATTGAAGAGTTAAATCTGATTTATATAAAACTTGGAGATGAATGCAGTGAAAAAGGACAATATCATGCTGCTATCATCAATTATAATGAAGCATTACAATTTTCTTCTCATGATGCCGATACATTCTATAAACTTGGTTTAGCACGTTATCAAATAGGAGATTATGAAGGAGCAATTGCCGATTATGCCCAAGCAATTAGAATTAATCCTAAATATATAAAAGCTTACAACAAAAGCGGTTTAGCACGTTATCAGTTAGGAGATTATGAAGGAGCAATTGCTGATTATACTCAGGCAATTAGAATTAATCCCAATGATGCGATCGCATACAAAAATCGTGCTGATGTGCGTTATTTTCTAGGTGACAAACAAGGAGCTATTGAAGATTATACCCAATTAGTCAAGTTGTATCCACAGCCAGAAGGTAAAATAAATTTAAAAAATATCAAAATTGGTGATTATCAAGAACAAGTTGAAGATTTTGTCCAAGAAAGTGAGCTTGATGCTGATGATTTTCTTGCTTATAAAAAGCGTGGTAACTTTCGCCTAGAATTGGGAGACTATGAAGGAGCAATAACAGATTATACCCAAGCAATTAAAATTAATACTCATGATGCTGATGCTTATTATAATCGTGGTAATGCTCGTTATGATGTCCAAGATTACGAAGGAGCGATCGCAGATTATACAGAAACGATCAAAATTAATATTAATGATGCCGATGCCTATTATAATCGTGGCAATGCTCGTTATGATTTAGGAGACAAACAAGGAGCGATTGCAGATTTTCAGCAAGCTACTGCTATATACTATAAAGAAGGTAATCTCGTAAAACATAAAAAAGTTCAAGAAAGAATTTTAGATTTAGAAATTGAAGAATCTTTAGATGATTTAAAATTTTAGTTATTGATAGTTGCTGCTTGGGATGGTTTATTCATAACTCATTTTAACTGTAATCTTTTCATTGTAGTTATACCAATAATGAATCCTGCAATCTGCGCCCAATAATTAACACTATTAAGTGGATTGACACCACCAGGAATATTTAAACTACCAATGCCATAAAATAATTGTTGGACAAACCACCAAATTGTGTAGAAAATAGCTGGAATTTGCATAGGTATAAATATAACTAAAAGAGGCATAACAGTATCGATTTTTACTTTGGGAAACTTGAAGATATATGCTCCCAAAACAGATGCGATCGCACCATTTGCACCTATCAATGGCACAGTCAAATTGGGATTAGCAAGAATTTGGATTATTCCTGTCAGAACGCCACACATCAGATAAAATACTAAAAATCGTCCATGACCGAGAATATTTTCTAAATTTCTGCCAAAAACCCACAAGAATAGTAGATTACCCAAAATTTGGCTAAAACTACCGTGAATAAACATTGCAGTTAACACAGAAGCAGAACGCGACAAGAAAAACATTCCAGCAGCAGAATTACCAGCAAAAAAACTAGCGATCGCGCCATGCATTTGGGCTGGAATTAAACCCCAATGAATTACAAAAATACCTAATTGTCCACTAATTTCTAGCTTGAATTCCCATAAAAACAAAGCAAGGTTAATACCAATTAACCAATAAATTATTATTGGTTTTTTACGCGAACTAATGAAAAGGTTATCGCTAATAGGAATCATTGAAGATATTTGGTGATTGATGTTTGATGGTTGGTAGTTAGTGGTTAGTATTCACTTGTGGTATTTACCACTAACCACTATCCACTAACTACTAACCACAGTCAGAAAACTGTGGCAAGATCAAAATCAGGTCGTAGCGTATTCAACTGGGTAAACCAAATGCTGGGAAACATACTTGTTGGAAGATACCAAATTATCAGTCATTTGGGAGGAGGAGGCTTCGGTGAAACTTTTGTCGCTTATGATACTCAATTACCTGGTAATCCTAAATGTGTTGTCAAGAAACTTAAACCCCAAGTCACAGATCCAGAAAGTCTGCAAACTGCTAGACGTCTATTTGATACAGAAGCCCAGGTTTTGCATAAATTAGGTACACACAATCAGATACCCCAACTTTTGGCATACTTTGAAGAAAACGAAGAATTTTATCTGGTACAAGAATTTATTGAAGGTCATAATTTGAGCCAAGAAATCATACCAGGAAAGCCCCTCAGTCAATCTCAAGTTATTTCTCTTTTGCAAGAGATTTTAAAAATTTTAGATTTTGTTCATCAACAAAAAGTTATCCATCGTGACGTCAACCCCCATAATTTACTAAGAAGAGAACCAGATGGCAAGTTATTTTTAATTGATTTTGGAGCCGTAAAACAAATTACGACTCAGGTAATTAATCCTAGTAACAAAACTACATTTACCGTCGCGATTGGTACTCCTGGCTATATTCCTGGGGAACAAGCCCAAGGTAGCCCAAAATATAGTAGCGATATATATGCTGTTGGTATTCTTGGGATTCAAGCACTCACTGGCTTATCTCCTGAAGAACTGGAAAAAGACGCAGAAACTAATGAAATTATTTGGCAAAATCATACTGAAGTGAGCCAGGAATTTGCTCAATTTTTAGATAAAATGGTGCGTTATGATTTTCGTCAACGCTACTCATCAGCAACTTTAGCTTTACAAGCATTAAAAGATTTGCATAATCCCCACTGGCAAACATTAGCATTAAATATTCCTGATCACAATCAACCATCAATTACAAATAATAAACCCCAAAAAAGATTATCAAAAAAATCTTAGCGGCAATGCTAATTTTAGGAGTGGGAACAACAGCATCTATATATATTCTGAATAGTATTAATTCTGTAAACGCCACTGAATTATATAAAAAAGCTAATACACTGTATGAATTACAACGCTATCAAGATGCTTTGTCAGCATATGAAAAAGCAGTAAAAATTCGACCAGAATATGCTGAAGCTTGGAATGGACAAGCTAGTACGCTAAGTAAATTAAAAGAATACAAAGCAGCTCTCGCAGCTTATGACAAAGCAATTCAAATTGAACCGGATTATTTAGAAGCTTGGATAGGTCGAGGTTTTGTATTAAAAGATTTGCGACGATATCAAGAAGCGATCGCCTCTTTTGATAAAGCTTTACAACTAGAAAATAACTCTCCTCAAGTTTGGAATGCAAAAGGAGAAGCTTTAAACAGTTTAAAGCGATACGATGAGGCGATATCGGCTTATGAACAAGCAATTAATTTGCAAAAAGATGATTATGAAGCTTGGTACAATAAAGCCCAAACTCTACAAAATTTAAAACGCTACGAAGAGGCAATCAGAGCGTACGATAAAACTCTTGAAATCAAACCAAGTTATACAGAAGCCTGGTATAATCGCGGCAATTCTTTTGTTAATCTGCAACGTTACCAAGATGCATTTACAGCCTATGATCAAGCCGTGCAAACTAATCAAAATTATTACCAAGCATGGTTAGCAAGAGGTAATATTCTGATGAATTTACGACGCTATCCAGAGGCTGTTGAATCATTTAATAGATTTATTGAATTGAACTCTAATAATTTCCAAGCATGGTATAATAAGGGTTGGTCGCTACATCAAATGCAAAAATACAACGAAGCTGTAGCAGCTTATGAGCAAGCAGCAAAATTGAAACGAAACGATGATCAACTTTGGTATAACCGAGGCAATTCGCTATATCTTTTACAGCAATATGAAGAAGCGATCGCCTCATATGATCGCGCCGCCCGTTACAACCCAAAACACTACGAAACTTGGTTTTCTAGAGGAAATGCCTTGTTTAATTTACAACGTTATCAAGAAGCGATCGCTTCTTACAATCAAGCGATAAAAATTAAACCAGACTATCAGCAAGCCATCCAAGCACGAGACAAAGCGCAAAGTCAGTTGTCAGTGATCAAACCAAATGTAATTATTACAAAACCTTCTGTAGAACGAATTCAAAAATCCAATCCAATACAATTAATTCTGCCAAAACCTCTACGTTAGCTCAGAAAGTTCGTAGTAAGGACTTGAGTCCTTATTGTTAAGCACTAAAGTGCTTACTACAAACCTTTAATTAAAAGTTTCATTTAATACTGTTCGTGGCGGCTAGAAGTCGCAGTTATACAGACAAAACTTGCTAGACAAAGGTAATATAAATACCTTGTAATTGAGAACTGCAACAATGGAAAAAAAAATTCAACGCATCAATCCAGCAGGATTATATGACCCATCTGCAAACGGCTATACGCATGTAGCAGTTGTGCCACCTGGAGCAACTTTGATTTATGTTGCTGGTCAAGGTGGTGAAGACGAAAATGGTAATCTTGTTGATGATTTTGCTGCCCAATTGAAGCAGGCTTTTGCCAATCTCCAGGTTGCACTGACTGCTGCTGGCGCACGCCCGGAACACGTTGTCAAGCTAACTACGCTTATAGTTAATCATGACGAATCCAAACTTCAGCAGTTAGTTGCTCAAGTGCAGACAATCTGGGGGAATGAAGCACCGACTCAAACATTGATTCCAGTTCCTAGACTTGCACTGGATAGCATGTTGTTTGAAGTGGAAGCCGTTGCTGTAATTCCATAGCCATAATGATCAGGCGATTTGTCTATCTCAGCTTGGCGATGAATCTTTTTCAGCAATTTCATTGGGAGAATAAAAACGATGCATCAGCACAAAGTTGTGATTGTTACAGCTGCAAGTCGTGGTATCGGAGGAGGTTGTGCGCGAGAATTAGCAGCACAGGGCTACAAAGTTTCACTCATAGCTCGAAGCAAGAGTGTCTTCCAGTTGGCTGAAGAGTTGGGAGGTATAGCAACCCAAGGTTCGATTGCAAATCCCCAAGATTTGCAGCACTTGGTAGATACGACGTTGGCTAATTTTGGTCGCATTGATGCAGTGGTGAATAGTTTTGGAGATCCACCCCGCCCAGATTTACTATCAATTTCCGATGAAATGTGGCTAGAGAATTTTGAAATGCTATTTTTGAGCGTTGTTCGCATAGCAAGGCTGGTTACGGAACCTATGCAAAAACAAGGGGGTGGGGTGATTGTCAATATTTCCGCATCTGATTCCCGTGAACCAGATTTGGGGACACCCTTTAGCGGGACACTCCGCACTGCAATGGAAGGATTTACAAAACTTTATGCCAAGCGTTACAAAGCCGATAAAATTCGTATGATTTCCGTAGCGCCCCACTTTGTTGGGGATAGCATGGAAGAATTTGAAGGCTGGAATCTGCCGACAGACCTAATGTTGGGTCGTCCTGCTACCTATGCTGAATTTGCGAAAACAGTTGCTTTTCTAATTTCTGAGGATGCCAAGTTTATCACAGGTACGACTCTCAAATTTGATGAAGCTTATTCTGCTGCAATTTAGAATTACAAAAGGTGCCGCGATCGCAGCACCTCTTCTAACCATAAAATCAAAAATAAATCTTTTCTTTTCGCTTTACGCCTTAACTTTTCTCTTGCTTTAATAAGCATCCTCAACCTCAAGTTGAGCCACCGTTACCGCATTAAAAGCGAAAGCTGCTACCAATGGTATCGGACATCTCAACCAATAGGTGACAAAAGCTGCAATCATAGTTGCAATTACTGCTGTGAGCGACCAAAAACGTTCTTCACAGGTTAATCCTTTTTCGGCTTTAATGACTCTAAGAACTTGCATGGGAATTGGTTCTGGCATTACAGCGCCAGGAGGAAAAGCCCAGTAACTATTACAGCGCTCAATAAATAAATCTGTCCAGCCGTTATCTTTGCACCATTCTTCAATCCATGCATCAGAGTAATGTTTCATATTCCGACTACCAATTCGCTTCAAGAAGTTCAACATAATAATTAGAAAATCAATAAATATAATTTTTTTAGTTAATCTTAATAATTAATCAATCTCTTTTAAGTTAATTAACTGCGGCAATTGTTAAAACTTGTTAAAAGCAAAATCTACCTCTAAGCAATTTTAAACTAGTCTTTTCTTACATAAACAGACTAACAGTACTTTCATTCTTATTGCATCGATTGAAAATAAACTTTACCTGGAAATTGGTAACTAAATAATTTGCAACAATTGAGTGAGCATATGCTTCTTAAGTAAATTCGGTAAAAGGTAAAGGGAAAATACTAATCTGTATTCATTGGATTGATAATTAAAGCTCAAAATAGTCAAGACTTATGCAATTGACATAATAATTTTAAGTTTGTAGTGAGGACTAAAGTCCTTAATACAAACAAAATCATGAGTACAATTGCTTAATATATTTTCAATTTTATTTTTTAATTTTCTCTTTAATTCAATTTACAAGTTTACTAACCAAGCTTAACCATACTAGAGAAAGATATTTGAGGAAAAACTGCAAACATATATGTATCAAAATTACCGAAAATACAGACAATGTTAACAATCTAAAAATTTATCATCTGCGAAATAAACCATGCAGAAGCTATTTAAAAGCAAAATCTTGAAATGGATTAGCATCAGTATTCTAGTTGTAATTTTGGTCATGAGTAGTGCGATCGCTTACACTATTCATCATTCCTGGCCCCAAGAAAGCGGCAAAATTAGGTTACCAGGATTGCAAGCACAGGTAGAAGTCCGACGCGATGGATCAGGAATTCCTCACATTTATGCCCAGAATACCCACGATCTATTTATGGCCCAAGGCTATATTCATGCTCAAGATCGTTTCTGGCAAATGGATTTTTGGCGACACATAGGTTCTGGTCGTTTAGCAGAAATGTTTGGTCAGTCGCAGGTGAGTGTTGATAAATTTCTGCGTACCTTGGGATGGGCGCGAGTTGCCCAAACAGAAATACAGCAGCTGGATACACAAACCAAAAATATCTTACAAGCCTATGCTGGTGGGATTAATACTTATCTTGCTAATCACCAAGATAGCGGCTTAAGTTTAGAATATGCTGTCTTAAAACTGCTCAATCCCAAATATAAACCTGAACCTTGGCAACTTTTACATACACTCACGTGGGGCAAAGTTATGTCCTACGATCTCGGCGACAACCTAGACACAGAAATTGAACGCAGTATCCTACTCAAAACCCTCACATCACAACAAGTAGACCAACTTATTCCTCCCTATCCCGCCCATCATCCCATAATTGACGCACAGGTAGGAGGAGAAAGGGGACAAGGAGGACAAGGGGGACAAGGGGGACAAGAGGGACAAGAGGGACAAGGGAGTAATCTTTCTTCCTTGTCTTCCCCCTCTTTCCCTCTCGCTCTCGGTAAAGGCGATGGTATAGGTTCCAACAACTGGGTAATTTCAGGAAAACGCACTGCAACTGGTAAACCCATCCTCGCCAATGATCCTCACTTGGGTGTACAAATGCCATCTATTTGGTATGAAGTTGGTTTGCATTGCTTACCAAAAACTGCTGCATGTCCCTACGATGTGACAGGATTTTCTTTTCCTGGTATGGCAGGGGTGATTATCGGTCACAATGACCGTATTAGTTGGGGAGTGACTAATTTAGAAGCAGATGTGATGGACTTGTTCATCGAGAAAATCAACCCAAATAATCCGAATCAATATGAAGTTAATGGTAAATGGGTTGATATGGAACTGCTAACAGAAAACATTCAAGTTGCTGGTGGTAAATCTGTGACACAAACAGTCCGCTACACTCGCCACGGGCCAATTATTTCTGACACATTTGCCCCTCTAAAAAACTTCCGTCAAACAGCAGGGATTAACTTACCAGCAAATTATGCTTTAGCATTGCGATGGACTGCCTTAGAACCTTCAACCTTAGCATCTGCAATTGTCAAAATCAATCGTAGTCAAAATTGGCAAGAATTCCGTGCAGGTGTACGAGATTTTGATGTACCAGCACAAAATTTTGTTTATGCAGATGTTGATGGCAATATTGGCTACCAAATGCCCGGTAAAATCCCTGTTCGCAAAACTGGAGATGGGCGATATCCCGTCCCCGGTTGGACAGATGACTTTGAATGGCAAGAATATATTCAGTTTGAGAAACTTCCCTCAGTATTTAATCCAGAGTCTGGCTATATCGTGACTGCAAATAACGCAGTTGTAGGTGAAGATTATCCTTATCTGATTTCTAGTGAGTGGGATTATGGTTTTCGCGCCCAGCGAATTGTAGAAATGATCGCAGCTAAAAAGAATGGTATTACTGTTGCTGATGTGCAGAAAATGCAAGCAGATAATAAAAATTTAATTGCCGAAAATATAGTGCCTATTCTTCTGCAAATTCCCATGTCAGATAGCCATTTGGAAAAAGTACGGCGTTTGCTAGTAGATTGGGATTTCCAGCAAAATCAAGACAGTAATGCTGGGGCAATTTTTGCAGCATTTTGGAAACATCTCTTAGCTGATACATTTAGCGATCAACTACCCCAAGCTTATTTATCAACTGGTAGCAGTCGTGGGTTTGAAATCATTAGACAATTGGTAAAACAACCTAATAACAATTGGTGGGATAATCAAAAAAACCTCTCCAGTGGAAAATCGTGATCAAATTTTTCAACAAGCTTTTGCCGAAGCAGTAGATGAACTAGAACAAACTTTGGGAAAAGATTCAAGTCGTTGGCGTTGGGGAAATCTCCACACTGTCACCTTCCGCAACCAAACTTTAGGGAAATCGGGTATTGCACCTGTGGAAGCACTTTTTAACCGTGGCCCCTTTCCTAGTGGTGGCGGTAGTTCTATTGTTAATGCAACTGGGTGGAATGCAGCGAAAGACTACACTGTAGTTTCTTTGCCATCAATGCGGATGATTGTAGACTTAGCAAATTGGGATAATTCCGTCGCCATTCAAACTACTGGACAATCTGGTCATGCTTTCCATCGCCACTACGATGATATGATCCAGTCTTGGCGCAACTTTGAATATCACCCCATGCTTTGGGAACAAAAAAATATAGCAAGTAATACTGCTAACAGTTTAAAGTTAATCCCTTAAGCTGCCTATTCGACAACGATTCTCTTTTCGTGTCTTAGTGTCTTTGTGGTTAGACCACTAAGATACCAAGACACCAAGTTACCAACAATTAAGGACAAGCCAAAGTATCACGGGTATTCCGCCCTGTGACTGGATTAGTGCCTTTAGCTACTTCACATAATTTTTTGAGCATATCCTCACGGATGTAAGTATCAGTGAAATCTGCACCATCAATTATTGCTCCATTAAACATAGTGCCAGTAGTAAATGCGCCTTCTAGGACTGCATTCGTCAAATTGGCTTTAGTCATCCGTGCTGATTCTAAATCGGTATAACTGAGGTCAGAATCGGTGAAATCCACCGAGGTTAAATTTGACGAAAAGAATCTGACACCACGTAAATTGGAATTACTGAAGTTGCTATTGCGAAGATTAGCATGGTCAAAGCTGGAATCTGTTAAATCCTGCTTGGAAAAATCAGCCGCTTCTAAGGTTCGGTTGTTGTAGTTAATTGCTACAGCACTTTCGGGGAAAGCTAAAGCAACTGTGATAGCCATCACAGCCAAAAACAACACACTTAGTATGCTTATTGTAATGCGATCGCTCAACTTAGAACTCATTGTAACTTTTAACCAATGACGAACCATTCTCCTTACCATTATCTCGATATCGGCAACGCAGGAGAAGATCTAGTAGCACATTGGTTACAATCTCAAGGTTGGGTAATCATTGAACGTCGCTGGCGTTGTCGTTGGGGAGAAATTGATATTATTGCCCAGTATGTGGAAGAGGACGCGGGGACATTGGGAAATAGGGGAAATGGGGGACATGGGGGACATGGAAGCAATCTTTCCCCCTTGTCTCCCCCCTCCCCCTTGTCTCCTATGTCCTCCCTCACCGCTTCTCCAACACTGGCGTTTGTCGAAGTAAAAACCCGCAGTCCCAGGAATTGGGATGCGGGGGGAAGAAGTGCGATCGCCTCATCAAAGCAAATCAAGCTTTGGCGTACAGCACAGATGTTTTTAGTAGCACACCCTGATCAAGCAGATTGCCCTTGTCGATTTGACGTTGCTATTGTTAGTTATCGTCAACTTTCAACAAAATTTAGTAAGGATAAATTTCAAGAAAAAACCTAATTAGCTCGTATATAGCAGGGTATAAATTAATATTGCAAGAATACATTTCTGCGGCCTTTGATATAGCCGATGATTTTGGATAGTGGCTATTGCGAGTTAATTTGTTGCTTTTAACAACAAATTATCAACAATTACCAATTACCAATTACCTTCATACATCTTTGTTTTTTGCTCTAATTATATTTCAAGACTGACCTATAATTTTTAAAGCTGATAACTGATAACTGACAATTGTTCACTGATTTGATTACGCCAAAGTTTCTGGACAATAACCCAATCCCCTAACAAATTGTTGTCTAAATGCCTCAATTTCCTCTTTTTCTGGGCTACCATGAGAAACAATAGCAACCTGATAACGACGCATAACATCAACAGGACACTGACCTGCCTCTAAACTCCAAAGTGCCATTTGTACTCGCATTGGCGGCTCGTAGCTAATTCCTAATTCATTCAAAAAAGCTCGAATGTCACCATCTTCTTGGGGCGATACCTGTTTTCTCAGTTTGACTCTAACCACCCAACCATCAATTTGATGAATTACGGTGATGAAGGAAACAGGTATTTGGGGTTTAGCGTGCAAGTATTGAACAACCCTCAGAGTGAGACTGGCATTTGCCAGATAATACAAGTATTCCATCTTGGTGCTTGGGATCAAAGCCAATCCTACATTTCTATTATTGGTAGAGCGACTCATAACTTGCTAGGGTAAAAGCCCCCGTTTTTAGATAGGGAGGTTTACCCAATTTTCATATAGTTGCTTCAGTGGTACTGAATGCTATCTATCTTAAAGTCGAAGATTCTATTTTGTCGGCAATACTTTAGAGTTCTTTTAGAACCCACTATCTTCAACCAACTTTTTTAAGAAAGTCTAAAATCTCAATGCAGGAACAACTCGCAAAAACAAATTCTCATTTAATATCTGAACAAACACCAGAAAATTCTGAGTTAGATCTCTCATTGGCTGGGTACGATTATGAATTACCAACCGAACTAATTGCTCAAAACCCAGCAGTTCCTAGAGATAGTTCTAGACTCCTAGTTGTAAATTCTCAGAATGTAGGTACAGAAACAGCACCTCAACACCACGTCTTCCGAGATTTACCAGAAATCCTACGTCCGGGGGATTTACTAGTGATGAATAATACACGAGTTCTTCCAGCCCGGTTATATGGTCAGAAATTAACAGGAGCAGAAGTAGAAGTTTTGCTGCTAGAGGAAAGACAGCATAACCATTGGTTAGCCTTAGTTAAGCCGGGAAAACGTTTTAAACGCGGCTCAAAAATTGTTTTCACAGCGAAGAATAGGAAACAAGACACGGAGAAAGGGAGAAGCGGTGATGCAAAGAAACGATTAGAAAATCTCTCCGAATCACCGTTTCTCGGAGTCCCCGTGTCTTTTCCCCTAACTGCGACTGTTCTAGACACCGACGCTGCGACTGGAGGGCGTTTACTACAATTTGAACTGCCAGAAGAAGTTTCTTTGCTGCAATTGCTGGATGCATTTGGTGAAATACCTCTACCGCCATACATCACAACAACTGAAGCTCAAAGCGAACAGTATCAAACTGTATATGCTCAAAATCCAGGAGCAGTTGCTGCTCCCACAGCAGGACTGCACTTTACTCCAGAATTATTACAAAAGTTACGCGAACAAAATATTAATCAAGCTTTTGTAACATTGCACGTCGGTGTAGGAACATTTCGTCCGGTAGAAGTGGAGAACGTCACTACTCATACAATGCATGAAGAATGGATAGAAGTACCTCAAAATACTGTAGAACAAATTCGTGCTACTAAGGCCGCTGGTGGTCGCATTATTGCTGTGGGTACAACTGTAGTCCGTGCTTTGGAAGGATCTGCAACTAAAGGTGAACTACAACCATTTTGTGGTAAGACTAATTTGTTTATTTATCCTGGTTATCAATGGCGGGTAGTGGAAGGTATGATTACTAACTTTCATTTACCACGTTCAAGTTTGTTGATGTTGGTAAGTGCGTTAATTGGTAGGCAAAGATTATTGAATATTTATCAAGAAGCTATAGCATCTCAATATCGTTTTTATTCGTTTGGTGATGCAATGTTGATTTTGCCAGAAGCAACAATATAGTAATTTTTATTGTGGGATGAACTATCTGGATTGTCCCACAAATATATATATAGGAATCATATTTGATTCTTGCTATGTATACTGAGAACTAAACCTTTGTACAGTAAGCTCTTAGCTCATTTAGTGTTTCAAAAGTCAAATACTAGTCCTATATCATGATGAAAAATTGCGATCGCTCAAGTTTGTAGTCAGGACTTTAGTCCTTGAATTTAAAATTCTTTATTATCAAGCTGTCTCAAGCTATACAAAATACACTTAATTTAAATTGGTATAAGTAAGTAATTAAGCAAAATTATAAATAAATATTCAAAGTAAAAAAATAAAGCAAAAGCATATAATAAGATTAAGATTACTCCTAGCACTTAGTGTATTAAAGCACTTGTATATTTGTTGTCAATTGTTAATAAGAAATCTTGAAGTATTACTGAAAAGAGGGTGGCTGATGGAACGCGTAGATTCTTTACAACAACACGCACAACAAGTTACAGGAGTGGAGGAACAAAAAACTCCAGTTGTAGAGCAAGAGGTTACAGCTATCACTCCTGCTGGATCAAATAGTAATACCAAAACCAGAGTACCTCTATCTCAAAGTCGTTTGTTGCCTCTTGTAGTAATAGGAGTAATTCTAGGTGCAGGAGCGATCGCATCAGGAATTTACGCTTATCGCCAATGGCAGTATAGCCAAAGTTTTCCCCAAACCGATAACGCCTATATTACCGCAGACATTTATCCTGTGACTGCTCGTGTCTCAGGGATAGTTAACCAAATTCCAGTCAACGAGAATCAAGTGGTAACTCCAGGAACACTGTTAGTAAAACTTGATCCTCAAGATTATCAAGTATCTCTTGCCCAGGCGAAAGCATCTTTAGAGTTAGCTAAACAGCAAGCAGCTTTGGCACAGAAAAAAATTAGAAATGTCCCAGTTCCAGCTTCAGCATCGCAGCCATTTCCAATAGACATCAATATTCAAGCCAGACAGAATTTGCTCCAAGCACAAGCGACTCAACAAAGAGATATCAGCGAACTACAGTATAAAACTGCATTGGCTGCGATCGCTCAAAAACAGGCAGAGGTAAAAAAAGCTGAACTGCAATTATCCTATACCAGTATTGGTGCCATTGTCCCTGGAAAAATAGGTAACAAAAATATCCAAGTCGGACAACGGGTAGAACCCGGTCAAACTCTTTTCACTGTCGTGCAACCAGACCCTTGGATTATTGGCAATTTTCCCGAAAATCAGTTAGAAAATATACAACCAGGGCAAAGGGTAGACATTAAAATTGCTGCTTTTCCAAGTCGTAGTTTTGCAGGTAAAGTAGATAGCATTGCTCTGATTCCGCCAAACAATAACACTGGCAATTCTAATAACACCAATGATGTACGTAGAATTCCTGTTAAGATTATGTTTGAGCCAGCAAGTATTAAAGGCTATGAATCACGCATTACTCCAGGAATGTCAGCAGTTGTAAAAGTTATTCCCAAGTAAGCTGACCGCAAGCATATTAACTTAAAGGCTGATTCAATCAGTCTACTTTTAGTAGAATTAGACTGTAAGCCCGCAGTTTACTAGCGGGCTTCTTTAGTTTGCGATCGCTTGTGCAATTATACTTTGTAGCCAGACTTTAGTTCTTTGATAGAGCGCTCAAGCGCTCACTACCACACCTCCTATTTTATTTGTTCGACGTTGCTTGTTCGCGTGCTGCTGCTGCTTGCTCAGGATGAATACCTAAACGAGTAAGATTGATTCTACCCTTATTGTCAATTTCACGTACTTTGACAATTACTTCATCACCAACTGCAACTTCATCTTCAACCTTACCAACACGGTAGTCAGCAAGTTGAGAAATGTGGATCATGCCTTCTTTACCTGGCAGAAACTCCACAAACGCGCCAATAGGTATAATGCGAGTCACTCTGCCTACGTAAACATCACCCTCATTTAGCTTCCGCGTCATGCCTTGAATGATGCTCTTAGCTCTCCTGGCCTTATTTTCATCCACAGCCGAAATAGTTACGGTGCCATCATCCTCAATGTCAATTTTAGCACCTGTTTCTTCGGTTATACCTTTGATGGTCTTACCTCCAGGCCCAATCACCAGACCAATCATGTCTTGATCAATTTTGATCGTCAACAGACGTGGAGCATAGGGTGACATCTCTGTGCGTGGTTGGTCAATTGTCTGGAGCATTTTCTCCAGAATATGCAAGCGTGCGCCTCTTGCTTGATTGACAGCTTGGGAAATAATATCCAAGGACAAACCGCTTATTTTCATATCCATTTGCAAGGCGGTAATCCCTGCATCTGTACCAGCGACCTTGAAATCCATGTCACCTAAGAAGTCTTCGATCCCTTGAATATCTGTCAGGACTCGTACTTCATCACCTTCTTTAATCAAACCCATAGCTGCACCACTCACAGGTTTGAGAATTGGTACGCCTGCATCCATTAAAGCCAGGGTGGAACCGCACACCGAACCCATTGAGGTAGAACCATTGGAAGAAAGCACTTCCGATACTACGCGAATTACGTAGGGGAATTCCTCTTTAGGTGGTAGCACTGGTAATATTGACCTTTCCGCCAGCGCTCCGTGACCTATTTCTCGACGTCCCGGCGCCCGCATGGGTTTGGTTTCCCCAACTGAGAACGGCGGGAAGTTGTAATGATGCATGTAGCGCTTTGCTTGGTCTTGCTGCAAATCGTCGTTTAAGTTTTGAGCATCTCCTGGTGTACCAAGCGTACAAGCAGATAAGACTTGAGTTAGCCCTCGATTGAATAAACCACAACCGTGGACTCGCCTGGGTAATAAACCAGTTGCACAGGAAACAGGACGAACTTCATCCAGCTTGCGACCATCGACCCGGACGTTATCTTCGATGATCTGACGACGCATCAGCTTTTTGGTGATGTCTTTGAAAGTATTGTCCAGTGCTTTGGCATTAGTGGTTGCAGCCACTCGAATTGGATCTTCTTCTGGTAGTTCCGCGATCGCAGTTGCGATGGATTCTTTGACCGCATCTAAAGCTGTATCCCGCTCAGTTTTATCGAAATCAAATTGTGAGAGGATTTTTTTAATTTCGTCGGTAGCGCGATCGCTAATAAAGTTACTCAGTGATTGATCAGGTTCTGGTGGTGCTTCATGCACTATTTCCAGACCCAATTCTGCAATTAAATCACGCTGCGCTTGAATTAAATCTTGCACAGCTTCGTAACCAAATTCAATTGCTTCAAGAATATCACGTTCGGGTAGCTGATTAGCTCCCGCTTCCACCATGATTACACCTTCCGGCGAACCTGCCACTATTAAATCCAGGTCTCCAGCTTCGATTTCTGCATAAGTGGGATTAATAATAAAATCATCACCCACCAAACCGACGCGCACGGCTGCCATAGGCCCATTAAAGGGGATTTTTGCCATCAAGGTAGCAATAGAAGCACCAGTAACAGCTAGCACATCTGGTGGTACTAGCTCATCCATAGAAAGAGTCAGCGCAACAACTTGCAGATCATCCCGTAACCAAGAGGGGAACAAAGGACGTAAAGGGCGGTCAATAAGACGGCTGGTGAGAATTGCTCTCTCTGGTGGACGACCTTCACGTCGCAACATTCCTCCAGGGATTCTACCTGCTGCGTATAATCTTTCTTCGTAATCTACGGTGAGGGGCAGGAAATCAACGCCTTCTCTGGCTGCTGATCGCGTAGCTGTAACTAGAACTGCCGTATCCCCAGATTGTATCAACACCGATCCACCAGCCTGGGGTGCTAGTAAACCCACCTTCAGTCGAATATCCCTTCCATCGAAGGATATTGACTTCTCAAATTCTCCCATTCAGTTTTTTTTCCTTACTATGCTCGCTATTCTCTCTCTGTGGCAATCCTAACATTTATGATCTAATACTGGCTTGAGCAGTATACAGAATTCATGATTAACAATTTCGTTACAAAATCCGATACATAATTAATGCGTCCACCTGCTGGGTATTTAATTTCACTGCCCCTGGAATCTGCCCAATCGTCTGAAACCCCAAGGATTTCCACAGTTGAATTGAAGCTATATTAGTAGCAAAGACTAGGTTAAACATTACTGCTTCGTAGCCTAAGCCAGCAGCGATTGACAGCATTGACTCTCCCATGAACCGCCCAATTCCTAAACCCCGCTTGTCAGGTTGTACAATAAAACCAGCGTTGCAAATATGGCTACATCGACCTGGAAAGTTCGGTTTGAGATAAAACGCTCCCCATATTTCTTTGGGTTGCTGTGTAGCATATTCCGCTGTTGTCCTGATGACAAAAGCATCCTGATTTAACCAATAAGCTGCAAATTCTGATGGTGAGAGGGGTTGTTTTTGGGGATAAGTTTGTCCTTCTAAAATTACAACATTAAGTAATTTCCTTACCTCCTCTTGTTCTTCTGGATGCATATAATCTAATTCTACTTTTATGGCATTTTTTAAACTTTTATAAAGAGGTAACTGCATTGCTCATAAACTTTATTAAGATTGTTTTTTAGTTTTTAATTATATTTAATAATTATTAATAATACGTATTTAAATTTGAAAAATTCCAGAATTCACAAAAGTAGAGAATAAGCAAATTCAAGGCTTTGATATTGGGAAAATTTGAGTAGTTGGCAAATGGCAATATTACACGGTAGTTGGTTAATACAAAATCAAGGTAACTGTTTATTTATTTGGGGAGAGACTTGGCGATCGCTAGGGACAGATATTGATCCAAAAAGATTAACAGAAGTACCACTATTACCTTATGCGATCGCACCAAGCGAATTCAGCGAGTGGCTAAGTTCTCGTAATCTTAAAATTCCAAATTCAACATCGCAATCTCCAGAGACACAAGCGATCGCATCAGGACAAACAGGACGGCGTTCAGCGAAAACAACAACTACACAAACTTTACCAACCTCTTCGCAAACAATTATTGCTTTCCCCACTAATTTTGTAAAAGGCAAAACCGAGGGAATAACAGCACTTTATCCGGTACATTCAGCAATATTAGGTTTAGAAAAATCATCTGATCAATACTTACAACCATGGCGAGTAGAAGGTTTTTGTCTTAATCCTACAGAAGCAGTAAAGTTTTTGGCTTCTTTACCTTTGAGTGTTGCCAAAGTTGAGGATGATTTTTTGGGAGGAGATTTACGCTTTTGGTCACAGATAGCCCGTTGGAGTTTGGATTTAATCTCCAGATGTAAATTTTTGCCTACTCTTGAACGCCAAATAGATGGTTCTTTCATTGCCAAGTGGCAAGCACTTTTAGATAGTGCTTTGGATGGAACCCGCCTAGAAAAATTTTCGCAACTGATGCCATTAGCTTGTCGGACATATCAGGGGGAAGAGGGAATAGAGAATAATTCTCAATCCTCACTAAGTGTGAATTTCCCACCAGAACCACAAGAATTATTACTGGGATTTCTCAACAGTACAATTGATGCCCAAGTCAGGGAAATGTTTGGTTCCCAAACTGTTCTTGAAGCAAGAGTAATGGCGTCTATACCATCGGCGGTACGACAGTGGTTGCAGTCTCTAACGGGTACGCTAGGTACCGTCAACGCTGAACCTATGGGTTTGGAACGACTAGAAGCGGCACTCAAAGCTTGGACGATGCCGCTACAATACCAGCTGGCAGGAAAAAATCTGTTTCGTACTGCTTTTGTTCTGCATCCGCCAGAGTCAGACGAAACAGATTGGACTTTGGAGTATTGTTTGCAAGCACCAGATGATCCAGAATTTTTAGTGGATGCAGAAACAATATGGCAGCATTCAGTTGAAAACTTTGTTTATCGCGATCGTACTATTAAACAACCACAAGAGACATTTTTACGTGGATTAGGATTAGCATCGCGCTTGTATCCAATTATCACACCCAGCATGGATACCAGTTATCCCCTATCTTGCCGCCTTAATCCCATCCAAGCCTACGAATTTATCAAGTCGGTGAAAGCACGGCTTGAGGATAATGGTTTAGGTGTGGTTTTACCTGCAAGTTTGGCAAATCGGGAAGGATGGGCGAACCGTCTGGGTTTGCAAATTTCTGCTCAAACACCAAATCAAAAACAGGGACGTTTGGGTTTACAAAGTTTACTAAATTTCCAATGGCAATTGGCAATTGGGGGACAGACTCTTTCCAAAAAAGAATTTGATAGATTGGTGGCGTTAAATAGTCCCTTAGTTGAAATTAACGGCGAGTGGGTAGAATTGCGACCTCAAGATATCAAGACAGCCCAAGCCTTTTTTGCATCTCGCAAAGACCAAATGGCCCTTTCCTTGGAAGATGCTTTGCGTCTGAGTACAGGAGATACCCAGACAATTGAAAAATTACCAGTGGTTAGCTTTGAAGCATCAGGCGCATTGCAAGAGTTGATCACTACCCTGACAAATAACAAAGCAGTCGAACCTTTACCTACACCAGCCGATTTTCAAGGAGAGTTGCGCCCCTATCAACAGCGTGGAGTTGCTTGGTTAACATTTCTGGAACGCTGGGGCTTAGGTGCATGTCTAGCGGACGATATGGGATTAGGTAAAACCGTTGAATTCATTGCTTTTCTACTACATTTAAAAGAACAGGATGCATTAGAAAAACCAACACTTTTAGTTTGTCCAACTTCAGTTTTAGGAAATTGGGAAAGAGAAGTTAAAAAATTTGCTCCGACACTGAAAGTTTGGCAGTATCACGGTGATAAGCGTCCCAAAGGTAAGGCATTTGCAGAAATAGCAAATAAGCATCATTTAGTTATTACCAGTTATGCACTAATTCACCGAGATATTAAGTCATTACAAGCTGTTTCATGGCAAGGAATTGTTTTAGATGAAGCCCAAAATATCAAAAATGCAGAGGCAAAACAATCTCAAGCAGTGCGTCAATTAGAAGCAAAGTATAAGATTGCTTTAACGGGGACGCCTGTAGAAAATAGGCTGCAAGAACTCTGGTCTATTTTGGATTTTCTCAATCCAGGATATTTAGGAAATAAGCAGTTCTTCCAACGACGCTTTGCTATGCCAATTGAAAAATATGGAGATACTTCTTCATTAAATCAATTGCGTTCATTAGTGCAACCGTTTATTTTGCGTCGTTTAAAAACTGACCGTGAAATCATTCAAGACTTGCCAGAAAAGCAGGAAATAAATGTTTTTTGTGGTCTGAGTTTGGAACAAGCAGAACTGTATCAAAAAGTAGTAGAAGATTCACTTGCTGAAATTGAAATAGCCGAGGGAATTCAGCGTCGGGGCATGATTTTAGGTTTACTGGTTAAACTAAAACAAGTCTGCAATCATCCTGCCCAATATTTGAAAACAACTACTCTTTTAGAACCACACTTATCTGGTAAATTACTGCGATTGCAGGAAATGTTAGAAGAGGTTCTGTCAGAAGGCGATCGCGCTTTAATCTTTACCCAATTTGCTGAGTGGGGTAAACTACTCAAACCCTATTTAGAACAACAGCTAGGACGAGAAATATTCTTTTTGTATGGTAGTACTAGCAAAAAACAACGCGAGGAAATGATTGATCGTTTCCAACATGACCCCCAAGGGCCACCAATAATGATTTTGTCACTCAAAGCTGGTGGTGTAGGATTAAATTTAACCCGTGCAAATCACGTCTTCCATTTCGACCGTTGGTGGAATCCCGCAGTAGAAAATCAAGCCACAGATCGAGTTTTTCGTATTGGTCAAACCCGCAATGTCCAAGTACATAAATTTGTTTGTACTGGCACTTTAGAAGAGAAAATTCATGACATGATTGCAAGCAAAAAGCAACTAGCAGAACAAGTTGTAGGTGCGGGTGAAGAGTGGTTAACTGAACTTGATACAAACCAACTTCGTAATTTACTTTTATTAGATCGTAGTGCAGTGATGGAAGAAGATACAGAATGAAGGGAATCAGGGATTGGGGGACAAGGGGGACAGAGGAGACATGGGGAATAATAAACACAAATACCCAATAACCAATGACCAATAACTATTGTACAGACACGATTAATCGTGTCTCTAATGACCAATGACAAATTACACATTACAAGCAAGTCGAGAATGGTGGTCACAACGGTGGCTAGAATTATTAGATTCCTATCGCTTTAAAAAGCGTTTGGAACGTGGTAGAAACTATGCACGTCAAGGAAATGTACTTAGTATTGAGTTTGAAAGTGCAAAGGTATTAGCGAAGGTGCAGGGTAGCGAACCTGAACCTTATACAGTTTCTCTTTCTCTTGACTCTTTTAGCGATGAAGAATGGGGTTATGTAGTAGAAACAATGTCTCAAAAAGCAATTTTTGCGGCTAAACTTTTGGCAGGAGAAATGCCACAAAATATAGAAGAAGTTTTTAGTGCTAATGGTATTTCGCTATTTCCTTTTACTCTATCTGACGTTCACAGTAGATGTTCTTGTCCTGATAAAGCAAATCCCTGTAAACATATTGCAGCAGTTTACTATCAGTTAGGCGATCGCTTTAGTGAAGATCCTTTTGTACTCTTTCAGTTGCGGGGACGCACCAAAGAGCAAATTATTAGCAATTTACGTCAGTTACGTAGTGCGAACATTGAAGTCACAACAGACAAAACTCCAGATGATACAGAGTTTGTGAAACAAACTCAATATTCTTTAAATCTAGAATCTTTTTGGCAATATCATGAGCCATTAGAATCTTCTCTAGTCGTAATTGCGCCATCTACTACTGAAATGGTGCTAGATGTCTTAGGATCAATTCCTCTTGCTAAAGAAGAGGAAAATCTTGCAAGTCTAACTGCTGCTGATTTAGCTATGAAATATTTAGATACTGTTTACAAAGACGTTAGCCAAAAAGCCTTTTTAGTTGCTATGAATGTAGGTGGAAATTGAGAGGTAAGCTCCCCGACTTCTTTAAGAAGTCGAGGAACTGGTAGACATGGGGAGAATAACTCTTGACAATGGACTCCTTGAAAGAGATTAATTCGCTACTTCAGCCATCTCAATAATTCGCCCTTCGTAGTCTTTGACCAAAAAGTTTAAGGGTTTTCTGCTGCGAATTTTGAATTTCAACCCCCGCACTTCTACGCGCATTAAAATCATTTCCATGCATTCGTGGTCGAAGCAAACGTGGCGTTGTTGATTTTTGGTGCCTAAACTAGCTCCTGTAATTACATGCAACTGAATGTTTTTTTTAAGTTGATACCAAAGCCCTTCACTTGCATTTGACATTTTGTTAGCAAAGGAAGGGCTGCTTCCCAAGTAAAGCGGATCAACTCCTGTTGCGCCTATTGTTTGTTCATAATTGTAGTAGTAGTGTAGCGGTACTTCTGCTGCTGGTAAATCTAGGAGTCCTTCATACAACTGTCGTGCGATTTCCAGATCCGACACCATAACGGTATATACCTTTGGCGCACTGGTAAGGAACATCCACATAGCGCCAGCATAGGCTGCTAGTAGCATCACCATTATGCCTTGAGTAGAAAAAAGGCTATCTAGTGGTATAGAAGGCAAAAAAGAGCCAAAAGTATACGTATTAACCAAGAATGGTGTCACACTTGCTATAAACATGAACAGAATCGGGAATTATATATAAGGGAGCCGCTTGTGTTTTGTAAATTATGACTTAAATAAAGTCTTTATTTCTAGTGTATCAAGTGCTAATCTGCCTTGGTGTTAGCTCAAAAACAGGCTTACACCAACAGACTATGCGATTAATTACTAAAGATTGCTATTGCTAAGTTAATTCTAACAACATAAGCTGATTCGGACTGTGCAAATACCTCATTTTCCTGAAGCTAATCATCCTCTAGTGAAGTCACTGTTCCATCACACTGATCCAGAACTCGTCAGGTTGTTCCAGCAACATCCAGAGTCGGGAAGATACTTTACAGCTATTTTTTGCCGTTATAGCCCCATAGTTTATACAGTGATTCGTCATTCGGCGCGATCGCCTGTGCAAGCAGATTATTTATTTGCTCTCACTTGGCGACATATCTACTATGAATTGGGTGGATTTAATCTCGGTAGCACTCAACCTGGTAGGGAAAGTCTGACTTTACAAAATTGGCTAATTGATCAGACTGCTTGCTGCATCAACGAGATTGAACTTCCTCCGACTGAAGCAATTCATTATTCCCTCAAAGCTACTTCTGTACCCTTATGGTGTTATTTAGAACAAGCCCTAGATCAAATGACACCAATATTACGCTTGATGGTGTTAATGGCTCAAACCTTCCATTGGAGCGAAACAAGAATTGCTGCCTATCTACAAGCTGAAGGAGAAGCGATCGCTCCTAGCGAAGTAGCCAATTTTCTCCAAGAAGGTTATCGTATGCTAGAGGACAAATTACCAACAGATATTCGTGCTATCTACTTGGGTGAAAATTTACTGCCACCTGTTATTGCGTAGAAAACACTAAATCATATCTATTTGGCAGTATAAAAAATAAAAAATACTTAACTTATTCTTAAAACCGCAATTTTACGGTCAAATTTTATGAAACAATGGAATTTGATACATTTTTCTCCCTTGCCATTTTTAGTTGTTAGTTTTATATTTCATCCCATAGTGGTGAATGGTGCGGATATTACTGAACAACTCCATCGTCAGACAGATAAATCTGTAGTACAACAATCAATAGATCAAGCGGATACTTTACTGCGAATTGGTCAGCAGCAACAGGCTTCTAGCAGACCTGATAAAGCAATCGAGTCTTGGTTACAAGCACTCTCAATTTATCATTCGATTGGTGATCTCAATGCCCAGGGTTTAATTTACGATTACCTCGGTAGAGGTTATGTCCAATTGGGTCGTTACAAAGAAGCAGAAGACGCCATACGCCGACGCCTAGCGATCGCTCGTGATAACCATGACTTTCAAAGTCAAATCTTCGCCCTGAATAATATAGGTACATTATTGTTGCAACAAGGTGAACCAACTGCTAGTTTGCAAACTTTAACAGAAGCTCTGGAAATTGCTCGCCATGTAAAAAATCTTGAAGGTCAAGGATTATCTTTGAGTAATTTGGGGCTAGCAAATGCGAGGTTAGGAAATTACAACAAAGCCATCAAACTTTATGAGAATGCTTTAACTTTCCGACGTCAGACTCGTGATCCCATCGGTGAGGCTAATACTCTAAATAATTTAGGTGAGACCTACCTAGCAGCAGGAGATTATCAAGGTACAATCGGGACTTACGGATCAGCACTGCGGATTGCGAAATATAGTGGCGATCGCGTGAACGAATTACGAGCAATTGATGGTTTAGTGACTGCTCATAGTTCTGTAGGACGCTATGAACGTGCTTTTGATTTGTTACAGCAGCGATTCACACTAGCTCAAGAATTACAAAATCGACAAGAAGAATTAAAATCTTTTGAGTCTTATGCTCAGTTATACGAGCAAATAGGTAATTTCCCAACCGCCCGTAATTTTTATGAAAGGGCTATTACCGTAGCAAAGATGCTAGAAGACAGTAAACAACAAGTGCGATTACTTGACCGACTCACTCAAATGATGCGAAAAGCTAACTTAGGTAATTGATAATTGATAATTGGTCATTTGTCATTTGTTATTGGGCATTGAGTTTATTCTCTCCCCATACTCCCTTGTCCCTGTTCCCTGCTCCCCGATCCTTTATATCTGCTTAATAATAATGCGGTTGCGTCCTTCTGCTTTTGCTTGGTAAAGTGCATGATCAGCAGCCTCAATTAAAGCTAAAGGTGAGGTTTCAAAATTAGGAATAATAGTAGCGATTCCTAAACTAAGGGTTACAAATTGACTAACAGCAGATCCAGAGTGCAATATTTCTAATTCCCTGACTCCAGCCTGCATTGCTGCTGCGACATGGACTGCACCAGCAGCATGAGTATAAGGCAAAATCACAACAAATTCTTCACCACCATAACGTGCAACTAAATCCTGATATTTTTGGGCTGTGTCCTTTAAAACATTTGCCACCTTTTGCAAGCATACATCGCCAGCAGGATGACCATATTTATCGTTGTAAAGTTTAAAAAAATCGATATCGCATAAGATTAATGACATTGGCGATCGCTGCTGTGCTAACTCCAACCATTGAGAATTAAGATATTGATCAAAGCGGCGACGATTAGCCAGCCCAGTTAAGCCATCTTCGTGAGCAAGTTGCTGCAAAGCTTGATTGGCTGCTTCCAACTGTTTATATACCTGTCCTTGTTGTAACAGCTTTCTCACCCGTCGGCGCAACACCGCCCAGTGAATGGGCTTAGTGACAAAATCACTGGCCCCAGCCTCAAAAGCACGGTCTACTGAGTCAGGATCATCTAATCCTGTAATCATTAATATGGGAGTGCGATCCCATAATGTAGAAATCAAGTTATTACCAATAGCAGATCCGCCATCAAGGGATGCAAGTGCTAACACTAAATTTTTTTTGGCTATTTGTATCAATTCCTGACAGCACGTAAAGCCATCCATGATTGGCATGACAGCATCTAGCAAAATTAAATCAGGTTTGACGGCAGTATAAGCATCCAAACACTCTTTACCATTACTAACTTCGACTACTCGGTAGCCTTCGTGTTCCATAGCCTCACGCAACAGAAGTCGCATGGTTGTATCATCATCAGCCACGAGAATCAGAGAAGGTTTATTGGAAATAGAAGTAAAAGGGCCTATCCCTAACATGAGTTGAATTTTATCTAAAATAAGAGCAATAGCAGTTAATAGGCATTATTTGTATTGTTAATGCACTAAATAGTAATTATTTTGATGTTTTTATCAAAAAAAGCTAAAAAAGCGCTTAATTTTACCCTACTCTACGAGAATGACTTCGTCGAATGGGTAGACACGTAGACGGACGAAGTCCGACTTCTCATGAAGTAGTGGCTACTTGCAGAAGTCGCTAACGCGTCTACACTACGAACTCCTCAAAACTAATGCGATAGTCAACTAATGCTAGTAGACAATTGCTTTCTATAAATTAATCACTATGTAAAGCGAAGGCTGTTTGTCGCTTGTAAGTACGTGGTAGGACTTGCAAGGTTGGGAAATGTACTATTTATATTTCCCTACAACAAACAAGCAATTACTATTTCCTTGAAAACTTCAAACAACAAGCTCCCCGACTTCTTGTAGACACCCGTAGGGTGGCTTCCCGGAGGATAAAAGTTGAGGAGCTTATTCTCTCGATATTCACAAATCAGATAGGATTGCTATACATTGCTATAGTTATATTTAAAACTTATCGTATAAGTTTTATGCCAGATAATTTAATGTACCAGCAAGATCATTTTGTTGTTTTAGAAACAAATCAAGAGGAACAGTTTTTGACTGCATCAGAATTGTTAGAAAAACTAACAAATGTTCTCCAACAACTCAATCCTCAAGATTTACCACCAGATTTGCGTTCTTTGGATTCTATCGAACAAAGAGCTAAATATTTGCTTGATACTAGTTGTGAACTAGATGTTGGTCTTGGACAATATTTGCAATGGTATGCGGTGCGCTTGGAAAAATAAATTTTAGTCAATTGTTCATTGTCCATTGTCAAGCATTTTGACTGTGTGACAATGGACTATTGGCAATTGACTATTGACAATTCACTATTCTTTATCCGCAATCAACGTTAGTTCAATAGTATCTTCTTCTGGCTGTGTTATTTTTACCTCGACTCCAGGACCAAAATAATTGACCATTTTCTCTTGTTTTTGCTGCCACAGATCAATTGGTATGACTGACGAATCGAATTCTAAAATCAAGGCATAATTTCCGTTAATTTCTTCTTCTCGTAAACCTGTGATCACTGGTAGTTCTTGATCTGAAGAATTCAAGCCTAAATAGGATAAAGCACGGTCAAAATGAACATTTTGACCGTAGCAATAACGAGTTAGATCTTGGCGAATTTTATTTTGAGTCAGAGTTGCCTGCTGCTGGCGTAATGCCAAAACAGTTGGTGTGGTAGATTGAGTAAAGGGTACTGGTTTGAGTTCATTAGCTTTCAGAGCCAATCCTCCTAGCACCAGTGGAATCCCGTAAAAAAATCCCACGAGATTAAGAGTAGCATTATCGTTAGCGTAGGCGATGAATCCGATGATGGTTAAGATACCACCGATGGTTAAACCCAGCGTTCCCAGAGAAACTTGGCGTAACATGACTTAATCTTTAATATTTTTTCTTAGCACCAGTTTTATTATCATCTGCGATCGCCAACAGATTAGGGAAGGGGAGCATCCCAATTTTTTCAAAACACAAAACGAAGTAGCTCTGCTTAACGCACTGCGTTAAGCAAAGCGTTTACCTTTGCTAACTGGTGTCCCTCGCCTTGCGCGCGGCATTGGTCGGAGATGTTTATCCTTCAAGAAGGAAGCTATGTCATTTCCCGCCTTGTATCCCCCACTGAAACGGAGTACCGTTTCAGTGACGAACTTACGGTGATTTAGTTAAAAGTCTCTGTTTTTTTGAGTTAACTTTAAATTTGAACATAGTCCCAATACAGAAGCAAAAAATTATGGATGCACAAACTATTACAGAACGAATTGCCCAAATTCAAAGCAAGCGCGAGTATCTACTGAGTTTACTGGAGCAACCAAACTTAGGAACTTTAAAAATAGACGTGAATCAAGCTTTGGAAGAAATGGATGAGTTAATCGATGAATATAGACGCACCTTTCCAGATATGGAATCTTAATTTAGCTAGATTCCCCAGACAATAGCCAATGGGATGACAAATTGACCACTGATGCACACTTATTAGTCATGGGTTTGCTACTAAGTCAATCCCTATTCCCTGTTTCCCTAACAAAAAAAGTATATCGGTAGCAACCAATTATTCCGGTTCTACCGACTTCTTTGCCATCGCTCCCAAGTTTCTCGACTCCCAGATGAGCAATCTTAGTAATTCCAGCTATTTTGGCTGTATCCTTTATCCAGCAATAGTATCATTAATAGTCCCTTGCCCTAGTTGCCTCACTAAGGAGACTAATTCGGTGGTAGGTACATCTTTTTTGCAAACAGCGTCTAAACAAGCTCTTGCGTTTCCTTCAACAAGTTTAGAGTCATCCACTGATGAGTAGGCAATAATCTGAGTATTGGGAGCAATAGCTTTAATTTCACTAGACGCACTCCAGCCATCCATAACTGGCATTTGCAAGTCCAGAATAATTACATCAGGCTTGTGGTGCTTAACGATTTCTATGGCTTCTTGACCGTTACTAGCTAAACCAACAACTTGAATATTCTCTTGAGTAGACAATATTAATTGTAAAGTTAAGCGAGTCAGTTCGTGGTCATCAACCACTAGAACGCGCAAGGTAGAAGACTCACAAGACAACATTAACATCCAAGCAAACTATAAAGTTAATGCACAACAACCTTTATAGTTTATGAGAATAACTACAAGAACTAACTCTATCCTATGGTTGAATAAATTCAATTTTTTCCAAGTTTATTTAGAAATTAATATTTAGTAATATTAATTTTTCCTAATAAAATTGTCTAACTACTTGTCAGGATAAACATAACTCTTTCTTGAATTCATCAAGTTTGAGGCGATCGCTGGTGGATTTAAAGCCATAGACATGAGAGTTTTTTGCGAACTAGCTTCTGGACAATCTTCACCGGGGCGTCTTTGAATGTAACTGCCATCTGGTTGTAGCTCCCAGGCTTGGCGATTATCTGCCAACATGATGCCTAAAATTTCCTGCAAATCTTTAGCAATATCTGGATCTAATATGGGGGTAATTACTTCCACTCGTCGATCCAAGTTCCTGGGCATCCAGTCAGCACTACCAATATAAATTTCTTCTTGACCATTATTGTAGAAATAAAAAATCCGAGAGTGTTCTAAAAATCTTCCCACAATACTAATAACGCGAATATTTTCACTGATATCTTTTAGTCCAGGACGTAAACAGCAAATACCCCGCACAATTAAGTCGATTTGCACACCGAGGCGGGAAGCTCTGTAAAGTTCAGAGATGATTTGTGGATCGACAAGAGAGTTCATTTTGGCAACGATACGCCCAGAAAATCCTTTTTGAGCATTTTCAATTTCTCTTTGGATCAGTCCAGTAAAGCGATCGCGTAAATTTACAGGTGCGACTAACAATTGACGATAAGACTTTTGCCGTGAGTATCCTGTTAAGAAATTAAATACATCTGTCACATCTGCTCCCAACTCTTCTTGACAAGTAAACAATCCCAAGTCTGTATACAAGCGTGCTGTTTTGGGATTATAATTACCAGTGCCAATATGAACATAGCGACGAATACGGTCTTGCT
This sequence comes from Fischerella muscicola SAG 1427-1 = PCC 73103, assembly GCF_000317245.1. GTDB lineage: Bacteria > Cyanobacteriota > Cyanobacteriia > Cyanobacteriales > Nostocaceae > Pelatocladus > Pelatocladus muscicola_A. The sequence goes on from NZ_AJLJ01000065.1 coordinate 29,501, forward strand.
CACGCCGCACAACCATGACAATTTTAGAGTGGGTTTTCAAACCAACTAAGCCGTAAACGACATGAACTCCGACGCTTTCTAAACGTTTTGCCCAGTAGATATTATTCTCTTCATCAAACCGCGCTTTCAGTTCAACCAATACAGATACTTGCTTGCCATTTTCCGCAGCAGCAATTAAGGCATTAACGATTGGTGAATCACCAGAGGTACGGTAAAGAGTCATCTTGATTGCTAAAACATTCGGATCGTGGGCAGCACTGGTAATAAAGCGCACCACAGATGCCGAAAAAGATTGATAGGGATGGTGTACAAGTAAATCCCGTTCTCGAATTACAGCAAAAAAATCTTTGCCTTCTTCTATTTCTAGGGCTTCGGAAGCGAGATTTATTTCTCTAATGCGTTGCAGACGAGGGGGTATAACAGACTGCCAAGGGGAATCTTTGAGTTCTGCTGGGACGCTCAAAGACATAAAATACATCAAGTCGCTTAATCCCAAAAGTCCATCTACGTCATAAACATCACTCTCGGTTAATTCCAAATCTTGCAACAATCGATTGCGTATCAATTCAGGAGTTTGGGATTGAATTTCTAATCGAACAGGATTACCACCAACTCGCCTTTTTCGCAATTCTTGCTCTATGAAAATTAGCAAATCGTCGGCTTCATCTTCTTCTAGTCCCAAATCAGCATCACGAGTAATGCGGAAGGGATGATATTCTTGAATGTTCATCCCTGGAAATAGGGATTCTAAATTATGAGCGATCGCTTGTTCCAAGGGTACACCAGTCCATAGAGCTGGTTTGCCATGATGTTGAATTCCTAGCTCGGATGGTAAAGGCAAAAATCGGGGTAAAACTTTCGGGACTTTAACTCTGGCAAAAAATTCTTCTTCTGTTTCTGGATTTTTTACTACAACTGCTAAATTTAAGCTGAGATTAGAAATGTAGGGAAAAGGATGACTAGGGTCAACAGCTAAGGGAGTGATAACGGGAAAGATTTGTTCTTCAAAGTAATTATCTAAATATTTGCGCTGTTTTTCTGTCAAATCTATATAATCCAAGATATGGATGTCGTGATTTGCCAACACAGGTCGTAGTACTTGCTCAAAATGTTGATGTTGTTGAGTTACTAGAGGCCGCAGGAAAAAACTAATATCATCTAACTGTTGTTGTGGTGTGCGACCATCAAAACTTAATTGACTAACTTTTGCTTCTACTTGTTGCTTTAAAACTGCAACACGTACCATAAAGAACTCATCTAAGTTGGAACTGAAGATAGCCAAAAACTTGAGACGTTCTAATAGAGGTGTGCGTGAGTCTAGAGCTTCATGCAATACTCTGCTGTTGAACTCTATCCAACTTAACTCGCGGTTTAAGTAATATTGTGTATCGTTAAAATTAATTTGTTGATTGCTAGTCTTTTTAGATTTTGGCATGATCACCTAACTACAGGCAAGGGTAGCCCATACAAGCGAGATTAGAATCAACTCATCCAGTATTACAACTTGAGAAATTATCTGACAAGGTTTTACTTTGATGAGCGGATAAGTCAATCTTGACATTTCTTTGGGCTAAAAGCCATAGATATTCGTGGTTTGGTGAGTTCACTTAGCTAAAGCCAAAGTAAAGCGTTACCTGTTATGTGACTGGGTTTTTAGTGATTTATTATTCTTTTTAGGTAGATAATTATATCATCTCTCAGCCTACACATGAGGACGAATCCTAAGATCAACTTCACGTTTGGCGAGCGCGAAGTCAATTTTTCCCTCTATGTTTAGAGGAAATTGGGATGCTAGCTTCTGAACAATGCTGTAGCCTGTGCATGAAAAAGTCGGTATTTGTTAGTTAAACGACATCAGCAATTAGGCGACGCTTGAGCAGTAAATCAACTAAACAATCATTTCTTAATCATTTCCCCCTCGTAGTTTGTCTTTGCAGGGGATTTTACTTTGTTTATTTGTACTTATTACCAAATAGTAACTTGGTTTAAATAGCATTTACAAAAATATCAAACTATTTGTATAACAGCAATATTCTCTGCTCTACAAAAAACATTATTAAATGTCTTAAATGTCTTAAATGTCTTAGAGAGTTAGCAAGGATTTATGAGATATTTAATTTGATACTTTGATTCAATAAAAAGTTTGTTTTTAAATAGCTTGACAACTGCCTTGTATTTTCGGTAATGTTCAATCAATCAACAATATTTCCTCTTTAAATTAAAAATAAAAAATAAATCTGCACACGAAAAGCAAAGGTTTTTGATATTATCAATACCCTTTTTTTGTGCTAATTCAATATATAAATTAGCTTGCTCATAAGTCGAGTTACCTCGGCAAAAATATTCTTGCGAATGAAAAGAGTAAAAAGACCCCAGAGGAGGTTACACGCAGATCATGCAACCCTTTGAACTGCCAGATTTTTACATGCCTTGGCCCGCACGGTTGAACCCAAACTTGGAAGCAGCACGAGTGCATTCCAAGGCGTGGGCTTACGAGATGGGGATACTTGGCTCACAAGAGGAAGCCCAAGGCGAACCTATCTGGGACGAGCGCACATTTGATGCCCACGACTACGCCTTGCTATGTTCATATACCCATCCAGATGCACCGAGTCCAGAGCTTGACTTGGTAACTGACTGGTATGTATGGGTGTTCTTCTTTGATGATCACTTCCTTGAGATTTATAAGCGCACCAAAGACATGGCTGGGGCAAAGGAGTACCTCTACCGACTGCGGGCGTTTATGCCGATATACCCCACCGACACTCTTCCTGCTCCCATTAACCCAGTGGAGCGAGGCTTGATCGATCTATGGTCTCGTACTGCATTTACTAAATCTGTGGACTGGCGTCTTCGGTTCTCTGAGAGTACTAAGAACCTCCTGGAAGAGTGTCTGTGGGAACTCGCCAATATCAACCAGAATCGGATTGCTAACCCCATCGAGTATATCGAAATGCGTCGCAAGGTTGGTGGCGCACCGTGGTCGGCTGATCTCGTGGAACATGCTGTGTTTGTAGAGGTTCCGGCTGAGATTGCCGCAACTCGGCCAATGCGTGTACTCAAAGACACATTTGCTGATGGAGTGCATCTTCGCAACGACCTGTTCTCTTACCAGAGAGAAGTAGAGGATGAAGGTGAAAACGCTAACTGTGTGTTAGTCCTTGAGCGCTTCTTGAATGTAAGTACCCAAGAAGCGGCCAACCTCACCAACGAACTGTTGACTTCTCGGTTACAGCAGTTTGATAACACTGCCATTACTGAGTTGCCCTCTCTGTTTGAGGAGTACGGACTAGATCCAGTAGCTCGCATGAACGTTCTCCTTTACATCAAAGGACTTCAGGACTGGCAATCGGGAGGTCATGAGTGGCATATGAAGTCGAGCCGTTACATGAACGAGGGAGCGGACAATTCTCCGACAGCAACCCTAATTCTGGGCAGTCCTACAGGACTGGGTACATCAGCGGCGCGGATTAAATCGTTATACGCCGCCTTGGGTTTGGGAAGGTTCAAGAGCTTCACTCATGTTCCATACCAGGCTGTCGGGCCAGTAACACTGCCAAAGTTTTATATGCCGTTCTCTACCAGTTTGAATTCCAATCTGGATACTGCCCGGAAACATTCTAAGGAATGGGCGCGACAAATGGGGATGCTAGAATCGCTACCAGGCATTCCGGATGCCTTCATTTGGAATGACCACAAGTTTGATGTTGCCGATGTTGCCCTTTGCGGTGCGTTGATTCATCCCCAGGGGTCTGCTCATGAGCTAAATCTGACAGCGTGCTGGCTGGTCTGGGGAACCTATGCCGATGATTACTTCCCTGCCATCTACGGAAATAATCGTGACATGGTTGGTGCGAAAGTGTTCAACGCCCGATTATCGGCGTTCATGCCTCTCGACGACTCTACTCCCGACGCCATACCAACAAATCCAGTAGAACGGGGCTTGGCAGATATTTGGTCTCGCACAGCTGGTTCGATGTCTGCCAACGCGCGGTCTGAGTTCCGCCGCGCGATTCAGGACATGACTGACAGCTGGGTGTGGGAACTTGCCAACCAGATCCAAAATCGGATTCCTGACCCTATTGATTATGTTGAGATGCGTCGGAAGACATTTGGCTCGGATTTGACCATGAGCCTATCTCGACTATCTCAGGGCAGCGAGATCCCAATGGAGATTTACTACAGTAGGCCAATGCGATCGCTGGAGAATTCTGCTGCCGACTTCGCCTGTTTCACCAACGATATCTTCTCCTATCAGAAAGAAATCGAATTCGAGGGGGAAATCCATAACTGTGTACTGGTTGTGCAGAATTTCCTCAACTGCGATATTCCACAAGCTGTCGAAATTGTGAACAATTTGATGACGGCGCGGGCGCAACAGTTTCAACACATTGTTGCCACTGAATTACCTGCTCTGTTTGATGATTTCAACCTGGATGAAAGTGTTCGTAAGAAATTACTCAAATATGTTGAGAAATTAGAACAGTGGATGTGCGGCGTACTCAAGTGGCACATAACGGTAGACCGCTATAAGGAATTTGAATTGCGTAATAGTGCTTCACCAGTAGTACGGCTGCTCAGTGGCCCCACAGGGTTAGGTACTTCAGCTACACGTATCGGCTCGTTGCTCAAGAAGTCCTTTTACTAATATTCAGTCACTCTGATCAGATCCTTGTGTCGGAGAACAGATTTTGCTGACTTGAGTTTCTTTGTCAGCATTCGCTCAAGTAAGACCATTTTTTTTTACTAACCAAAAATTAGGAGTGTTAAGTCATGACATATTCTAGCGATCGCAATATCGATGTAGAAGGTCAGCAGCCCCAGTTAAGCTTGGGTACAGCCGCAGCCAAAAATTTAGCAACGACAACCAAATCTGCACCGCAGATGCAGGAAATTACCTCCCGGTGGTTGTTGAGACTGTTGCCCTGGGTACAGACGAAAGGTGGTGTGTATCGCCTGAACCGTCGGTTAACCTATACCCTCGGCGATGGGCGAGTAAGCTTCACCAACACTGGAGCGGCGGTACAGGTGATTCCCCAGGAACTGACTGAGTTGCCCTTGCTGCGAGGTTTTGACGACAATGATGTATTGACCTCCTTGGCGAACCAGTTTGTACAGCAAGAGTACGCCCCAGATGATGTGATCGTCGAACTTGGCCAGCCTGCTGATCGGATCATCCTGATTGCTCATGGTAAGGTGAACAAGATTGGGATTGGCAAGTATGGCGAGGAAGTTGTGTTGGATGTACTAGCCGACGGCGATCATTTCGGTGATGAAACCGTAGTGCAGTCCGAGGACACCTGGCAGTATACCCTCAAGGCTGTTACTAGAACCATAGTTTTATCGCTTCCCCAACAAGCATTTGAACAGCGAATCGGTCAATCTGAGACGTTGCGCTCCCATGTTGAAGCCTTCCGCGCCCGCTTGGCACAGCCACAAACTAGCGATGGCGAAGCCGCCATTGAGGTGACTGCGGGTCATGCCGAAGAAACTACACTGGCTGGAACCTTCGTCGATTACGAACTCTCACCTCGCGAATATGAGTTGAGTATCGCCCAAACCGTGTTGCGAGTCAGTAGTCGGGTAGCCGATTTGTACAACGAACCGTACAACCAAACTGAAGAACAATTGCGGTTAACCATCGAAGCATTACGGGAACGTCAAGAACACGAGTTAATCAACAACCGCGAATTTGGGCTGCTGCACAACGCCGACCTCAAACAGCGCATCCAAAGTCGCACCGGCGCACCTACCCCTGACGACCTCGACGAATTGCTCGCGACAGTATGGAAGGAGCCAGCATTCTTCCTAGCTCATCCTCGCGCGATCGCTGCCTTCGGTCGGGAGGCCAACCGCCAGGGTGTCTATCCAACCAGCGTAGATGTGAACGGCGCTCAGGTTACAGCTTGGCGCGGCGTACCAATTTTCCCCTGCAATAAGATTCCCGTTACCAATAACCGTACTAGTTCCATCCTCTTGCTCCGCACTGGTTTGGAAAAACAAGGGGTAATTGGTTTACATCAAACTGGTATCCCCGACGAATACCAACCCAGCTTATCTGTCCGCTTCATGGGCATCAGCGAAAAGGCTATAATCTCCTACCTCGTTACCGCCTACTACTCCGCAGCTGTCTTAACACCTGATGCACTCGGCATCCTGGAAGATGTTGAAATCGGGCGTTAAGCATTTGTGAGAGGTTAGGTAAACGACTTTTATCAATGAGTAACTGTGCTTAAAGATCAGCATAATTACTCATTGATAAAGGCGTTAAATCCAATCAGCAACTCAACAATACATTGAAGCCCGGTTTGTCAATGGAACGGGTTCTTTTGTTAGTAACTATGAGGATGAGGTAATGACGTATTCTAATGATTCGGGTTTGAATGTTGAGAGCGGACAACCTCAACTGAGTTTGAGTACAGTCGCTGCCAGAAATTTAGCGAAGACTACCAAATCTGCACCGCAGATGCAGGAAATTACATCGCGGTGGTTGTTGAAGATGTTGCCTTGGGTACAGACGCAAGGTGGCACTTATCGGGTGAACCGTCGGTTGACTTATACTGTGGCTGATGGGCGGTTGACTTTCACCAACACTGGAGCGGTGGTGGAGGTGATTCCCCAAGAACTTTGTCAGTTGCCCTTGCTGCGAGGGTTTGACAACACCGAAGTGTTGAGCGCGTTGGCGAGTCGGTTTGTGCAACAGGAGTTTGCACCTGGTGACATTATAGTGCAGTCAGGTCAGCCAGCCAATCAGCTTTTCTTGCTAGCACATGGCAAGGTCAACAAAATTGGTGTTGGCAAGTATGACGAGCACCCTCTGTTGGATATTCTGGCTGACGGCGATCATTTCGGTGATCAGGTGTTGTTGGAGCCAGAAAGCAGTTGGAAGTTCACAGTTAAGGCTGTCACCCAATGCACGGTGTTGGCGCTACCACAACAGGCATTTCGGGAACTGCTCAACCAGTCGCAGGCGTTGCAGGCTCAGGTTGAGCAATTTAGGACTCGTGCCGCACAACCACAGAATAAATATGGCGAAGCTTTGATCGCGTTGTCTTCAGGTCATGTTGGGGAAACCCAGTTACCAGGGACTTTCGTTGATTACGAACTCTCGCCCCGCGAATATGAGTTGAGCATTGCCCAAACTGTGTTGCGGGTTAATAGTCGAGTAGCCGATTTGTACAACGAACCGTACAATCAAACCGAGGAACAATTGCGACTGGCTATTGAGGCATTGCGGGAACGGCAAGAATACGAGTTGATTAATAATCGGGAATTTGGGTTGCTACACAATGCTGACTTGAAACAACGCATCTACACCCGTAGTGGTCCTCCCACCCCCGATGACCTTGATGAATTGATCACCCGCCGAAGAAAATCGAGGTTTTTCCTGGCTCATCCCCGCACCATTGCTGCCTTCGGTCGGGAGTGCAATCGGCGCGGCATCTACCCACAAAGCATCGACATGGATGGTAGCAAGGTAATCACTTGGCGTAATGTACCCATTCTTCCCTGTAACAAGATCCCAATTACCAAAAATCAGACCAGTTCTATCCTCATAATGCGTACTGGTGTGGAAGACCAGGGTGTCATCGGTCTACATCAAACTGGTATCCCCGATGAATACCAACCTAGCTTATCTGTCCGCTTCATGGGTATCAGCGAAAAGGCGATCATCTCCTACCTTGTCACCACCTACTACTCCGCAGCTGTCCTTGTCCCAGATGCACTTGGTATCCTCGAAGATGTTGAAATCGGGCGTTAACCTGCTTCTTTTCTTCCTTAGTACAATCTAGATTTTTAAACGCAGAGGCACACGGAGGAAAGCGCGGAGGTTCGCAGAGTTTTTCTGCATATAACTTCGTTACGAATTTGTAAAATATTGTACTTAGTTATTTTTACCTTGGCTTGACCACTAACACAGAACAATGGGCTTCTTCTACTACTTGACTACTGACTGAACCTTGAACAATTCGGTTCATACCAGTCAATCCACGACTACCGATCACAATTAAATCAGCTTTGTAAATATTGGCAAGGCGGATTATTTCCTCTGCTGGATCGCCGGTAACTAATTCTATTTCACTAGCAACGGGTAACTGCGTTTGGTAGGATTGTAATAGTTTTTCGACCTGTAAAGAAGAAAGAACTGGAGAATCTGAGTGAGGGCGATCAGCAGCTAGTTCCATTTCTGAGTCAGGGGGAGGGAAAACATGACAAAGGACAACTTTGCTGTCTTTTGGTAATACTAAATCGTTTAAAGTCTCAATGACTCGCTCTGCAATGCCTGAAGAGTCTAGAGCAACCAAAATAGTCTTTAGCACGGCTTGTATCTCCAAAAGCGCAAACCCCTGCAATTAAAATTGATGATTTTCAAGATTAAACTAAGGTTAATTTAGGCTTAAAGTATAAGTTTGACGCCACAATTTGGTTTTTGTCAAAAGTCTGGAGAAAAATTAATAATTCTTTTTTGTTGTTTGTTGTTTATTAGGCTATCAACTGTCAACTATAATGATTCATTCTTCTTTTTGAATTCGCCGTCTGACTGAATTAGCATGAGAGGGTAAACCTTCGGCTGCTGCTAATGCATCAATTGCACCTGCTACTTTTTCCAAGGCGGTTTGTGAGTACTGGATAATACTTGAATGTTTCAGGAAGGTTTCGACTCCTAGTGGCGAAGCGTAGCGAGCTGCACCAGAGGTAGGTAAGGTATGGTTAGGACCAGCAATATAGTCTCCTACGGCTTCCGGTGTCGAGTAACCCAGGAAAATAGCACCAGCATGACGAATCCATGCTAGCACTGCCCAAGGCTCTTCAACTTCTAGTTCTAGGTGTTCGGGGGCAAATTCGTTAGAAAGTTCAGCGGCTGCCTGTAGTGATTCTACAATCACAATTAAGCCGTAATGGGCAAGTGCTTTTTCTGTGAGGGTACGTCTGGGGTGATCTATTAGTTGCCTTTCTACAGCAACTTGCACGTTCTTAGCTAAAGCCGGATCTGTCGTCAACAAGATTGCTGCTGCCATTGGATCATGTTCAGCTTGTGCTAGCATATCTGCTGCAACATGAACGGGATTTGCGGATTCATCAGCAATAATCAGTACTTCGCTTGGTCCAGCCAAACAATCAATCCCGACTGTGCCATAAACTAGTTTTTTTGCCAAGGTTACATAAATGTTACCTGGTCCGGTGATGACATCAACTTTAGGAATTGTTTTTGTGCCATAGGCTAAAGCAGCGATCGCTTGCGCTCCCCCAACGCGATAAATTTCTTGTAACCCAACTTCTTGGGCTGCAACCAAAACTGATGGGTAAATTGTTTTACTTGCTCCTGGCGGAGTCACCATAATTATACGGGGTACTCCCGCTACCTGGGCTGGAATTGCATTCATTAACACCGTACTTGGGTATGCTGTACGACCACCAGGTACGTATATTCCGGCTCGATCTACAGGTACATACCGTTTGCCGAGAACTACTTCGTCATCTTCAAAGTTTACCCAGCTTTTTGGAACTCGTTGGCGGTGAAACGCTTCGATTTGGCGACAAGCCAATCTAATTGCTTCCACCAGTTCTTTCGAGACCTGTTGATAAGCAGCATCTATTTCTGTTCCTGTAACGCGTAGTTCTTCTGAACTGAGAATTTGATGGTCAAATTCTTCTGTATAATGCAGTACAGCTTTATCACCTTGGCGCTTCACCGCTTGCAACACTTCCCGCACTGTTGCTTCTTTATGAAGCACCTGTTCGTCATTGGTGCGATCGCAGATCCTTTGTAATTCTGATCTGACGTCTGCCTGCTGAGTAATGATTCGCAGCATGGAGTAAGAACAATGCCAACTTTAAAATATTCCCGCTTGAGAATGAGTTTTGCTTCTTGCCCCAAGGGGGAAGGGTAGCTAACACTAATTCTCTTTTCTAGCTTAACCTGGATTTTTTTGATACTTCCAAGGTTTGTAGCATAAAATTCTTTACAAAGACCACTAAATTATGTTCACTCTGGTTGGTTTTCGGCTAGTTGAGCATGACTCAGAAAATTTTGGCTAGTTGCTCTCAACGGTAGGCAAGCCTATTATTATTTGGTTTATTATTCGTCATATCCCTAAATTTAGGATATGGTTGGTTTTCACATTTGATCGGCTTTTGATTGATAAGTAGGCTCTGAGTATACTTTTTTGCCTATTTTTTCTAATTTAGTAGCTAAAATTACTGTATAGACACAAATACCCGGATGTCTATATTTCGATCTTTAGAGTTTAGCTGTTCACACTTTATTACCTCTACCAATACATATATCATTTGAGGACACATTAAATTTCAGGCTATTGCAACCACTTGATAACGGGTGGTGAATGAGATAACTAATTTATCGAGTACCTAATTTTAACGTATTTCTAGTGGTGAAAACAAAATATAAAGAGGCTTTCATAAATGACTGTCTAGCCAAATCAAAATTAATGTTTTCATCAGGATCAAATCAATCTTCAACAAGTGTTTGCCAATTACCTAAATCAAAAATTTACAGAGTAGATATACTTAATTTATATTCCTACAAATTATCATGGGATTTCTGTCACTAATTTAACAACATAAATTTTTCTCTGAGTGTAAGTGAAAGGCAGTTATGCGAAAGGCAAAAAATAGAAGAGAAAATCTGCTTGTTATTAGGTTTCATAAATAGGAGTTTTTAGTTTTTTCTAAATATACATATAGGCTAACAAAAAGTGAGGATGTAGTGAATTCGGCTACATCCCCACCTATATTTCTGACTACGCTAGTTTATTCGTCGTCTTCGTCCTCGAAATCATCTTCGTCGTAGTCGTCTTCGTCATCTTCTGTGAGATCGTTGATTTCACCAGGAATCAAATCATCATCATCCAAAATTGACTTTGGTCTACTACCATAAGTGGCTTCTCCCATTCCTAGAGCTGGAGAGTCTAAGTTGTAGGTACGGGCTGTGCGATCGTCCAGCACCATATCTAATGGATCTTCAACTTCATCCAAGACACTATTGCTGAAAGAATCAGTATAGTCTTCGACTATACCAGGTTCTTCGTAGGCATTAAAGCCTGTACCAGCAGGAATCAATCTTCCGATAATCACGTTCTCTTTCAAACCACGTAACCAGTCAGATTTACCTTCGATCGCAGCTTCGGTTAATACCCGTGTCGTTTCTTGGAAAGATGCGGCAGAAATGAAGCTATCAGTATTTAATGATGCTTTGGTAATACCCAATAGTACAGGTGTATATTGCGCCCTTGCACCACCAGTAATTGCCATAGCTTCGTTTACCTGCTCAATTTGACGCAGTTCTACCAATTCACCAGGTAGCATTGTGGTGTCACCACCATCATCGACCCGGACTTTTGCAGTCATTTGTCGGACAATTACTTCAATGTGTTTGTCGGCAATATCAATCCCTTGAGACTGATAAACTAATTGCACTTCATTCACAAGGAAAGTCTGTACTTTCTGCAAAGCATGGCTGGCGCACGCATAAACTCCATCTTCAGAACCAAGGTTAAAGAAGACTTCTAAGATTTCATGAGGATTAGCAGGTCCATCTGTGAGTGTTTGTCCCGCACTAATTGTTTGTCCATCGGTAACTACTAGGTTTTGTCCTGGTCCGAGTGGGTAATCTGTCACTACGCCGTTGGGTTCGATCACTTTGACAGCGATCGCTTCATCACCATCACCATAGATGACTTTGACTTCTCCTGATCTCTTGGCCAAGATACACGCTTCTTTGGGCTTACGAGCTTCGAGGAGTTCTTCAATTCTCGGTAAACCTTGGATGATGTCTCCTGTCTTGGCGCGTTCAAACACCAGCAGTACCAAATTATCACCGCGCTGTACCAAATCCCCATCTTCTACTTGTAAAATCGCACCAGCACTGACGCGGTAAGGACGACCAACACGAATGGTAACAGAGTAGTTTTGAGTTGTAAGTGCTGATTCGTCAGAACCTGTTTCCCCTGTCTTTTCTGCTTTTTTCACTGCTACAACTTGCCCAGATTCTTCAGCAAAGACTCCTGGAGCAATTTCTGTACCTTCTACTATCAAATCACCCGGCTTAAATTTGGGCTGGACAGCAGTACTCATCCTCAGCATATCGTGTTGTTTACGCAACACTAAGCAACGACGAACAGCTTCCGTACCTTTCTTGACGCCCCGCACGATACCGCCTTCTTTACACAAAATTTGGGTACGTGCTACTACTGCACCAGGAGCAATGGTTTGTCCGTCTTCAACCTCAAGGGTTGTATTCGTACTACCTTGAGTAGCATCAGCAGTAATATCTCGACGAACTGTTAAAGATTCCAAAATCACCAGTTGCAAACGCTGAATTTCTGGATCATCGGCATCAGCAACCAATTCAATATCTGCTGCTAAGGGGGAGGCTGTATGGTCTTGTTCGTCTTCTTGCTCAATTTCCAACACTAGTTGGGTTCGCAGCAGTTCTACGCCTTCAACACATTTAACGCGTTCAGAATCTTTGTAGGGTAAACGTTGTACCGCTCGCAACTCAATCGAACGAGCTGTTTGCTGACTCACGGATGTGGTAGATGGCACATCAGGGTAGTTTGGTACGGCATACTCAACTACGGAACGAACCAATAAAGCTGGACCTTCTGGTGTTTCCACGTACTGAATGTAGCGTAGTTCATTAAAGGTTTGCCCCAGCAATTCTTCACCAGGCTGGATAAAAGTATTATCCTTGCTCATAACTGCTTCTGGATCATCGACCATCAGCAGTTCTCCGGGCTTAATCACCACTTCCCGCAAAATGTCATTTTTTTGGGTAACTTCGATGACACCATTATTTTGGCAGAAGATATCTTTAACTACCTCAGTACCAGCTTCAACATACTGACCGTCTTCTACCAATAATAGGGAGATGTCTTTGTTAACTTCGTGGGTTTCTTCGGGAATCCATAGTAAGCTTCCTCCCTGTACCACTTCGTAACCTTGTTTGGCTTTGCCTTTTTTCTGGACTTCTACACCGGCGTATCTGAGCATTCCACCAGTGCTGGTACGATAGCGATCGTCAATTAACTCAGCAACTACCTGACCATTTTGAACTTTGGTGCCTGGGGTAGCTCTGAGGTTGAATACTTGGTTGTTACCAGTACTAACCAAGTAATTATTTTTACCTTGAGAGCTTTGGACAGTCACTGTAGCTTGATCTAAAACTACAGAAGCCGTAATAATTTCAATTTCCCGCGTTGACTTACCTGGGGTTGCTTCTGGCACACGCACCACACCACCATGCTGAGTGGTGAGTTTGGTTTCTGCCAACACACCATTGGTAGCAACAGTATCGTTTTCTTTAACCACCAATTCGGCACCAGGTGGTAAGTTATAAACTTCCCCTGACAAAATCCAGATCAAACCACCCCGTGCGGCTGTAGTGGTAGTGTTCCCTTGACGGTCTGTTTTTTGTTCTGCGACAACATCGGCAAACTTTACTTCCCCTGCTAAGTCAGAAGCTACGTCTTTCACAGCTTTTTCTGTATTAGCACGAGTTGTGCGTCCGCCAAGTGCGACTTCTGCGATTAACTGGCCCTGCTTGACTTTTTGTCCATCGACAACGTACAGTGTTGAGCCTTGAGTAAGAGCAATTTCCTTGGTGGTTGAGTTACCAGCATCCAAGGTCAAAGTGTTGTTGGCTTCTACATATAAAGCATCTTCACCGTGGCGGGTACGATAGGGTCTTGTCCGCAAGCGGCGAGGGAAACGAACTGTACCATCAATTTCGGCACGTTCTTGTTTAGCAACTTCCCCAGTGAACACACCGCCTGTGTGGAAAGTACGCATCGTTAACTGCGTACCTGGTTCACCGATACTTTGAGCAGCAATAATACCGACAGCTTCACCCAAATCCACCATTTTGGCATGGGCTAAACTCCAACCATAGCAATGTTGGCAAACCGATCGCGCAGCTTCGCAAGTCAAGGGCGATCGCACAACGACTTCAGTCACACCTGATTTTTCGATGATTCTTGCCAAATCATCAGAAATGGGTGTATTTCGGGCTGCAATAACTTCACCTGTAGTTGGATGTATTACATCTTCCCCTACTACTCGTCCCATAAGGCGGGTTTCTAGCCGAATCATGACTTTACTACCTTCAGTCATGGCCCGAATGGGGATGCCTCTGGTAGTACCACAATCAAATTCGCGGATAATCACATCTTGGGAAACGTCCACCAGACGACGGGTGAGATAACCGGAGTCTGCTGTGCGGAGGGCGGTATCTACCAAGCCTTTGCGCGCACCATAAGAAGAAATAATGTACTCGGTGACGGTCAGTCCTTCCCGGAAGTTGGTTTTGATCGGCAAGTCGATAATTTCTCCTTGCGGATCTGCCATTAGTCCCCGCATACCTACCAATTGCCGTACCTGGGAGATATTACCCCTGGCTCCAGAGAATGCCATCATGTACACGGAGTTGAGGGGGTTTGTCTTTTTGAAGTGGGTGACAACTTCGTCTTTCAGGGCTTCGGAAGTACCGTTCCAGGTATCAATTACTTTTTGGAAACGCTCTACTTCCGTAATTTCCCCACGTTGGTAACGTTCTTCAGTGGCGCGAATTTCTGCTTCTGCGGCCTCAAGGAGCGATCGCTTGGAAGGAGGCACCATCAAGTCTTCTACACTGATCGAAACCCCAGCTTTGGTAGCATAGCGGAACCCTAATTCTTTTAATTTGTCCGCCATCACAGCCGTCCGGGCTGTACCATAGTGTGTAAACGACCAAGAAATTAAGTTTCGCAGTTGACCTTTGTCAACGACACGATTGCGGAAAATTATTTTGTCATTAGTCATTTGTCAAGAGTCCTTAGTCAAAAGTCCAGAGTCAATAGTAGAGACGCGATTCATCGCGTCTGTACAATAGTCAAAAGTCCAGAGTCAAGAGTCAAAAGTGAGCTAATGACAATTGACCAATTAAATTGACAATTGACTAACTTGCGATCGCTTCCTGAATTGCCTTGTTGTAAATTACACGACCTGCCGTCGTGTAAATATACTGAGAAATGATATTACCTTGAGCGTCTTCTCTAACTCGACGGTACTTATACAACTTAGTGACGCTACCATCATCATTCTTGGTCACTTCTTGTGGCTCATGATCCGGTTGACTTGACTCAACTTCACCGTCGTAACGAACATAGATATAGGCGTGCAGGTCTACTTGATCCTGATCAAAAGCCATGATCACATCTTCTAAAGAAGCAAAATATAGTCCTGCACCTTTAGTGGCGTGGGGATTTTCTGCGGTTAAGTAATAAGAACCTAACACCATATCTTGGCTAGGTGTAATGATCGGCTTACCTGTAGCAGGAGACAAAATGTTGTTAGAAGCCAACATCAATAATCGCGCTTCTGCTTGTGATTCCAGAGATAACGGTACATGTACCGCCATTTGGTCTCCGTCAAAGTCAGCGTTAAAAGCTGGACATACTAACGGGTGTAGCTGGATGGCTCTTCCTTCTACCAAAATTGGTTCAAAAGACTGAATACCCAAGCGGTGCAGTGTCGGAGCCCGGTTTAACAAAACGGGGTGTCCTTCAATTACTTCTTCCAAGACATCCCAAACACTTGGGTCAGACCGGGAAATAAGTTTTTTCGCAGCTTTAATATTGTTTACCATGCCACTACGAATCAGGCGGTGGATCACAAACGGCTGGAATAGCTCAATCGCCATTTCCCGTGGTAAACCACATTGGTGGATATGCAACTTTGGCCCGACCACAATTACAGAACGTCCGGAGTAATCTACCCGTTTACCCAACAAGTTTTGCCGGAAACGCCCTTGTTTACCCTCAATAATGTCTGACAATGATTTTAAGGGACGGTTATTTGCTCCAACTACCGTCCGTCCCCGCCGACCGTTATCAATCAACGCGTCTACCGCTTCTTGCAGCATCCGTTTCTCGTTGCGAACGATAATCTCCGGAGCTAATATCTCTTGTAAGCGTGCCAGACGGTTATTGCGGTTAATTACCCGACGATACAAATCATTCAAGTCACTGGTTGCAAAGCGTCCACCATCAAGCTGTACCATCGGGCGTAAATCTGGCGGAATCACAGGAATTACAGCCATTACCATCCACTCTGGTTTTGAGCCAGTGGCAATAAAGTTGTCAATTACCCGCAAACGCTTAATTAACTTCGCTCGTTTTTGACCTTTAGCTGTGGTAATTTCTTCGCGCAAATTTTCAGCTTCTTGTTCGAGGTTAATATCAGCAAGTAGACGCAGTAATGCTTCTGCACCAATGCCAACCTCTACACCTTGTAAAGTAGAATCTTCGCTGTAAATCTGATCTTCAATTTCTAGCCACTGGTCTTCACTAAGTAATTGTTTATAACTTAGGGTTTCAGCATTACCAGGGCTAAGAACTACATAGGAATTGAAATAAACAATTTGCTCTACATCCCGCAAGGGCATATCCAAAAGGATGGAGATATAACTAGGAATACCTTTGAGATACCAAACGTGAGCTACAGGCGCAGCGAGTTTAATGTAACCCATGCGATGGCGACGTACTCGCGATTCGGTAACTTCGACACCACAACGTTCGCAAACAATGCCGCGATGCCGTACTCTCTTATACTTACCACAATGACACTCCCAATCTTTTGCTGGGCCAAAGATGCGCTCACAGAACAAGCCATCCATCTCTGGTTTCAGAGTCCGGTAGTTAATCGTCTCTGGTTTAGTGACTTCACCAACGACTTGACCATTTGGTAGTGTTCTTTCACCCCACTGACGAATACGTTCGGGCGATGCCAAGCCAATTTTAACGTAGTCAAACTGATTAGTTTGGGCGTTTCTCATTTGTTTAATGCTGCGTTTAAGTTATGACTTCACAAACAACACGGGCATAATTAACCGTGCTAGTGGGAGGAGTATTTAGTTTTAACCAGTAGTCAAGGGTCAAGAGTCAATAGTAGAGACGCGATTTTACTCTTACCTTGAAGCCACTCTTACGAGCGTCTACGCGTCTGTACAATGGTCATTTGCTTTGACAATGGACTATTGACTATTCCTCTTCTTCCATCGACTCGCGGCTTAGGGATTCGTAGGTCGGACGTGGAGGTGTACGACGGGCGTTATTGTCTGCCATCAAATCAACTTCTACGTCTACAGTACTGCCATCTGTTTGGGTTTCCACCTTATGGACGGCAATATCCAAACCTAGAGATTGCAATTCTCGCATTAACACCTTGAAAGACTCTGGTGTTCCTGGTCGAGGAATGGCTTTACCTTTGACGATCGCATTAAGTGCTTCATTGCGCCCTTGCATATCGTCGGATTTAACTGTCAGCAATTCCTGCAAAGTGTAAGCTGCACCAAAGGCTTCCAATGCCCACACTTCCATTTCTCCAAATCGCTGACCACCTTGTTGAGCTTTACCACCCAAGGGCTGTTGAGTTACCAAGGAGTATGGGCCAGTAGAACGAGCATGGATTTTATCGTCTACTAGGTGTACCAGTTTCAGCATGTAAGCCACACCCACAGTCACCGGTCGGTCAAAGGGTTCGCCAGTACGACCGTCATAGACCAGAATTTTGCCTGGGTCATCTGGGTTAAATACCCAGTTTTTGCCAGTTTCATCCCGTGCTTCTTGCAATTTGCCATGAACAATTGTGCGGGATGCTTCTTGACCGTACATTTCATCAAAGGGCGTAATCTTAAACCGCATTCCCATGATGTGACCAGCCCAACCCAACAGACACTCAAATACTTGTCCGACGTTCATCCGGCTAGGTACACCCAAGGGGTTGAGGACGATATCAACTGGTGAGCCATCAGGTAAATAGGGCATGTCTTCCATTGGCAAGATCTTGGAGATAATCCCCTTATTGCCGTGGCGTCCTGCCATTTTGTCACCGACTTGGATTTTCCGCTTCTGGGCTACATACACCCGCACTACCATGTTGGCTCCGGGTGGTAGTTCGTCGCCTTGTTCGCGGGTGAAGATCCGCACGTCTACAACGCGTCCTTTTTCACCGTTGGGTACACGTAAGGAGTTATCTCGGACATCCCGTGCTTTTTCACCGAAGATTGCTCGCAGTAGTTTTTCTTCGGGTGGTTGATCAGATTCACCTTTGGGAGTGACTTTACCAACCAGAATATCTCCAGCTTCTACCCATGCACCAATGCGGATAATTCCCTGTTCATCTAAATTCCGCAAGGCGTCTTCACCGACGTTAGGGATTTCTCTGGTGATTTCTTCTGGTCCCAGTTTGGTCTGTCTCGCCTCAATTTCATATTTTTCAATGTGAATTGAGGTGTAGATATCATCCTGTACTAATCTTTCGGAAATCAAAATCGCGTCTTCGTAGTTATAGCCTTCCCAAGGCATATAAGCGACGACGATATTTTGTCCCAGCGCCAATTCTCCGCCTTCAGTTGAAGAACCATCTGCTAGTACTTGACCAGCAACAACCCGTTCACCCATGCGGACGAGGGGTTTTTGGTTGAGGCAAGTATCTTGGTTGGAGCGCTGGTACTTAGATATGATGTATTCAATTTCCGCTGGGGGTTTGGCACTTTCTTCTCCTGGGCGTAGTCGTGGACGTACGCGAATTTTGGTCGCATCTACATAAGTGACGTCGCCGTCGGTGCGGGAGACAATCACCATCCCAGAGTCTCTAGCTCCCTGAGCTTCTAAGCCTGTACCTACCAAAGGACGTTCTGGTTTGAGTAGGGGTACAGCTTGCCGTTGCATGTTCGATCCCATCAGAGCGCGGTTAGCGTCGTCATGCTCCAAGAAGGGAATCATGCTCGTAGCTACGGACACAATTTGTACAGGCGAGACTGCTATATAGTCTACTTGTTCCGGCGTTGTGGTGGAGAATTCCTGACGGTAGCGTACAGGTACTTCAGGACCAATCAGATGACCGTTTTCATCAATTGGCGCATCTCCCGCCGCTACCCGGAAGTCGTCTTCTTCATCGGCGGTCATGTAAGTTGGCTGAATATCGTACCTGACGCGCCCATTTTCTACAGGACGGAAGGGCGTTTCTAAAAAGCCGTATAGGTTCACCCGTGCATGGGTTGCCAAGGAACCAATTAAACCAGCGTTGGGACCTTCTGGTGTTTCAATTGGGCAAATACGTCCGTAGTGCGATGGGTGAATATCTCGGACAGCGAAACCGGCACGTTCGCGAGTCAAACCACCAGGACCAAGGGCAGACAGACGACGTTTGTGGGTCAATTCTGCTAAGGGGTTGGTTTGATCCATGAACTGCGACAATTGGCTGGAGCCAAAAAATTCTTTAATCGCTGCTACCAAAGGTTTGGGGTTGACCAAGGAAGCGGGGGTGAGAACTTCGGCATCGGATACAGTCATCCGCTCACGAATTATTCGTTCTAAACGGTTTAAACCAACTCTGACTTGGTTTTGCAGTAACTCGCCGACGCTTCTAACCCGGCGATTTCCGAGGTGATCTATGTCGTCTATGCTACCAATATCATATTCCAGGTTAATGAGGTAATCCACCGCAGCCAAGATATCTTGGGGGGTGAGTACGCGCATGGTTTCTGGTACTTGTAGACGCAGTTTTTTGTTGAGTTTATAGCGTCCGACACGCCCTAAGTCATAGCGTTTAGGATCAAAGAAGCGAGAGTCAAGGAGTTGTTGTCCACCCAAGACTGTCGGTGGTTCACCCGGACGCAGTTTGCGATACAGTTCCATCAGGGCTTCTTCTTCGGAGAATTGCCCTTCTTTTTCGATGGTTTTTTGGAAATATTCGGGGTGGCGCAGGGCGTCGAAGATTTCATTATCTGACAATCCTAATGCTTTTAATAGCACTTGGGCCGACAATTTGCGGGTTTTGTCGATGCGTACCCACACTAAGTCGTTACGGTCTGTTTCAAATTTCAGCCAAGCCCCCCGGTTAGGAATTAAACTAGCTGAATAAGTACGCCGTCCGTTTTTGTCAATTTCTGATTTGTAGTACACTCCTGGCGATCGCACGATCTGGTTGACAATCACTCGCTCTGCACCGTTTATAATAAACGTGCCGCGATCTGTCATCAGAGGCAGATCTCCAATAAATACTTCTTGTTCTTTGATTTCCCCCGTTTCTTTATTGATCAAACGCGTGGGTACATACATTTGGACAGCATAAGTGCTATCCCGCCGCTTGGCTTCGTCAACGTCGTACTTTGGTTCCTTCAGTTTGTAATTCTGACCTAAAAAGTGCAGTTCAAGTTTGCCAGTGTAGTCAGTAATAGGACTAAAGGAGTTAAGTTCTTCGATTAGCCCTTCTTCTAAAAACCAGCGAAAACTAGAACGCTGAATTTCAATTAAGTCGGGCAACAAAAAGGCGGGTTCCATTATTGTGTCGTTAGTCATGCCTCTACCTTTGTCAACCTGGTTAAACTTGTCGGTGTGTGGGAACTTCTCCTTACACCACCTGCTGTGTGCAGGTGCAGGCAAACGGAGCAATTAAACCTGGAAAGAGCAATTTTGGCAAGAGGGTATTTGCTCCCTTTGCTGGATTTCCAAAAACAGAAGATGGTTCAATTTCGCCCTAGTGTGTCTTGCTCTGTTCACTTCTCCTCCAAAAACCGCGTTTTTATTTGACGCAGTTCTTTTGACAGTTGCCTTTCATAGACTGTGGTGTCTTTAACCCAAAGCGATGATATCCTAGTACTGAGCAAATGATTTTCTCAGCTTGCGGTTTGTCTATGTAGCTTGAGGTTTGCGGATAATATTCACAAAAAAATTTCGTTTATAAATTTGCATAATTCTATCGAGCCAAAATCTAGCTCTACCTGAGTGGGAAGTGGGTAGTTATAGATTTTTAGCATCATGTGTGGAGCTTAGGAGGATGATCAAGCGAATAGTTGTACAACAAAAGCCGAGAAGTCAGTAATTTGCCTCCTTAAACATTATGGCGCAAGTAAATATTTTTTGGAGGGTACAATAATATCATATTTTTGTCACCTCAAATTTTATTTTCCAGAAATAGTCATAAAAAATACACGTAATACATTATTTTTATAGCGTCAAACCGAATAATTTACAGGCATTTTGGGTAGTAAGAGCTGCGATCGCATCAGTGGTTTCTCCTCGTAGGTGGGCTACTTGTTCAGCTACGTAGCGAACATAAGCGGGTTCGTTACGTTTTTCACCCCGTTTTGGCACTGGTGCCAGAAAAGGACAATCTGTTTCAATCAACAGGCGATCGCTTTTCACCATCGCAGCAGATTCTTGAATTTGTTTAGCGTTTTTAAAGGTGACAGTACCGCTAAAGCTGATGTAAAAACCTAGATCCAGAAACCATTGGGTTTCTTCTGGCGTTCCGCCCCAGCAGTGCATTACACCTCGTACAGTCTCACCTTTGAGATTTTTCCATTTTTGCAGTACTTCCCTGACTTCTGCCGTTGCATTACGGCAATGGATGATCACTGGTAAATTGAGTTCAGCTGCTAAACTCAGTTGTGTTTCAAACACCAGGTATTGCTGTTCGTAGTTGTCAGCTTTGTAAAAATCTAGCCCCATTTCTCCAATTGCTACTACTTTAGGATCAGATAGAGCCAGAGATTTAATCTCATCTGCTGTTTGATTATTCCATTTGTCTGCATCTAAAGGATGTAAACCTACAGCAAAGCTAAGTTCGGGGAACTGATGAGCTAAAGCCGCAATACTAGGAAATTCCTTTGGCTCGACACAGGAGTGGACTAAATGCACTACACCCGCTTCTTGCCACCGCGATCGTACTGTTTCTAAATCTGACTGGAAAACATCAAAGTTGATGTGAACGTGGGTATCTATTAGCTGCATTGTTAGTTTTTTGTTTTTTGTCCTTTGTCATTTGTCATTTGTAACGACAAAGGACAAATGACCAATGACCAATGACTATGATGCAGTTGCTGCTGGTTGGCTGTGGGCTTTTAATCTTTGAGCTAGTCTAGATTTTTTTCTAGCTCCATTGTTGGGATGGAGGACACCTCGCTTCACAGCTTTATCGATTTTGCTGTAAGCTTCCGACATCCGAGTCTGAACTTCTTGC
Source organism: Fischerella muscicola SAG 1427-1 = PCC 73103 (assembly GCF_000317245.1). Taxonomy (GTDB): domain Bacteria; phylum Cyanobacteriota; class Cyanobacteriia; order Cyanobacteriales; family Nostocaceae; genus Pelatocladus; species Pelatocladus muscicola_A. Next base: position 51,527 of record NZ_AJLJ01000065.1, read on the forward strand.
TGTGATTCAGCGGTTGGGTTTGCTGCATAGGTTTCTACCGCAGCAAAGTATTTCTTCATCAGCGTCTTAACAGCTGATTTATAAGCTTTATTCCTTAAACGATTGCGCTCTGCGATTTTGGCGCGCTTGAGAGCAGACTTTGTATTCGCCACAGTCAGTTCCAGAAAGACTATAAATATGTACACACACTACTAGACTTACTAATATAGCATCCAAAACGCCAATGTTATGATTCCTGAGAAAAAAGTCTGTTTTTTGTATTTGAGTCTACATTCTTGGGGACAGGGAATCGGGGATCGGGAATAAGGCGTTAGTTATTGTTCTCATGTCCCCCATATCCCCTGTGTCTCCCTTGTCCCCTTTGTTCCCCTTGTCCCTGATCCCCCATTCCACTTGCCATCTTCATAATTTGTCATCGTCAAAAGCTATCTTTCTCTGCTAACAGTAGTCACTCAGTAGATCAAAATAAATTTTAAGAATATGGCTTTGAAAATAATCGAAAATTTTGATGGCGGTTTTACTCTTGAAGCACACGCAAAAGAGAATCTGTATAAATTATTGACTAGTGAAGCATTTTTAAATCAAATCTGCCAAAACTTACAGTGTAAACAAGTAGAATTTACGGAATTGCTTTTTCAGCCAGTCCCTTACAGTAAAATTACTCCGAAAGGAATGCCACTAGAGTTTGAACAATATCATGAGTCGGATAAGTATGTCATTATTAACGTTCCACCTAACTTCATGTTCACAGCCAAAATATTTCAACCTAGTCGCCTTTGTGCTGTTTATAAGAAATTATTATAAGAAATTAGGAATTAGGAACTAGGCGGTACAAAAAATATTACTCACTAATCACAATTGTAACGTAGGACGCAAAGCTTTGCATCCCTATTAACCACTCGTTACTGACTATTATTTATTATGACTACAGACACAAACATTCCTTCTTTAGCAAACTTAGAATACATCCCTTATATTGATGAGACTGGTCAATTACCTGAATATCTACAAGGTAAAATCGGAGTCTACGCAATTTTTGACCAGCAACAAGTTCTGCAATTTGTGGGGTATTCTCGTGATGTTTATCTTAGCCTCAGACAGCATATAGTGCGCCAGCCACAACAATGTTATTGGGTAAAAGTACAAACGATTGAACGCCCCAGCCGCGCAGTGTTAGAAAATATTGAAAAGGTTTGGATAGAAGAAAATGGTTGTGTTCCTGTGGGTAACGGCAATGAAAAGGGAAAATGGACACAGCCAATAGATGCTAAAGCAGTAATGACCGCTGAAGAACAGGGCAATTATGAAAATTCTATTGATGAAATCGCGAAAATCAAAATTATTAAAAATGTGGCGCGGCGAGTCGAGGCAGAGATTTTAAAAGTTTTAGAAGGACGGGGTTTGCAAACGCAGGTACGGTTTAATCCCAAATTGAAGGAAGAGGGGTTATTGGATTTGAAATAAATTTAATTTCATCTATCTAAAGATTGGAAAATGATATGAAACTTTATAGATTACAAGAGTTAACCTGGTATAAAAAAGACAACCCTCCCCAAAACCAAACCCAACCATTTGGTCTATTCTCCAGTAAAGGGGAAGATAGGGAAACAGCACCCCAATCTCCCTTGGGGAATATCAACACTTCCATCCCAAAAGATGGACTAACTCCTACCAAGCGGGATGGAAGATGACCTTGAGGAGCATTAAGGGAAAAATTCAGATCAGAATATTTTAGCCACTCTTGTTTGATTCTCCAGCCGACGCGATCGCCTAATAAACACTCTGTATCTTTATCGAGTTCACCGCCTAGTTTCAACCAAATATCTTTCTGCACGCTAAAACCAAAGTGTCCTTGGCTGTACTTTATCCAAAGAGCATTAATAGTGCGTAAATCTTTACAAGGAAACTCTCTAACATGTTCCTTTTTCAAATTTAAAGGATCTCTAAAAATAGCAATTTTGAAATTGAGGTTAAGTGTAAGTTTCCTGACAAGTATCAAAATTCTGGCAGTATTTGAGTGATAGTAAAAACAAGCATCCTGTCTAATTTTTATGTATCAAATGGCAGGATACCTATTTGCCAGATAACTTGAGAAAATTTACACATCGCGTTAGTCTTCTTTAATTGTGACTGCACACTGTCAACTCAGGCGATGACAAATCAACCCTCCCTACAAATCCCCTCCTGTACCTGGAATCGTCCCATTGGTTTAGACTGGGATCAACCTTATACTGTTCGCTACGCTAGCAATATAGATGATGGGCCTTGGCATGGAATGCCTTTAGGTGGTTTTGGTGCAGGTTGTATCGGTCGTTCTCCGCGAGGAGATTTTAATTTTTGGCACATCGACGGCGGCGAACATGTGTTTCAAAGCATCGCCCCTTGTCAATTTAGTATATTTGAATCTAATAGTACTAATTCCCAAGCCTACGCTTTATGTACACAGCCACCAGATGATGATAGTTTGGCTGCGTGGGAGTGGTATCCACCGAGTGGAAAAGATGCGGAGACGCGGGAATACAAAGACGCGGAGAAAAATCTAAAATCTAAAATTGATACAACTGGAACCTATCATGCCCTTTATCCGCGCAGTTGGTTCGTTTATGAAGGAGTATATAAAGCTCAGTTAACCTGTGAACAGTTTTCTCCGATCTGGGCAAATAATTATCAAGAAACTAGTTACCCTGTAGCGGTGTTTGTTTGGACTGCACACAATCCTACTAACGCACCTATTACTTTAAGTATTATGCTTACTTGGCAAAATATGGTGGGCTGGTTTACCAATGCTTTGAAATCCCCAGAAGTACGTATGCGGGATGATGGTAGTCCAGTTTACGAGTATCAGCCACGTTTGAGCGAAAGTAAAGATAATTTTAATCAAGTAGTTGAAAATACTGAATATATTGGTTGTGTTCTCGGTCGTGTTGGTATTAATGAACCTATCCAAGAGGGAGAAGGACAGTGGTGCATTGCTACCCGCAAACATCCCAAACTAGAAAATTTTTACCATAGCCGTTGGCAGCCTATAGGTGGTGGTGAGGATGTATGGCAAAGCTTTGCTCAAGATGGATCGTTACCAAATTATCTAGACCATTCCTCAGCAGTTGAGGATGAACAGATTGCAGCAGCCCTTGCAGTGCGTTTCACTTTACTACCAGGTGAAACACTAGAGATTCCTTTTGTTCTCAGTTGGGATTTTCCGGTAACAGAATTTGCTGCTGGCATCAATTATAACCGCAGATATACAGACTTTTTTGGTAATAACGGTAATAATGCGTGGGCGATCGCATCAACAACACTACAACAATACCAAGCTTGGCAAGCCCAGATTCAAATATGGCAACAACCCATTCTTGACCGTGCAGATTTGCCAGACTGGTTTAAGATGGCTTTATTTAATGAGCTTTACGACCTGACTGCTGGTGGTACTCTCTGGAGTGCAGCAAGTGAACGCGATCCTATTGGACAGTTTGCCGTGTTGGAGTGCCTAGACTACCGTTGGTATGAAAGTTTAGATGTACGCCTTTATGGATCTTTTGCTCTGTTGATGCTCTTCCCAGAATTGGAGAAGGCAGTAATGCGTGCTTTTGCACGGGCTATTCCCATGAACGATGCTAATACTCGTGTAATTGGTTACTACTACACTATCGGTGCAGAAAGTCCTTTTGCTGTTCGTAAAGTTCCAGGAGCAACACCTCATGATTTAGGCGCACCAAATGAACATGTTTGGGAGAAGACAAATTATACCAGCTACCAAGATTGCAACTTGTGGAAGGATTTAGGTAGCGACTTTGTGTTGCAGGTATACCGCGATTTTTTGTTCACTGGTGCTGACGATATTGAATTTTTGGCTGATTGTTGGAATGCCATTGTAGAAACCCTCAACTATCTAAAAACTTTTGACATAGATAAAGATGGAATTCCGGAAAATTCTGGTGCGCCTGATCAAACTTTTGATGACTGGCGGCTACAGGGAGTCAGTGCTTATTGTGGTGGATTATGGCTAGCAGCGTTAGAAGCTGCGATCGCAATTTGTGATGTTTTGATAACAAACCGCAGAGATGTACAGAACACCCAGGAGATAGAAAAGCAAAAATCTATCTATGAAACTTGGTTAACGCAATCTCGACCCATTTATGAAGAAAAACTCTGGAATGGTCAATATTATCGATTAGATAGCGAAAGTGGTTCGGATGTGGTAATGGCGGATCAATTGTGTGGACAGTTCTATGCGCGCTTGTTGGGATTACCTGATATTGTCAAACGCGATCGCGCTTTATCTGCATTGCAAACTGTCTATAACGCTTGTTTCTTGAAGTTTCACGATGGTCAGTTTGGTGCTGCTAATGGTCTTCGTCCTGATGGTTCACCAGAAAACCCCAAAGCTACCCATCCCTTAGAAGTCTGGACAGGGATCAACTTTGGTTTAGCGGCTTTTATGGTACAGATGGACATGAAAGACGAAGCTATGAAGTTGACAGAAACAGTAGTTCGGCAAGTTTACGAAAATGGATTACAATTTCGCACACCAGAAGCCATCACTGCTGTAGGTACTTTCCGTGCTAGTACCTATCTACGCGCAATGGCAATTTGGGGAATTTATTTAGTACAGACGCGATTATACTCTTACGAGAAGCCGCTCTGACGAGCGTCTACGCGTCTGTACAATAGTCAATAGTCAATTGTCAATTGTCATTGGTCATTGGTCATTAGTATTTATTCTCTCCCTTCTCCCTCATGTCTCTAATCGCCGATTTCCATCTTTTTTGATCATTAAGATAAAAAATCCGGTTTTCATCTTAATTGCTTGTAATGGACTAATATGAATTCTCCAAATAAATGCAATAAGCCTATGGATGTATGACTGCTTGCTCAGACAACTATTTATTGCATTCTCCTGGAGAAATGGTAATACAATAGTTTCCTTGTCTGTTGTCAAAAATCCAAGACATTAAGCCCTAAAGAAAAGTCAAGAGGGCAATTCATGCTAATTATTCAGACTGTTCTGGATTTTGTTAACTCAGAACCAGAATTAGGTCATTTACAGTGTCGAATTTTAAGTTGTAGCCTTTGGAACAAGAAAGACCGCGATGAGCAAATTTCTTTTGGTTACTACAAAAACTCAAGAAGAAAAGATTTTTGTCTAAATCTTTTCTCGTAATTACATCCTTGTCATGAGAAGTTCTTGAGCAGATACTCGTTTATCAAACTAAAAAACTAGAATTTGTAAGAATTGCAAACCTGTATCAAAGTGCTGGAAGACCGAAATCAATAATAAACAAGATGGTAAACACGGATTCAAAGCTTGGTAAAATTTTGGTAAATTGCCAAAAAATCTTGACTAAATTTATCAAAATTCTATAACAATGCCTGAAAAGAGGTGGTTAAGAACTAACAAAAAACTAAATAATGTTTTGTTAGTGAGAAGTTTTTGACAAACTATCGTTCTTAAAAACACATTGCAAAAACAAAGGAAAGTGATTAGGTGATAAAAAATACAAAAAATCGAGAATGGCGAAGTCTCAAACTGTCGTTATGAAGCCAAATTCACTGAGATTAACGCCTCAACGGGAGTTATATCAGCTTACCCAAGCATCAGAGATGAAATCATGAACTCGTATTCGTCGTTACGGGGTCAGGGAGAGTATATTCATACCAATGATCGGCGCTTTCCCAATCCAAAAGAGAGTATTTTCAAGCTTTTAAAGATAGCTACAGAAGATACAACCCTCGCATCCGATTTTGCTCAAGTTTGGGTTTTGCGTGAGCTTCAATTAGGGGATGATTTGGCTAGTTATGCGATCGCCAAACAAACAGACAATAATAATGATTCTCTTTTTTTAGTTTGCCAAGGTCGAGTGCGATTACTGGGATTTGATACAAAGTTAAAACGAGAGGTATCTACTCAGTTGCTGCTAGCACAGCAAACCTTTGGAGTAGATTACTTATTCCACTGTCAGCCTTTAGCTTATCGAGCAGTCGCAGCTAGTGATGGTTTGTTAGCATCTATACATGTAGATGATCTAAAACAGTGGTTACAACAACTACCTAATTTGAAAAGCTATTTGCAAAAAATAACCTGCGATCGCCAAACTTTGATTTTCTTCAAAATTGCCACAGAGTTACGTTCGCATACTAGCCATTCTTTGCGACAGCTTTTACCTTACTTGGAACAAACCAAGGTCAGTGCTGGCTTAACCCTTGTGCAAGCAACTCCCCCCTCTAAGGGACGCTTTTGGCTGATGTGTGGAAAAATCATCAGTCCCACGCCAGAAATTCAGCCACCACAAGTAGGAGAAGGCTGGGGGTATCCCGATCTCACAATCCCAGGTTGGATTGCCAAGACCGATTTACAATTATACCACCTACCTCAACAAATTGCCGAATCAGCTAGCACAATTGCAGCAGAAAATTTTCTCAATCGGCAACAGAAAGAGGAGGTGAAGACAGAGGGACGCGGGGACACCGAGACGCAAAGACACGGGGATACACAGACGCGGGGATACACACACACGGGGATAAAACGGGAACAGGAAGATGATGTGGCTAATGTTTCTGTTACTGTGTCTTCTGAAAATCATGCAGAGATGAATTTTCGGCAGCCAGGAAGCCAGCGTTGGTCAGTAAGCAAACTATGGCGTCGCTATCCTTTTATCCAACAGCAGAGTTCGTCTGATTGTGGTGCTGCGTGTTTGGCGATGATTAGCCTCTATTGGGGTAAGCGTTTTAGCCTGAACACGTTGCGAAATCTCACGCAGACAGACCGCATTGGTGCTTCTCTTTCGGCTTTGGCTGATGCAGCAGAAACCCTGGGTTATGATGCTTTACCAGTCAGAGCTTCTTTGGTTAAATTAGAGTTGCAGCCTAACCCTTGGATTGCTCATTGGCAAGGGATTCACTACGTAGTTGTTTGGCGAATTAAAGGCGATCGCGTCTTGATTTGTGATCCAGCAATTGGTAAGCGATCGCTTTTGCGCGAAGAGTTTGAAACTAACTGGACAGGATACGCCTTAATTTTATTTCCAACCAAACACTTAAACGCTCAAAAAAACAAGAAAGTCTCCTTGGGAGAATTTTGGCACGCTTTTTGGCATCACCGGGAATTAATTGGTCAAATCGTTTTAGCTTCAGTGCTGTTAACAGTGTTTGGTCTGGCTGCACCTCTAATTACTCAGGTTGTACTTGACCAAGTTTTACCATATAAAAGTTCTCTGACCCTGAATATATTCGCCTTTGGGTTTCTCTTTTTTGGCATTTGGCGAATTATCGTCCAAGCTGTGCGTCAATATCTGCTGGACTATTTTTCCAACCGCATGGATTTGACGTTACTGGGTGGTTTTATCAGCTATACCCTGCGCTTACCATTGCAGTTTTTTGCATCCCGTCAGCCAGGAGATATTATTACTCGAATTCAAGAAAACCGCAAAATTCAAGTATTTTTCACCAAACAAGTGGTTAGCACTACCCTAGATGCGGTGATGGTAATTGTTTACTTGGGATTAATGGCGTATTACAACTTACGCCTGACTCTGATCGTTTTGGTTGTGATTCTGCCAATTGTGATTGTGACTGCTGCAACTAGTCCACTTCTCAAAAATGCTTCACGAGAACTCTATCAAAAATCAGCAGTTCAATATTCCACAATTAGAGAAATTATTACTGGTGTCGCCACTGTTAAAACAACTGCTGCTGAACGTCCAATGCGTTGGCGTTGGGAGGAAAGTTTTACCGACACCGTCCAAACAAGATTTCGGGGTCAAAAACTAGCTAATAATTTACAGCTAGCAACTAGTTTGATTAACCATCTGGGGATCACGTTTTTACTATGGTATGGGGCAACCTTGGTCATAGGCAACCAGATGTCAATTGGTCAATTTGTTGCTTTTAATATGCTAATTGGCAGTACGATCAACCCTGTTTTAGCACTGGTGAAATTGTGGGATGAGTTGCAAGAAGTATTGATTTGTGCTGAACGTTTAGATGATGTTCTAACTACCCAACCAGAAGAAAATACCCAAAAACCGCAAATGGTGTTACCTCATGTTCGGGGTGATATACATTTTGAACGAGTTTGTTTTCGTTACAATGCCAATGCAGAACACGATACCTTGCATAATATTTCCTTTCAGATCAAAGCAGGGCAAACTGTAGGAATTGTTGGTACTCATGGTGCTGGTAAAAGTACCTTGATTAATTTACTGGCTGGTTTATATCGTCCCAGTAGCGGACGTATTTTGATTGATGGGCATAATATTGCTGATGTTTCTCCCCAGTCGTTGCGTAGTCAATTAGGGGTAATACCGCAAGATATTTTTCTGTTTGCTGGCAGCATTTTAGAAAATATCACAATGTTTAATTCCGAGATTTCACCAGAAGAAGCGATCGCCGTCGCGAAAGTTGTAGAAGCACACAGCTTTATCCAAGCACTACCTTTGGGTTACAACACCCGTGTCGGTGAGGGAGGAATAATGCTGACTGGTGAGATGCGCCAAAAAATTGCGATCGCCCGCGCCCTAGTCAAAAATCCACGTATTCTAATTCTAGATGAAGCTACTAGTTGCCTAGATAAAGCCTTTGAACACCAATTTCAAAAAAATCTTTCTCGCTTCCATCACTCCAGCAACACTTCCATTAATCAAGCACGTACCATCTTCTTTGTTGCCAATAATCTTTCTACTATTCGCCATGCTGATCATATTCTGGTTTTAGACCGAGGTATCCTTATTGAACAGGGTAATCATCAAGAATTAATGACTATTCAGGGTCTTTATTACCACTTAGCTCAATAATAATTGCATCTGTAATCGCACCTATATCAATCAGTTGTGGTGCAGAAAGGATGCAGAATCACTTTTGAGGATACTTAGAAATATCAATTGCGACTCATTTTATTTGCAGTCGCGGCATTTCATAACTTTGTACAAGCGTTAACCGCTAATTTTGCTCTGCCAAAAAACTTCTTTTGATGATTTTACTGTATTACACATGTATTGTTTTAAGTGCCTTAAAAATCATACCACAAAAGTGTAAATTCCACAACTATTTATCAGACTATTGCGTTTATTTTTAAGCAAAATCAACAACAGTTTTACCGTAAATTTACAATAAAATGCTAATCTGAAAGTCTTACCAGATAAGCTTTTTGCTGGAAAAATAAACAATATTGTCTAGCAACAAAAGTAAAAAACATTATCAATTCTCCTGTCAGGTAAATTTGGATGAGGTCACACATGCGTATTTATATTTATCGATAACTTATCAATAAAATACATTATTAATTTCCCGATGCTTGAAAAAAATACAAGCAACAAATTAATAGTAGGTGAGGGGCGAAACCCCTACTGTATTTAACACTAGTGGACAAAATCTGAGTTGTATAATAATTATTTAAATAGGAAAGCATATTAACTACATTGAACGAAAAAAATGAAAAACTGGCAGATGACATTCATGAAAAAAAATAGTATAAATACGAATGTTACCCTTGAACATCAAGAATGAATATTGTTTCATTGCTCTTGTAGAAGAACAGCAGTGTCACTTAAAAAGCTTCTAATTTTTGGTGTAAATCACTACATAAAAGAGCCAGGGGCAAGTAATTAAATTAGGAGTGAGCCAAATATTTAAGAGGGCAAAACTGCATCTACTAAGAGCCAAACGGAGACTTATTTCATACCACTCAACAAAGATGACCCAAGGTAAATTTTGCCTCAGTCATTGCCTTATCAAACCTAAAACTCATACATAGTCAGGTTTCCGATTTTAGGTCAGCTCATGGACAGAATCATCAGGTTAAATGTAGTCGAAACCTCAAGCCAATCAGGAAATTTAGAAATTAACTTACAGGACGTGCATCCCTGTTACGCTTTAACTCCTGAAATGGCATCAATCTGCGGGGGTAGTGTCGCTTCAGTAGAAGCAGTTTTATCAAAACTACCTACCAACATCCAAACCCCAATAACCAAAACTTCCCAGACAGGAATTACAAGTACAAGTAATTACTCTAGATCTTTGCAAAAAGTATTAGAACAGCAGCCTTCCATTGTTCCTCATATAATTTTGTTAGGCGGTCTAGCTTTTTTTGCAACTGTATTCACTTGGGCTTGTACTGGAAATATACAACAAGTCACTCAAGTTCAAGGAAAATTTGCACTATCACAACAGCTTGCTCAACTTGAACCACCGCGGAAATCTCTTTATGAACCTGTAGATGGGGTTGTGTCCTCTTTAAATAACCGTAGTAGTAGTGAGGAAGTTAAACCCAAGAAAACCATCGCTGAAATTACTCCAACCGATGCATCTCCAGTTTTACTGACTATACTACCTTCCCAAAAAACAGCCTTTGTTGATAAAGGAGATCTAGTAGAAATCAAGCTCAACGTTGACTCCCAGCCTCTAGAGCTTGCTAAGGTTGGTCAAAGCAATGGAAATCACAATATCCTCTCAGGAAGGGTTGTATCAGTCTCCAGCGATGCTCAAACAGATAAGAAATTAGGTTGGGTTCATCGCTTAGAAATAGCCTTGGATGGCAATCAAACCATCAAATTTACGGATGGACAAGTAGTAACAGCCAAAATCATTCACAATCGCCGTGTTGCTGATATGTTCCTTAGACCAATTAAGGATTTGCACAACAGCGAAAGCGATTTCTAAATTTTGATTGGGTCACTCTTCACTACAGCAACTAACAAACTTATTTACTTTATTTAGGACAACAGCACCATGAACCAAAACATATCTAGCGCTACTAGCAACTTCGAGAAAACTCTTAACCCAGAACAATTTGATCAGTTAGTTGAAGCGATTCTCGCAGGTAAATATTCTTGGGCTTGTGTTTTAATACTGCGGTTTGCTGGCTACAATCCTTTGCATTACATTCCTTACCGCACCTACAACCGATTGATCAAAGAAAACTCACAACTCAAAAGAGTTAACCAACAGCGCAACGATAATCTCAAAATCGCTAAACTACCCTCTGAGAAAAAATCTGATAGTAATCCCTCACAAAGCTGCTTAAGCAAAATTAAGGATCTTGCTTATCTGGAGGTAGTTGGTAAACAAAAAAGAGAAATTCGTGGTGGTCATCAAGATCAGTGGCTAGCAACTCAAGTTCACGAATGTCAATCCATTCAAGCGGAACTCAGACCAGATAAGACTCAAGATTTATCATTCAAATACTGTGAAGCTAACTAAACTATCTCTTGAGTCGAGAAATTCAGAAATATACCTGGTTGAGTTTCGTATCAGCTGCCATGCCAGTACTCCACCACACAAATTATGCGGAGTTTGTAGTCAGGGCTGAAGCCCTTAAAGTAGTGATCAAAAAGGACTAAAGTCCACCCTATGGGAAGCCGCTCTCACGAGCGTCTACACTACAAACCTCCCATGACCTAACAAAATTGATGTGACAGAGTATTAGCTGCAATCTATGCTATGGCAGGCTGATCAGTTATCAGTGAGTAGATTTAAAATTATCTGGTGCTATTAGATTTCTTGAGGTAGAAAAATACAATTTGTTACTTATTTCAATTCCCCAATTTTAGTTATGGGTATTCACTGATAACTGATAAGTTATAACTATTGAAAAGATTTAATGTCTTTTCGCTAGAATCAGGTTACAGATGTGTTTTCACAAAATAAAAAAGCTCCCCGATTTCTTCAAGCAATCGGGGAAACACGTCTATCATTTTTTACAATTATTACACAATTATTGTACTTAACTATAAATATAAATAAAATCTAATATTCAAGTATTTCCCGTAATTAATAGAAAATAATCTGCCAAAATGGCAGAGCAAAGATGATTTATTTTTATACATTAAAAATAAGAACTTAGACATCTAATTTACCTAATAAGTTAATACTCAGGAGAAAGTAAATGAATAATTATTTATGATTGTAAAGTAAAGACATTATTTTTGAATAGGCGAAATGATCAAACAATACAGTTCAGTTAGTAAAGTTAGATGATTGATTCTTCCAATAAATCTTGTTTAGCAAGGCTTGAATTAATAAAAAACTTCACTGAACTTATGGAATTATCAAGAATGATTATTACCTAAAGCTATTACTATTGGTGGTTATTTTTCTGTTCAATTAAAAATATTACTTGCAAGAGTTACAACATTGTGGTGGATGTTGCTTTCTCGGAAGAAGTTAATATTTAATACAACTAAGTATAAGTAGCAGAAAAATAAAAAGTAATAGTTCGATCATTTTTGTGGCTGGTAGGATTAATGGCTATATTTCGCTTCTCTTTCAAAAATCCTAATCCTCCCTGTTAGGGTTATACCTAGTTTTAAACTTGCTCTTTAAAGAACAAACAATCACTGGAAGCTACACAAATCTTGTAGGCTTCCATTTTTTTATCAGTAATAAGTTCATCCTCTAACAGGATTTTGGATTTCCTTACCAATGACAAATAACCAATGACCAATGACAATTTAAAAGCGCCAAGAGTACAAAGCTACTACTTGGCGCTTAGAACATTGTGAGTTTTAGTTTACTGGGAGTCTTTAAATGATCGTGACTCCTTTTAAATAAGGATGGTTTATATTCAGGGTCTTTATATTAGCTGACCCCGTTTGAACAATTCTTAGTCTTGCAGAAAATTTTAATTTTTTTGGTTTCCTCATATTTTTTTTATTTTTTATCTATTTGTGTTTCTAGTTGTGTACTAATATTAAGTTTTGAAATCAAAGTACTGATATTTTCATATACATTATTTTTGCTAAGGATACACGGTTCTAAGCGTGTTTACGGCAGCGTAATACAGTACAAAAGTATAGATATTCTCTACAAAGAAGACGATCGCTTGCCATATTCGTAGGCGATCGCTTAATCTAAGTGTAACTAAAATTGTGCTAGCAATAAACGCTCAAATGATTGCTAATGCTCAGTTTTCCTGTTTGACTTTCTTGTGCATCTTGGCTGAGTTTGCAAAACAGAAATTAAATTTTGCATGGGAACTCAGCTGCAAAGGTGCATGTCATCGGCTATAGTTTTGCATGTGTTTAGTAAATGATATGGCTGCAATTGACACATTTCTAAACATGCGGTAAATCAGCACATCACAAACGTAATAAATAAATTATGAAACATCAGGGTTTTCCTATTCAACAAAAAAATATTCGCTCTCTTGTTGGAAAAAATCTTTGTACTACTATGCGAGTACCTGTAGCAGTTACCACTTTATTTTTACTATCTAGTAGTTCTTTGCTTTTGCCTGTTGTGGTAAGCGCTGATACTACTCAAATAAACAATCAGAACACAACTCAAACAGGAAATCAGAATACAACTCAGATCAAGATTCAGAACACAACTCAAACGGGAAATCAGAACACAACTCAAACAGAAATTCAAAACACAATTCAAGGAACACCAGTTCCTGTAACTGGAAACATTGTTTACGTAAATCCTACCAATGGTTCAGATAGCGCTGGTGCTGGTACATCACAAGCGCAGCCCTATAAAACTATTACCTATGCTCTCAGTCAAGCCCAATCAGGTACAACTATTCAACTAGCACCTGGTACTTATAACAAAGAAAGTGGAGAAGTCTTCCCACTTACAATTAAGCAGGGTGTGACTTTACGAGGCGACCAAACAACCAGAGGTCAAGGCGTATTGATTGTTGGTAGTGGAAAGTATGTCAGCCCGACATTTGCTAGTCAAAATGTGACTATCAAGGCTGAAAACAATAGCACTATTTCAGGAATCACAGTTACCAACCCAGATAGTCGTGGCACTGCTGTATGGGTAGAATCAACAAATCCCACAATTACCAGCAGCGTATTTACTAATAGCGTCAGAGATGGCATTTTTGTCACGGGTAAAGGTACTCCCACAATCGAAAACAACATCTTTGTCAAGAACACAGGTAATGGAATTTCTGTAGCTAAAACTGCTGCGGGAGTCATTCGGAATAACGTGTTTGAAGACACTGGTTTTGGCTTGGCGATTGGTGGTACTTCTACACCTTTAGTAGAAGGAAACCAGATTATCGGCAACCAAGACGGTATTTACATCAATGACACAGCCAAACCAATCCTGCGTAAGAATATTATTCAGGGTAATAAACGGGATGGTGTGGTAGCAACTATCAATGCTGCACCCGATCTGGGTACAAGCAACAGCCCTGGTGGTAATTTGATTCGTAGTAATACTCGCTATGATCTCAACAACGCCACCAAAACTATTAAAATTTTGGCTGTTGGTAATGATATTGATACCAAGAAAATCGCTGGTTCAGTTGAATTTGTTGCTTCTAGTGTTGTAGTAGCTGGCAATTTCAAAGATGTCACAGCTACTTATTGGGCAAAACCCTACATCGAAGCTTTAGCAGCTAAGAATATTATTGCTGGTTTCCCTGATGGGACTTTTAAACCTAATGATCCTGTAACACGCGCTCAATTTGCTGCGATCGTTACTAAAGCCTTTGCCCAAACTCAACCGAAACGCGAAGCTACTAACTTCAGCGATGTAAATAGTAAGTTCTGGGCTTATGATGCCATCAGAAATGCATATAGGTTGGGTTTTGTCTCCGGTTATCCCGATCGCACCTTTAAACCACAACAACAAATTCCGCGAGTACAGGCGCTTGTCTCCTTATCCAGTGGTTTGAATTTAGCTGCGAATAACCAAAATGTGCTTTCCTTCTACTCAGATGCTAGCCAAATTCCTAGTTATGCTACTACTCAAGTAGCAGCAGCAACTGCAAAAGGGTTAGTAGTAAATTATCCAAACGCTAAACAACTAAATCCCAACCGGGAAGCAACTAGGGCAGAAGTAGCAGCTTTTGTTTATCAAGCATTAGTTAACGCTGGACAAGTTCAAGCTGTTTCCTCACCTTATTTGGTGACAGTGCAGTAGAGGAATTGGGCATAGGGCATAGGGCATAGGGCATAGGGCATTGAGTATTGGTTATTCTCCCTTGTCTCCCTTGTCCTCCTTGTCTCCCTTGCCCCTCTTCCCCGATCCCCTACTTTCCCAGCGCCACAAAAAGACAGCTACAGCAATGACTCCGAGTTGTAGTGCGAAATTGGGTAAAGCTGTCTCAAGATTACGTCCAGCTAATACTTGAAAAAAGAAGATAAATGCACCAATAAAACCCGAAGCACCACCAGCAATGTAAATAAATTTACGTATGTTGCGATAAGGGGCTGCGATTTCTGCTTTCAGACGAGCGTATTGTTCTGGGTTAACTGAACTTTGAGATGGTTGGTTTTCCGGGTTTGGTTGTACCATGAGATTAAATACGCTATAATTACTGACTGTTTGTGCCGATGTGGCTCAGTGGTAGAGCACTCGATTCGTAATCGAGCGGTCGCGGGTTCAAATCCCGCCATCGGCTTATATTATTTTGGATTTTAGATTTTGGAGCCACTGCGTTGCGGAGGTTCCCTCCGTTGTAGCACGTGGCGTGATTTTGGATAAATTATGGGGATTTACCCGTTCCCCATTCCCTGTTCCCTGTTCCCTGTTCATTATTTAGGGCTTTGTGCAGAACTTCGCGATGAATCAGCGCCCTGTCTACTAAAAACTGGATTTTTTCTGATGATAATGGATCGCCATTGGCGTAATGCTCAATCCAAGCTTTACTAATAACATTGGGGTCATCTGGTAAATTTGCCAAATCCCACCCCGGCATATCTAAATCTTCCATCAAACGGTTAACTTTGGGGTCATAGCTCAAAGCAAAACAGCGACAACCTTCGCTAGCTGCCATGATTAAACTATGCAAACGCATTCCGATCGCCATTTCAATTCCACGAAATACGCCTTTTAACAGTTGTGGTTCTTCCAAGCAGAGAATTTGACTAACATCCTTGAGTGCTGGTTGAATTGCTTGGGCAAGATTCAAATCTTGCGCCCTTTGGAAAGGTAGCAACACAATAAAAGTCTGCGTAGCTTTTTGAAAATCTACCAAGGCGCGAGTTAGGTGACTCAGGCGAGTTGGGGTAAGTTGGGGATGCGATCGCAATGTCACAGCAACTCTTGGTGCTGATAAATTCCATAGTCCGGGAACTGGTTTGGATTGTAACGCCCACACTGGATCGGGTGCGAGGATATAGGGAATTTGCCAATCAGATAGTAAACTAGCCGAAGCGCGATCGCGTACACTTACTTGCGTACAACCTGCAAAAGTCTGTCGTGCTAACCAACGTGTCACCCGCCGATGTAAAGGGCCAATACCTTGCGCCCAAGCCACTGTTTTTAAGCCCATTTTTTGAGCTATGCTCATCATCGTTCCATAGTAAAATGGGCTAATGGCACTGGTGGCATCTTGAATTAAACTACCGCCACCCCAAATTAAAGCATCACAAGAACGCAAACCTTTGATTAAGCTAGGAAAAGCCATACGTTCATAAGCTTCAACGCCATAGCGATTTCGTGTTTCCTCTGGATTGCCAGAAAGAACCACTGGTGTGACATCAGATGGTAACATTTGCAGTAGCGTTGCCAACAAAGCCTCATCGCCACCATTTCCTTTCCCGTAGTATCCAGACAATAACGCCCGCATCTTAGCCTTTTGAGATATGTAGATATTCAGATTATTGTATTGGTTGGCGATGAAGAATCAGCAGATTTCGTGGCATGAGTTGCAAAAGCAGCGTGGTTTTATGCAAGTAATGTTGCTTGAGGAAAGCGACGACAATTCAGTATACTCCTACACACTTGAGTTTATACTGATTGATTTATATATTTAAGTTGAAAAACTAAAACCCCGACTTGTTAGCCGGGGCGAATTTTACTACACCTCTTGCACAATCAAAAAAATATCAGTATTAAGAAGCTGAGACTTGCCAAATTGCCGAATTGAGAATTGGAGAGTGAGGGAATGAGATGAGGGACACGGGGAAACAAGATCCCCAAAAAGATCCCCGACTTTTCAAAAAAGTCGGGGATCTATACACGCGATCGCTTGAGATGGCGAATGCCTACGGCACGCTACGCAAACGCCGGGTGCATGGCTGCTTGGTGCATATTGATCTGATTGATGGTAATATTTGGATTCAACGAGATGGAACAGAAGAAGGGATTGCAGCAGATTTGGAAGGGCTGGAATTCCTAAAGAGCATATTGTACTTGGGTTTCATCCACCAGAGGTAAGACAATATACAGGTTACGCTGTAGCTTGAGGAGCGATCGCTTGGTTGAAAAGATGATGCGATCGCACAATTTCAAAGTATTTGCTAAATAACGCCAGCGGTTGACTTGCCCGCAAGTAAACTGCGTGCTAACAGCCCAAGTCTACTAAAAGTAGACTGATTGAATAGGCTTAGGATCATCTCTTTGGTGGTGAGTAAAAATCCTCAAAAAATTTCCCGAATTTTGGTCTTTTCACCTTTGTGTCCTAGTCTTAGTGCCTTAGTGGTTCAAAAAAAGTTAATTTTTCACCACAAAGACACTAAGACACAAAGAAAAATATATTACACGAGCTATTCAACCCACTTTCAGTGGGTTTTCGCTATTAGCCCGCAGTTTACTTGCGGGCTTGCGGGCGATATTGTGGCAAAACTAAATGCTCCATCAAACTCACATTAAAAACAATTGAGCCGGACAACTGTTCGGTTTTGCAACCTACCAAGCTATCCGACTCGGTTTTATATTCGGAGGTCGTCGCCTTCCTCACTGGAGCAGGTCTGGACTCCCCGAATTATTTTTCGTCGCGGTACTGGTGGGAGTGGAGGAGGTGGGGGTGGCGGAATTAGTATTTGCAGCGCTTCTGCTGCTGTTTGATAACGCTGGCCATGATTAGAACGTACCATGTTAGTTAAAACTCCAGCCAGTCTATCGCCAACATTTGTCCACTGCCGCCAGATCACTTCCCCTGTGGTAGAATCTTCTGGTAATTGGTGAGGATTTATTCCTGTCAGTGCTTGAATACCCAAAATTCCGACTGCATAAACATCACTACAAAGATTGGGTTTTCCTTTAGCTTGTTCATTTGGCATATAGCCAGGAGTACCAATGCAAACTGTAGAAGTTATTTGTCCTTGGCTGATTGTCATTCCTTGAATTTCTTTCACTGCGCCAAAGTCAATTAGCACTAACTTGCCATCTTGACGACGACGCATGATATTCTGCGGTTTAATATCCCGATGAATAATTTTGTGTTGATGAACAACTGCTAAAACTTCCAGAATTTCCTGTAGGAGTTTCACCACTTCTGCTTCACTTAACTGCTTCCCTGGTGTGAGTTCTGTACTTAAATCATGTCCATCAACAAATTCTTGAACTAAATAAAATTCTCCGTTCTCCTCAAAGTGAGCAAATAACTTGGGAATTTGCTCACTCAGTTGTCCTAAACG
Source organism: Fischerella muscicola SAG 1427-1 = PCC 73103 (assembly GCF_000317245.1). GTDB lineage: Bacteria > Cyanobacteriota > Cyanobacteriia > Cyanobacteriales > Nostocaceae > Pelatocladus > Pelatocladus muscicola_A. The sequence goes on from NZ_AJLJ01000065.1 coordinate 69,841, forward strand.
GTAAAGAACCTCGGCTTCTCTGTCAAATAAATCTTTCGCGAGTTGCAAAACTTGCGGATTGCGGTTTTGTGGATACAGTAGTTTAACAACACGCTTTGGTTTGGGATTGGTAGGTATATCTAAATCTTCTGCTAAATAAGTTTCACCAAATCCACCCTTTCCCAAGAGTGTAATGATTTTGTAGCGACTACGGAGGATTGTGTCAGCCGGAAGCATATATTATGACCTGACAGCAGAGGATTTGGCTTTATTGTGCTTATTTTGCCAGATTGTTTTCTATTTGAGCAAGAACAAAACAAGATCCCCAAAAAGATTCCCGACTTTTTCAAAAAGTCGGGGATTCTGTTCGCGATTATACTCCCAAAACATCACACTTCAGCTTCAGAACTCGGAACTTCAAGTTTAGAACTCGGAACTTCAAGCTTAGAACTCGGAACTTCAAGCTTAGAACTCGGAACTTCAAGCTTAGAACTCGG
>NZ_AJLJ01000066.1 GCF_000317245.1 Fischerella muscicola SAG 1427-1 = PCC 73103
AACTTCGAGCTTAGAACTCGGAACTTCGAGCTTAGAACTCGGAACTTCAAGCTTAGAACTCGGAACTTCGAGCTTAGAACTCGGAACTTCAAGCTTAGAACTCGGAAAGTTTTACCTTATAAAGTAAATCTTAAGTAGTGGCGTGTCTAGTAGTCCACCACATTGATTTTGATAGGTTGGCCAGATCCCCGACTTTTTGAAAAAGTCGGGGATCTGGGATTCCGTGTTTTCTCACAACTCAATTAGGATTGCTATATTTAGCAGGTATTAGTTACAAGTCAATAAAATTAGTTTTTTTCTTTTTTTATTTGACTTTATAATTAGTAATGATTAATTCTTTTCCTTTGGCGGCTCCACTCTGTTTATAGTTATTCATCCCATACTGTAATTCCCATTCACAGATATTCATTGATTTAAAATTATCTCGATTTTGTGGAGAATTATCATAAGTTATTAGCCAATTATGATGACATGCTTGCACTATCTTAGCAAAGTTTTCATGATTAAAATGAATATGTAAATTACCATCTCGACCATATAGTTTTGATTTTGTAGCAATAAAATAAGGAGGATCTAAAAATAAAAAAACGTTTTCTTGTTCTGTGGTTAAAAGTTGACTGTAATCTAAGTTAGTAATTTTTATATCATCTGTTAAAATATTTTCTAATTTCTCTAAACGTTCTATTGAAGAATAGGTAAATCTTTTATGAAAAGCTTCTTGCGAAAATCCACCTGATTCAACAGTACCAGAAAAAGTAATTCTATTGAGGATAAAAAAACGCACTGCTCTATCAAGTTCAGTTAAAGTCTGAGTATCTTCTATACTGGTCAATTCTTGAAATAATAATTTACCGTCTGTATATTTATGTTTTATAAAACGCACTTCTTTAACTAGCTGAGATAAATTTGATTGAGCAATTTTCCAAAAATAAAATAGTTCAGTATTTAAATCGTTAATCCAAAATTTTCGGTCTGGAAATTTTTGTTTTAGATATATAAATACAGAACCACCTCCTACAAAAGGTTCACGAAATTCAGAAAAATTATCTGGGAAGTATTTAGCAATTGTATTTAGTGCTTTGGATTTGCCACCAGGGTAACGCAGCGGGCTTTTGAACATAAAATATATATTCTATGTAAATTTCAGCTATGGCAAAAATTATAATTTAAAAAATGACCACCGATGTACACAGATACACACCGATGGACATAGATAAATTTATCAGAATGCAGTTAGCAATTTGTTGGTGTTTATTAAAACAAAAACTTTATTTTATACAATTTCCCTTCTATCTTCTTTATTTTCAAAATGACGAAACAGAAATACCCAAATTGGCAGGAAACTATTAATGGCTATTAATCGTACAACATGACCGGCTGTAACAATTTCTACATTATGATCTAGTGTTAAAGCAACTAAAATAATTTCCGCAGCTCCTCCAGGTGCTGTCACTAAAAGACAAGTTAACCAATCCCAAGAGGTTAATTGCATCGCCAGCAAAGTTGCAGCTACCCCAGCAGCAAGAGTCATTGCGACTGAGATAAAGGCGTATCCTATGGTTCGTTTTTGGAAAGTCGGTTTTTCGCCCCAATACTCACCAATAGTAATTCCCAACAGCATTTGTCCTAATAACTTGATCAAAAGTGGTGGAGTAAAGTAGATATCACCTCCCCAAGGTAGCCAATTTAGAATTGGATTAAATGTTATTCCCACTAATAACGAGGCGAAAAAAGGAGCCGCAGGAATTTTCAATAATTTAGCTATGTGAACTGCTAATGTACTGATTAACAATACTAACAAAAGTAACTCTAGAGAATATGGCTCGTGAGTAGAGGATATTGGTGGTTGAGTGGAGGTATGATTTGTGACTCTTGCTATTAAGGGAATGAGGAAAACTACGCTTGTGACTCGTAGCGCTTGTACTAAGGCTACTAAAGTGACATTTTTGTTGTAATCTGCTGCAATAGCTGACATCACCCCCACACCACCAGGAACTGTAGCGAGCATTGATGTCAAAAGATTAGTTTTGCTCAAACGAGAGTAAATGTAGCCAATACAAGCTCCACACAGCATGAGAAATAGGGTGAGGAAAACAAAAACTGGAACACCAGCAGTAATATTGGCTAAATTAGCATGGGCATTGGAAGCACCAATAGTTATACCCACCAACATCATTCCCACCTGTCTAGCAGCGCGGTTAGGTTTAGGCAAATAGTTATAAAAAACCCGACATGTCTGGAAGACTAGCGCACCAGAAATGATTCCACCAAAAATCCAAGCAATACCACCAAAAATGAAATGAGATAAAGCTAAACCAAAAGGTATAGCCAAAAGTAACTCTACACTCACGATGATGAATTGCTTGATAGATAGCTGTTGTTGCTTAACAACAGGATTTTCTGTGATGCTATGTTCTTGATGAGGAACAACAGTTAAACTTTGATTCATTAAAAAGTGTTTCTTAAATCTACTAGTAACCAAACTAGCGCGATCGCACCACAGATGCATCTGTGAATATTGTTATTTGTTGGTTGTTGGTGGTTAATTTATTGTTGACTCCCTATCTCCCTTACTTCTAGCTCTCTTTACCAAACTGCTGCTCAAGTTGCAAATACTGGGGAACACCCATGAGTTCTTGAAAATCTTTGAAGTCAACCAACTCATGAAAATTAGCTGTGGTTCCCTGTTCTTTCAATTGACTTAAACAAGCAGTCATTACTTGTGTAACTGCTAGCAAGCCTGTTAGTGGGAAAAACACTATCTTAAAGCCTAGTTTTTCTAACTCGGAAGCAGAAAGTGAGGGAGTTTTGCCACCTTCAACGATATTTGCTACTAAAGGTACATCACCAAAATGAGTAGCTATGGTTTGCAATTCCTCAACAGATTGGGGTGCTTCTATAAATAATACATCTGCCCCAGCCTCAACATAAGCACGACCACGTCGTATAGCTTCTTCTAATCCCAAAGGAGCGCGAGCATCAGTACGAGCTATGATAACCAAGTTGCGATCGCCTCGTGCGTGGATCGCTGCTTGAATTTTTCCGACGTGTTCGCTCATCGAAATCACTCGCTTACCTTCAAAGTGACCACACTTTTTCGGCCATTCTTGATCTTCTAAGATTATCCCTGCTAGTCCCAACTGCACCGCATCTTGAACTGTGCGAATGACGTTCAAGACATTACCATAGCCAGTATCCATATCTGCAATCACAGGAATACTCACACTCCTAGCAATTCGCCCTACACTATAAAGCATTTCGGTAGCAGTAAGAAAACCGTAGTCAGGTAATCCTAAAGTAGATGCAGCAATACCAAAACCACTAGTTCCAACAACATTAAAGCCGAGTTTTTCAGCTAACTTGGCTCCGAGACAGTCATAAACACCAGGAATAACAATAATACCTGGACTCTCAAGCAGATTTCGCAGTTTTTTTGCAGAAGACATAAGTTTATATAAGGGATTGGGGATTGGGGATTAGGGATTGGGAATAGGAGATAGGAGACAATGGGATTGGGAGAAGACATGGTGACGCGGAATAATCTATCAAAAATATTCCCCCTTGTCTCCCTTGTCCACGCCACGTGCTACAACCTACGGTGTACACACAAGTCAAAAATTTTCATATTGAAACTCTATCCCGCCTAGAACTAAAGTTCCAGGCTCATAGCGAAAGTCCACTCAAGTGGACTGGAACAAACTTTTTTTGAGTCCTCTTCAGAGGACTTGCGCTATGAGAGGAGGAATTTATTCCGAGACGGTACAGATGCGCTCAACCTAGATTTGTGTGTACACCGTAGACCTCCGCAACGCACTGGCTCCCCTTGTCTCCCTTGTCTCCCTTGTCTCCCTTGTCTCCCTTGTCCTCCTTGTCCCCCTTGTCTTCCTTGTCCCCCTTGTCCCTCAAGTCTCCCATTCACTTCCTATAACTTTTTATCAAGGACAGCCGCTAACTGGACTGTAAAAGTGGAACCTTCGGAAGGTTTGCTTTTAACAGAAATAGAGCCACCACATCCGTGTAGTAGTTGCTGTACAATTGTAAGACCCAAGCCTGCACCACCAGGATCTTCCATTGGCAGTGGACGCACGCGATAAAAACGGTCAAATATTTTGGGAATTTCGCTTTCGCCAATACCGATACCACTATCACGAAATTCTAATTGAACATAATTGCCTTGGAGGCGTCCGCGCACCCAAACTTGGCCTCCTTTGGGAGTATATTTAATGCCATTGGAGAGCAGATGAATGACAATTTGCCTAACTCCTCCACTGACACACCAAACAGCAGGAAGTTCTGTTGGTACGGTGTAGGCTAACATAATCCCTTTTTCTTGTGCTAGGGGCTGATAGGTACTAACTACTCCAGGTACAATGTCTGCAAGGTGTACTGTTTCTAGGTGCATTGCTTCCAAATTATGCTCAATCTGCACCAGTTCCAAGACGCCATGAATTAGTGAATTTTGGCGATCGCATTGAGTATTGAGCATTTGGGAATAGCGCTGGCGTTGGGGGTTTTTCAGACTAGCCGAATTTAATAGACTTAAAGCTGTCTTCATGTGCGTCAGAGGTGTACGCAGTTCATGACAAACATTGGTTAAGAATTCGTCTTTGAGTTGCAAATTATGGTGTAGTGCTTGTTTTTGCTGTTCTATCTTGGCTATGCGCCGAGAAATAATTTGACGGTTAATTTCATCGTGTCGTTGAAGTTGTTTTGTCAACAATTGACTTATCAGTGCTGGTTCAGGCGTACTTGTACAAATCAAATCATCTGGTGCGATCGCACATTTTTCTAGTATTATTGCCTGTTTAATCCCATCTAATACCTGCTGGATTATTTGTGGTTCAATAGTAGTTATAGTCAACAAATTTTTATGATTTTTAATTGCTCTTTCAGCTACTGTTAAGCTGCAAAATTTGGCTGATAATACTATTAAGAAATACTCTCGATGTATTTTGGAAATTGTGTGTAAATGCGCCTTGGGAGATTTCCCGTAGCTTTGGGATGGTGAAATTATAAAGGGAGTGTTTCTCTGAGTTGCCGCATCAAGCAAAGTATTTTCCACATTCTCAACTTGGCAATTATAAACAACTCTAGAATTATCAAACTGCTGTTGATAGCGCTGAATTTCTGAATGCCAAATTCTTCCTGGAGGTAATTTTACCCATAAAGTTGCTGGAATCTGCTGTTCTATAAGTAAGTCTATTTGTGACTTCAATAGTGATAGCAGAGTGGCAGAAGTCACCGACGAAACAGGAGGAGGCGTTTGTCCACTTAAAGTCAGTTGAAATATTGATAGTTCCTGAACCAGAGAAACATTCATTTGTTATTTGTTATTTGTCATTTGTCATTTGTCATTGCTAGGGGAATAGGGAAGAATTTTATACTACTAATTTCAGTTTTGAGAACGCCGATTCAGTATTTATAAATTGTCTTTAATGAGTAATACAAGGAGAGAAGGAAGCAAAGAAGAAAAATTCTCCTTTGTCTTTCTTGTCCTCCTTCTTCTCCCCAATCTCTAAGCTTTAGCCCTTAGCTTTTCTTCTAAGGCGTCGCGTGCATGTTCTCTGTCGTCAAAGTGGATTTTTTCGGTTCCAAGAATTTGGTAATCTTCGTGGCCTTTACCAGCTAGCAGGACACCATCTCCAGGTTGTGCTTCCAAAATTGCACTCCGAATGGCGGTAGCGCGATCGCAAATTACAATTGGCTGAATTGTTTCCGGTATTCCTGTTAAAATGTCCTGCAAAATCCGCTCTGGATCTTCAGTACGAGGATTATCGGATGTCACTACTGCTACATCAGCTAGTTCGGCGGCTATTTTACCCATTTTGGGGCGCTTAGTTCTATCCCTATCTCCTCCGCAACCAAACACACAAATCATCTTACCAGGAATAAACGGACGCGCAGCTTTGAGCAAGTTTTCTAAACTATCAGGGGTGTGAGCATAATCTACTATCACACTAATGTCCTGTTGTGGATTCACCTGTACTCTCTCCATCCGTCCGGGAACACCCGGAAAATCTGGTATTACAGATACCACAACTTCTAAATCTAAACCTAAGTGTAAAACTGCTCCGACTGCTGCCAAAAGATTTTCCAGATTATATTGACCAACTAAGGGTGAACGAAAAGCGACATCACCTTTTGGTGTGTGCAGTTTACCACTAACACCATTTGGTTCGTAATTTAAATCACTCATCCATAAATCAGCAGTGGAATTGCTGACACTATAACTCCAAACTTTATCTGCATCTAAAGATGTAATTAATCGCTGTCCGTAGGCATCATCGGCGTTAATGATTGCCCGTCCTTTAAGATAATCAGAATTAAATAGCAAAGCTTTGGCCGCGAAGTAGTCTTCCATGTCGCGGTGAAAGTCGAGATGGTCTTGAGTCAGATTACTAAACACCCCAACTTCAAATTGGCAACCCATTACCCGTCCTTGTGCCAAAGCGTGGGAACTAACTTCCATTACACCATACTCATTACCAGCAGCTATGGCTGCTGCTAGCTGGTGTTGCAGTTCAACTGCAAATGGTGTGGTATGAATAGCAGTTTGAGTGAAACCTGCCCAACGAGTATACAAAGTACCCATTAAAGCCGTAGGTTTATTGGCTTTGTTAAGAAAATATTCAATTAAATGGCTAGTTGTGGTTTTACCATTTGTACCTGTGACGCCCACAAGTTTGAGTTTTTGCCCTGGATAGTTATAAAAAACTTTAGCTAATTGGGCGCAGGCTTTTGTCATGTCTGTGGCGATAATGACACAAGCGTCTGGGGTGGAAGTGTGTTTCTGTGCAGCGTTAGGAGATATAATTGCCGCTACAGCACCAGCTGCTGTAGCACTTTGCCAAAAATCCCCACCATCAACCCGTGTTCCAGGCATACCAATAAATAAATCTCCTGGTCTGGTAGCATGGGAATTTGTTGTTAATCCTGTCACCTCACTATCCATTGCCGGATGTTCAGGTAAATGCAAAATCCCTTCTACACTGGCTATTAACTCCCGCAGTATCATGTTGTGAACCTCTTCAAAAAAGGAACTATAGGCTAGTGGTCTATCGCATTAGTTTTGATGGGCTACAAGATCCCCGACTTCTTGAAGAAGTCGGGGATCTGACCCCTCACAACTTCTCATAACTAATGTGATAGACCACTAGTGGTCTATCACATTAGTTTTGATAGGTTCGTAGTAAGTTCTTTAGTGCTTAAATATTTGAGGACTAAAGTCCTCACTACAAACCCCTCAAAGTTGGTGTGGTGGACTACTAAGGTTAGGGACTAACCCTAATCGATAGCTTGCGCTTTATTCTGCACTATTTTCCTTTTTATACAAATAGCTATAGATACTTCCGGAGTAAATTTTCCAACTGCTGTACTGTTGCACGGGGAGAAGGACGGGGTATAAGCTGTATTTTCTCTTCTGTGTTTACGGTATTACCATCCTGAGTGCCATTCGCTTGATTGGCTACAAACAATACAGGAACCTCATATTGATAAGCTTTAAACCAATCGTCATGAGTGGTAATGTCCCGAATTTCTAGCTGTAGAGATGGAAAATTTTGCGTCTCGATAATTTTTTCTAACTTTTCCTGCAAACCTTCACATAAATGGCATCCCGGCTTACTGTATAAGATCAATCGCATTTTGTTGATACCAATTCTCACATTGCCAAGCAACAGACTTTTATTCGGTTACGATAGATACTTTACTAGTATCCACATCATAACGAGCGCCAACAATTTTAAGTTTATTTTGGCGAACAAGTCTAGATAAAATTGTTGAATCTTCGATTAACTTATTTGCTTGATATTTAATGTTGGCTACAACTGCATAATCCTGTAAATTTTCTGGAGACGATTTGATTGTTTCAACAGCAGGTTTGATACCTTCAATTATCAAACCCATTCTGCCAGAAACAGGTTCATCTTGAAGTGCTTTTGCGACTGCACCACATTTTTTGTGACCCAAAACTACAATCAGTTGAGAACCTAATACTGCGCTGGCGTATTCTAGGCTACCGATGGTTGGGTCACAGGCAACATTACCAGCGATTCTGACTACAAATAAATCTCCTAATCCTTGATCAAAGATGATTTCTGCTGAGACGCGAGAATCTGCACAGCCTAATATCGTAGCAAAAGGATATTGGGCTTTAGCAATCAGTTGTCTACGTTCCCTAGATTGATTAGGATATTGAGGCTTTTGCTGTGCAAAGCGCTGGTTTCCATCCAGTAAACGTTTTAAAGCTTTTTCTGGACTAACTGGAATGCGATTGGCTATGACAGCATCAGCGAGAGTTGTTTGGGGCGCGATCGCTTGCTCTACATTGGCTGATAAATCACAACCAGTAACACTGGCCACCATACCAATACTTCCTGCGCCTGCTAGTTTCAAGAAATGACGACGTCCAACAAATCCATTAATTCGACTCATCAATTTAGCTCAATAATGGAATCCAGCTATTTAAAGCTTTATTCGCTCAGGAAAATAACAATTTTTCCAGCTTTCAAGAGTAGGAATTGAGACGATTTAATAGTTATTTAATTTTTATTAAAAAAGATGTAAAGGTATAAATATACAAGGATGTAGAAAAAACAGTAAATTTCATTAAGTGCAAATACTGGAATAAAATTAGGTATCTATTTAACTTCTTGAAGTTTTCATTTTTTATTTGAAATTACTTCACATTTATAGGATTGTAATTAACTGTAATTAACGCCAAAATCGGGATAGGCAAACATTTGGAAAGTTCTTGAATACTGAAAATTATACGAGTATCTCAAGCAACAAAAATCCAGGGTGCGTGTCTCATCAATCAAGTAAACTACTTAAGTAATCGTTCATGATCCGACAATCTGCTTTTGGCACTGCTTTAAGTATGCTTGTCCTTGCTGGTGGGTTAACAACCACTTCACTAGGTCATACGTCAACAAAAAAATTGTTCGCCAATCAGACGTTACTGACTTCATCACCTCAGATTGCGTCTGTTGCTACTTTCAAAACAACTGAGTTGGAAAAATTAGTTTTTGAGCGAATTAATCGATATCGAGCTTCTCTGGGTCTAAAAAAACTAAATCTAAATGCAAATATCTCTAAACAAGCAAGAATTCATAGCCAAAATATGGCTAGAGGAAAAGTCCCCTTTAGCCATCAAGGATTTGAACGACGAGTGAATGCTATTCCTATTCGCTACATAAGCGCTGCCGAAAATGTTGCTTATAATTTAGGATATAGTGATCCAGCAGCAGAAGCTGTCACTGGCTGGATCAAAAGTCCTGAGCATCTAGTCAACATTAAAGGCAATTATAATCTGACCGGAATTGGTGTGGCTACCAATAGTAAAGGTGAAGTTTATTTAACACAAATTTTCATTGGTAATCGGTAATTGTTATTAGCCACCAACTACTAACCAACAACTACAATAATGTAGTGTCTAGTGGGATTATTTTCTAGTAGACACTGCATTTATTTTTGTGACGATTACATGGAATTACAAGATTTTCAAGTTTGCGATCGCGACCTCAGCGACACTAGTCTATCCCAGTATTTACAAGCTGATGCGATCGCAGTTGATACAGAGACAATGGGATTAATACCGCAGCGCGATCGCTTGTGCTTAATACAATTATGTAATAGCCAAGGACAAGTAACAGCCATTCGTGTTGCGAAAGGACAAACTGAAGCCCCTAACTTAAAAAAATTACTGGAAGCGGTGAATATCGTTAAAGTGTTTCACTTTGCCCGTTTCGATGTTGCTACCTTACGTTACCATCTTGGCATTCACGTCAATCCAGTTTTCTGTACCAAAATAGCTAGTAAATTAGTCCGCACATACACGCCACGTCATGGCTTAAAAGATGTGGTGCAAGAACTAGAACAAGTAGAACTAGATAAAAGTTCTCAAAGTTCCGATTGGGGAAACGCTGATCGACTTACTGAAGCTCAACTTAGTTATGCTGCTAACGATGTGCGCTACTTACTCAAAGTTCGGCAGAAATTAATCGCAATGCTTGAACGAGAAGAACGTTTGCAGATCGCTCAAGAATGCTTTCAGTTTTTGCCGACTATAGTTTCCCTGGATTTGTTGCAATTCAAGGATATATTTGAACATTAATAAAAGAGTCAATTGTCCATAGTCAAGAGTCAATTGTCCATAGTCAAGACTTTTCTAGCTTGACACTTGACCCTTGACCATTTACTAAAATTTATACTTCTTTTTCGGCATGTTCTGTGTGTTCTTTCATGCGATCCACTACATTGTATGCACCAGCACTGGGAGGAACTTGTGCTTCCACAACACCTTCAGTTGGACCACCAATTGCTTTCCATGCAGCCAAACCACCTTTGAGTTCAGAGACGTGTTCAAAGCCAGCACTTCTTAACGACTGCGCGGCTTGGGCTGTTTCTTCCTCATTGGCACCGTAAACATAGATATCCCGGCTTTTAGCGATGGTTGCTGTTGCACGATCTACCAATTCATTTAATGGCATTGGCATTGCACCTGTGATATGACCTTGGTTGTGAGTTTGGCGATCGCGCACATCTAGAATTGTTAGTGCAGGTTCTCCCCACTCTAAACGAGATTTCAATACATGCACATCAGACTGTGCATCAATTGGGGGCTGTGAAGGAATAATATTTTCTACAAGTTTGTTATCCATAATTTTTCCTCATTTATTAGACTAAGCACATTCACAAAGCCTGAGAACGCCCAGACATGAACATACAGGGCGTCCTCCGGATTTGCATTTCCCAGAGGCGAGTGCAGAATTTGAGTGACTGACCAAAATGTACCCAAAAAAGCTACTAAAACTTCTCTTTCTTGAGAATGAAGCTGATGAATTTATCTCTATCTACCTGGAGGTATATTGCTTTCTTTCAAAATTTATTTGCCAGTTTGTAGATAATTTTTGATGTTTAACCAAAATTTAATCTTAGTCAAATATAATACATTAAAATATCTTATTATTAATTGCTTTACTAAATAAAATTTTACATATATGCCTACATCTAAAAACTCTCGAAACTTAGGGTTTTTCAGTTTTTTTGAAAACCTTGATCCTCAATCAAAATTAGTATTTATTAGCCTTGGTTTTGCCAGTGTTGGTTTAGTCTTATTTATTATCTGGAATATAATTGTCCGCCTCACTTCACCGCAACTTATCCTTGCTGCGGGAGATCCAGAAGGAGAAAGCTATATTATTAGCGAAGCTATTCAAAAGGTCGTACAAAAGAAATCCAACATTCACATAAAAGTAGTTGCAACAGGCGGCACAACACAAAATTTAGAAATGTTACAGACAGGAAAAGCTGAGTTAGTGACGGCTCAAGCAGATGTTATTGGGCAAGAAATGGATCTGATTGAAAGTCGTCAATCTCAGTCAGCAACTTATCAGATTCAAACTTCTCCACGAGCTGTAGCAGTGTTGTATCAAGATTTATTTCAATTAGTTGTCAAAGATCCAAATATTAAGAAATTTGAACAACTGCGTGGTAAAACTATTGCTTTACCTGCTAAAGGCGGACAATATAAATCTTTTTTGAAAATTGCCGAACATTATGGTTTGGTGAAACAAAATAAACCAGATATGAGGATTTTAGGTTTAGAAAGTAAATATTACGATGATCGGCAAGCAGAAGAAGACTTTAAATCACCAAAAGCAGAGGCGCTGTTTCGTGTTCGTGCTTTAGGTAATCTTGGTATTGCCAAGCTTGTCCAAGATCAAGATGGGCGCTTGCTAGCAATTGCTCAAGCACAAGCAATGAAAATCAAGTATCCTGCCTTTGAAAATGCGAAAATTCCCCAAGGAGCATACAGAGGTAATCCACCGATGCCGTTGGTTGAATTAGATACAGTTGCTATAGATCGGCTATTGGTGGCTAGCGAAAAAATCGATAACAACGTAATTCGAGAAATCACACGAATTATATTTGAAAATCGTCAAGAAATCGCAGATGCGATCGCTGAAACTCATGCCGAAGTCAAACCTTTAGTTGCTAGTATTAAACGTCCTAGAGATAATGATGGTACAGGTATTCCAATTCATCCAGGTGCGATCGCTTTTTACGAACGAGATAAACCATCTTTTGTCCAAGAAAATGCAGATTTTTTAGCTTTAATTTTAACAATTTTTCTCCTAGTTGCTTCCTGGTTCCGACAACTTAAATTATGGGTAGAACGTAGTAAAAAAGATAAAGCCGATGACTATATTAATACGGCTATCAAACTGATGGACAAAGGTATAGGTAAGCTGGAAGACAGACAAAAACAACTTGATAATACTTTTAAAAATGCTGCCGAGGCTTTAATCGCCGAAAGAATTTCTCAAGAATCATTTCGTACTTTTAATGAAGCTTATAAAACTACAAGAGAAGCAATAGAAAGAGAAAAAGAAATTTCCTATCAAGAAGTTGAGCAAAAACAAAGAGAAATTTCTGCGGAGTATATCAAAGCAGTCGTAGGCTTATTACAAGATAAAACCATCAGCAAAAATTTAATACAAAAAGAATTAGATCAAATTCTCGAACAAGTAGCAAGTGACTTGATAGCCGAACAAATTTCTCAAGAATCTTATCGAACTTTTGTGGAAGCGTATAAAATTACCAGAGATGCCATTGAACAGAAATAATACAATCTATAATTTTTACTAGTTACTAAATATTCAAACTCTGGAAAAAATAATATTAGAATTACTAAATATTAAGTGGTAGCGTCAGGTCTAAATTGATGGAAAAATTTTTCTTATAGTTTAAGTATGGGAGGCAAAAAGCAGCGTGGATGTTCCTCCCGCTTTCTTGACGCTGCGTTACGGCTTTGCGATCACGCAACACTTTGTCTAGTGATGGGTTAGGTGATAGCTCATTCATGTTTTTATGATCAAGCTGATCGCATTATCAGTAAACTCATGGTGTCATGATTGGCGATCGCCCAAAGTCTAGTGGTTAAACACAGAGTAGTCATCAAAGTAAAATCATCGGTACTAGCTGGGGAAGTGAGCTTTAGACTTAAATATTTATTCTGTTAAGAAAAACTCAAAACTGAGAATATCAAAAGAAAAACACAAAATTTTATCTTTATAACTTTTAGCTTCAAACAGCAGTTAACCCAATAGTTGTTTTGGGAATAATACCTTTTAGATGTGAACTGAAGTGAAACTTTTGACAAATACTTGTGATTTCCGGGAGAACAAGCATGACAACAGCAATTGATGAAGCTCCATACATCAATGGCTATGAGTTAACAGAAACACTTTATCAAGGTTCTAAAACAGAAGTCTATCGAGCCATTAGATTGGCAGATCAACAAGCTGTTGTCATTAAACTATTACGGCAAGAATATCCCACCTTCAGCCAACTGTTACAATTTCGCAATCAGTACACCAGCCAAAAATCTCAATATTCCCAGTATCATCCGTCCCTATAGCCTAGAACCATATCGTAACAGTTATGCTCTAGTGATGGAAGATTTTGGTGGGATTTCCCTTAAGCAATATATGACAAATTTAGAGACACGCTATGGCTTGTCTTTACAGGAGTTTCTCACAATAGCTCTCCAACTTGCAGATATCCTCCATCAACTTTACCAAGAACGGGTAATTCATAAAGATATCAAACCCCCAAATATTCTCATTCACCCGGAAACTAAACAACTAAAACTCATTGACTTTAATATCGCCTCTTTGCTCCCTAGAGAAACTCAAAATCTGATTAGTCCTAATGTTTTAGAAGGAACTCTCGCTTATTTATCTCCTGAACAAACCGGACGTATGAACCGGGGAATAGACTACCGCAGTGATTTTTATTCTTTAGGTGTTACATTTTTTGAACTGTTGACTGGACAATTACCATTTTCTTCAGATGAGCAGATGAAGCTGGTACATTGTCACATTGCTAAACAACCTCCTTCCGTTTCTGAGGTAAAACCAGAAATACCCAGAGTCATTGGTGAGATTGTGAGTAAATTAATGGCAAAAAACGCTGAAGATCGTTACCAAAGTGCTTTAGGTTTAAAACATGATTTAGAAGAATGTCACTCATTTGAACGCAGGTAGTCCCCTAATCACTCAGCCCTCAGAACAGCAAAGACTGGTGGAATTAAATCTCATGGCAGGACGCAAAGCAAAATCTGCTACTGCTTATGCAACAGCTGTTGAGTACCTGACTATGGGAATTGAACTGCTGCCTTATTATTCCTGGGATACTCAACGAAATTAAACTGAGATTCAAAGATATCGTTGAGCATTTGCAATTGTACTCTTCTGGTGCATCTAAAACAGAAATTGAAAAACATGCCGAGGAAATCGAGATTGATTATCTCTTGGAAGACCTACCCAAAATGATCAACTCAATTCAATTAGGGTGCGATCACATCATTAATATCAGCACCAGCTTGCGAATTTTCTCGCGGGCAGATACTAAACCTATAGTCAAAGGTACAGGATTGGGATTAGCGATCGCCCGCCAAATAATAGTTGAAAAGCATGAAGGTACTTTGAATGTAAATTCAACTATTGGGCAGGGTTCTGAGTTTGAGCTCAAAATACCGATTGGTAAATTTACTATGACATTCCTAGATCATTCATGAATAACAATATCCCCGAATTCCTTAAAGAAGTCGGGAATCTGGAGATTAAAAAAGGTGGCTTTTTTCACCACCTTAAGTACAAGTTTTTAATTCAAAAATTTTTAAGCCAACACAAAATCAACATCACTTGTTCCACCAGTTTCAGATTTTCCAGAACGCAATTGTTGATTATTTAATTTCACAGCAAAAGGTGTACTGTCTAGACTAAGATTGTAGTCAGTTTTCTCATTGGTGTACCCAACACTGGCGATCATCTTCCGACCTTGGTCAGTGTAGAGAAAAGCCAACATTTGATTTTTTTGTTGTTTATGGTCGTATGCCCAAATGACCATATATTGGTTGTCTTGATAATCAAATACTTTGGGTGGACGATTGGGGACATAACGTCCTGCTTCACCAAAACTTTTATCTAGAAAATCTTGCACAGAATTTGTTTCTACAGTTGCATAAGCAACTTCTTGAGGAGATGTCGCTACAGCATCGCCTTGACTTTCATCAACTACTTCCTCCTTCCCACGATTGCGGAAATAATCTACTGCTGTTTTGGTTCCAATAGCACCAACAGCAGCAATTCCAGCTCCGATGAGTATGTTGCGAAGTTTATTATTATTATTCATCGTTGATTGTGATTGTTAAAAACACCACAGTTAATAGTCAAGGGTCAAGCGTCAACAGTCAAGAGTCCAACAATTTTGAGTTTTGAATTTTGAATTGATATGTCCCCCATGTCCCCCTTGTCCTCCTTGTCCCTCTTCCCAATTTTTAATTTTTAATTTTTAATTGTTTTGTCTCCTCACTCTTGCTAATTCGACTGCTAAGTTGATCGCTGCTTTCATACTCGTTGCATCAGCAATTCCTTTACCTGCAATATCAAACGCTGTACCGTGATCTGGTGAGGTACGAATAAAAGGTAGACCGATAGATGTATTGACAGCACGGTCAAATGCCATGAGTTTGACCGGAATTAGACCTTGATCATGGTAAAGTGCCAGATAAGCATCTGCGGCTTTGGTTGAGCCAACGCCACCGTACCAAGCTTTACCTGGCTCAACCCACATTGTATCGGGTGGAATTGGGCCATTTAGTTGCCATTGGGGGCGTTTATGGCGTTCTTGCTCTAACCAAGGAATAATTTTTTCTTGTTCTTCACATCCGAGTTGTCCCTGTTCACCACTGTGGGGATTTAAACCAGCGATCGCAATTTTGCCACTATCAAGACCAAAATCTTTTTCTAAACATTCCACCAACAAATCGAGTTTTTTTGTCAGCAAGTCTGGTGTTAATGCTTCAGGTACTTGACATAAAGGGATGTGTGTAGTTGCTAGTAAACACCGTAGTGTCCAACTAGTATGGGGCGATCGCGCTACGAACAACATGCCAAATTTATCTGTACCCGACTTTTCGGCTAAAAGTTCTGTTTGTCCTGGATAATCATATCCTGCTGCTTTCCAAGCAGATTTGGCAATCGGAGCAGTCACTATCGCATCAAATTCACCTTTTTGAGTGCAGGCGATCGCACGTTCCATATAGGCAAAACTCGCTGCACCACTGGCTGCATTCCCTCTCCCCATCACAACTTCGCGTTTAACTTGTGGTTCTAACGGTACATCCAAAATAGATAAATTTTCTGGATTCGCGAGAGGTACTAAATTACCACTAACAAGTACCTTGGTATAAGTTTCCAAAATTAAATCTTGGCTACCCACAACCGTCACATCAAAATTTTTGCTCAGTTCTGGATCTGCCAAAGCTTTTAATATCACTTCTGGTCCGATTCCACCTGGATCTCCCAAAGTTAGGGCTAGGTGTGGGCGATACTGTAATGGTGATATGAGGTTGTTTTGATCGGACTGAGACATACTTAAGTGATTTTCTTAACAAAGCTTGTTACTTTCCTTCATTAAAACCGCCTCAATGCGATAATGTTAAGTATCACCCAACAAAGGAAAATAGAGTATAACAAGTAGCAGCATTTGCTTCTGGCTGTCTACACAAACAGTCACGAAAGCAAGCAAGACATAATATTCACTTTGCTTTTTTATAGGTTAATCTGAGAACCTGTGTCACAATACTTCATATTAGTTTAATCCTAACAGCAGTTTGAAAAGGCTCTGGTAGACTTAACTTAATTCAACAATTCGTAAAAAAGGAGAACTACAACAAATGGGCGGCGAAATGTTCAATGCAGCTCTACTATCCTTTGGTTTAATTTTTGTAGGCTGGGCTTTAGGTGCTTTGTTACTGAAAGTCCAAGGTGCAGAAGAAGAGTAATCCTTTGAGTTGAAATCCTTAGCAGATCGAGAGGCTTGGCTGTAGTCTCTCGCTCCTGTCATCATGTTAAAAAGAATGTAAATTTTTGTTTGTCCGTCTAATTCTGTTAAGATTTTATTCATAAAACTTTAAGTTTCGCAAAAAACCCTCATGACATTATTAATTGTCGGTGCCACTGGCACCTTGGGAAGACAAGTGGCTCGTCGTGCCATCGATGAGGGGTATAAAGTACGTTGTCTTGTCCGGAGTGCTAAGAAAGCCGCATTTCTCAAAGAGTGGGGTGCGGAACTTGTACCGGGAGATCTGTGCTACCCCCAGACATTAAAAACTGCATTAGAAGGCGTTACCGCCGTAATTGATGCGGCAACATCTCGCCCTACCGATTCATTGAGTATTAAACAAGTGGACTGGGAGGGTAAGGTATCTTTAATTCAAGCATGTTTAGCAGCAGGGATAGAGCGCTTTATATTCTTTTCCATACTGGATGCCGACAAATACCCAGAAGTCCCACTGATGGAAATTAAGCGGTGTACAGAAATTTATTTAGCAGAATCGGGCTTAAACTATACTACTTTACAACTAGCCGGCTTTATGCAGGGCTTGATTGGTCAATATGGAATCCCCATTTTAGAAAATCAGCCTGTTTGGGTTACGGGTGAATCTTCGCCCATAGCCTACATGGACACTCAGGATATAGCTAAATTTGCAGTTCGGGCATTGAGTGTGCCAGAAACAGAAAAGCGGACTTTCCCAGTTGTGGGTACTCGTGCTTGGAGTGCAGAAGAAATAATTAGCTTGTGCGAACGCCTATCAGGCAGAGAGGCTAGAGTAACACGGATGCCAATTAATTTACTGCGTACTGTCCGCAAAATGCTCCGCTTCTTTCAGTGGGGATGGAATGTAGCAGACAGGCTGGCATTTACAGAAGTACTAGCAACTGGTAGACCTCTCAATGCTTCAATGGATGAAGCATACCAAGTTTTTGGCTTTGATTCCAAAGACACCACAACTCTAGAAAGCTACTTGCAAGAGTACTTCAATCGCATTATGAAGAAACTTAAAGAGCTAGACTACGAGAAAAATAAAAAGAAAAAAGACAAAAAGACTCCTTTTAAAAAAGTCAATAGTCAATAGTCATTCGATTTTGGATTTTGGATTGCCTTCCCAGATTGATTTGGGGGTTTGTACCATTAAATAAAATATTGGTCAAAAGCTGTTAACAAATGACATAGACGCTTTAGCGGCTTCTCGTAGAGTAGGACTAATGACTAATGACTAAATTGACCAAAGTATGTCACGATTAACATAATAAAGAGCAGCTCCTAAAGATTGGATATTTGAGTGTGCCGAAAGTAGGCATTATCTACAACGACGTTAAACCAATAGCGGGTCGCGTCGCTATTGAACTTAAAGAAAAGTTCACCGCCCACGGTTGGGATGTCTGCATCACAACTGGCATCGGTGGCATGTTGGGCTACTCTACCCCAGAAAGTCCTATATGTCACACACCTATTGAGGGTTTGACACCTCCTGGTTTCGACCCGGAAACAAAATTTGCTGTCGTGCTAGGGGGAGATGGCACAGTCTTGGCAGCATCCCGTTTGGTTGCCGCTTGTGGTATTCCCATGCTCACTGTAAACACAGGTCACATGGGATTTTTGACGGAAACTTACCTCAATCAACTGCCGCAAGCAGTCGAGCAACTGATCGCGGATAAATATGAAGTCGAAGAGCGAGCAATGCTCACTGTCAGAGTGTTTCGGGGAGATTCAATCCTGTGGGAAGCCCTCTGTTTGAACGAAATGGTGCTACATCGAGAACCATTAACCTCGATGTGCCATTTTGAAATTGCAGTGGGTCGTCATGCACCAGTTGATATTGCTGCCGATGGTGTGATTATTTCTACGCCAACAGGTTCTACAGCTTATTCGTTGAGTGCTGGTGGCCCGGTTGTAATTCCAGGTGTACCTGCTTTACAGCTAGTGCCTATTTGTCCCCATTCTTTGGCATCAAGGGCATTGGTATTTCCTGATACAGAACCAGTCAACATTTACCCAGTCAATACTCCTCGATTGGTAATGGTAGTTGATGGTAATGGCGGGTGTTATGTTTTGCCGGACGATCGCGTGAATGTAGAGCGATCGCAATATTCTGCTAGATTTATTCGCCTGCAATCACCAGAATTCTTCCGAGTTCTCAGGGAAAAACTGGGTTGGGGTCTGCCACATATAGCCAAACCGACCTCAGTGGAATTGCCGTAATCAGGAGATTGGGGATCGGGGAGCGGGGATTAGGGACAAGGAGGACAAGGAGGACAAGGAGGACAAGGAAGATAAGGAGGACAACAGAGAAATTTCTCCCAATCCCCAATCCCCAAATCTTAAACAAGAGATTAAATTTTCTGCGTCTAGAGTTTTTTATTGCTAAAGCTATACTTTGACGTGCTACAACATTTGAGATAGCGTGTCAGTTCAGGATAATGTTGATCACTCTCAACGTATTAATTACGCTACTATCCTGATCTACAAACGTTCATTAGAACATTTGTATAAATCCAAAATCTAAAATCCAAAATCCAAAATCCAAAATCCATATGACGCTTGCTCACAACCCCTGTGTTTTGGTGATTGAAAGCGACGAGAGTCTGGCTCATCAGATCGCTTTTGATTTAAAAGAATCTGGCTATGATTCTGTTGTAGCTCATGATGGGGTGAACGGTTTGCAACAAAGCCGTGATCGCCAACCAGCTTTAGTTGTGATCGACCGGATGCTAGCAGGAGAGTCTGGACTGTCTTTGTGTAAAAATCTGAGAACCACTGGAGTGCGATCGCCTGTGCTGGTTTTAATGGCACGGGATACAGTTGATGATCGCATAGCTTGCCTAGAAGCAGGAGCTGATGATTATTTTCTTAAGCCTTACCGTTCGGAAGATTTTTTAAACTTAATTCGCCTCTACTTAAAACCTGATGTAGACACCACAGAACAGTTACGTTTTGCCGATTTGGTTTTAGACCTCGCCACCCGTCGCGCTATTTATAATGGACGGGCGATCGACTTGACAATGAAAGAATTTGAATTACTAAAATATCTGATGGAACATCCTCGCGAAGTACTAACCCGTGAACAGATTTTAGAAAATGTTTGGGGTTATGACTTCATGGGTGAATCAAATGTGATAGAAGTATATATTCGTTACCTACGTTTAAAAATAGAAGACGAAGGACAAAAGCGCCTAATTCAAACAGTGCGCGGTGTCGGTTATGTTTTGAGAGAATCTTAGTTATCAGTTATCAGTTATCAGTTATCAGTTATCAGTTATCAAATTCCATAACTGACTATTAACTGTTTACTTAATACCCAATGCCCAATGCCCAATGCCCAATGCCCAATGCCCAATGCCCAATGCCCAATGCCCAATGACCAAAACAATCCTTTCTATTCTATTGGGTGTGCTGTTAATAGGCTGTTCATCTCCTACACCAGCAAAATCTTCCACTGATACACCTAGTTCTCAAATTCAACCAGTGAAAACTGAGCAATTATCACTTGATACAAGTAAGGGTCAGCAGTTACCTATTTCTGCTCAGGCTGTTGTTCCCAATGGCACCAAAATAGATTTGGAAGTAGCACAAACACCAGAACAACAAGCAATGGGATTAATGTATCGACCTGCTTTAAGCGCAAATCGAGGAATGTTGTTTCAATTTTCTACACCGATCGCAGTCAGTTTTTGGATGAAAAATGTACCTGTACCCCTAGATATGGTTTTTCTACGCAAAGGAGTTGTGCAGGCGATCGCTGCTGCTGTTCCACCTTGTACTGCTGATCCCTGCCCTACCTATGGTCCTAAAACCCAAGTAGATCAAGTCATTGAACTGCGTTCTGGACGAACTAGCGAATTAGGATTAAAAAAAGGAGATGTTGTAAAAATTGATTACTTGAACGCAGGTAAATTGCGGAGATAGCAATTACGACTATGATGCTAGAACGCGTATAGGAAAAGACTTTAAAAATTTTTGATAAAAAAATAATTAAGTACCTGGTAAAAAAGTTAATAGTAAAGTTAATATTTAATACAGTGTCAAATAGATAGACCCTGACGTCTTCAAGCTGGGGCCTGGGTTTTGGCTTTCTGTAACTAAAATCTATCTTTTGGCGTACGTGTAAAGATTCGCCAATGAGCGATTATTTAGCTAAGGAATCCTTCTAACTACAGGTGTATTTAGCTAAACAACTGAGGTAAAAAGGATAAAACCGATTTAGCCAGGTTAGCTACTCGATATTTATAAAGTGTAAAGTAGCGCTACAATTGATAACTTCAACTGTGTTTTTATTCAAAAACACAAGAGACACAAGCATTCTTTATGGGTTGATTGTGTTAGCTCAGTTAATGATAAAAGGCTTGCTGTCAACCCGATGAACTACTGCATAACAGTAGCTTGGGAGGAAGCATAAACAACATAAGGGGGTGAACTACAAAATGCTACCATCTAACTACACACAACTAATTCGTTTTTTACAAGAGGATTTGGCAATTTCTGCGGCCTCTATTAATGTTGCACTCCGCCACAGCAAGCAAGATCCTGGGCCTTTACCAATGATTCTTTGGCAGTATGGGCTGATAACTCTCGAACAGTTAGAACAAATCTACGACTGGATGGAAACTGCGGCATAGATTAGGGATAGCTCATTGAAGGGAACGAAAAATGTGGCATCAACTCGGCTTCCTACGAAGTCTCGCAAGAAGGAAAGTTAGTTTAAGCAATTTATACTGTTTCACTTATAACAAGTTACAAGAGCGGGTTGATAATTCAGCTCGCTCTTTAAATTTGTTAACAATTTGTCATTTGTCACTATCATACCCTGCGGAAAGCCGCAGGGGTGTCTATGTCATTTATACTTGTAACAAATTAATGACTAATGACTCATCGCGATCGCACTGCCTAAGCCCAAGTGAATAAGATTCAAATCATTTAATAATATTTATATCAGTATTTTTTCGGTTATTTATTTGTAATAAAAATTCTATTCTTATAATCAAAATAATTAATATATTCATTTCATCCGTAAAAATTATATAAATACGCGTATTTCTTTATTGTTCTTATATCCTTATTTATAAGAATGTAGGAACAAAAGTATAATCATAAACCCCTATTAATGGCGCGTGTCTACACGTTTTGTTATTCCTGTGTGTTCATCATCATTTCCCTCTTCTTCCTTACTCCAACAAATACCAGTCGGCTTGATGGTACTGGGTGCAAATGCAGAAATTCTCTTTTGCAATCAACTAGGTTGTCAGTTGCTACATCGTAGAGAACAAGAACTTTTGGGAAGTACTGCTTTTAGTGCTACTTGGCAAGTTTTGCAAGCAGATGGAACAGCATTTGCTAACCCAAAACTGCTGCTTTCAAGACAAGAAAATTTGGTATTAGGTATTGCTCATCCCCAAAATGGTAGTTACATTTGGTTGCTGGTAAATACTCAACTGCAAGATAATACAAAGCAAACAATTTGTACTTTCAGTCATATAACTGAACGACAAAGCAGTGAAGTTAGCTTGCGTCACACTCAAACTCGCTTGGAACAACAAAATCAAGTTTTGTTAGCACTGGCTAAGAGTAAAACTATGGCATTAGGTGATTTAAATAATGCTTTAGATGAAATTACAGAAGCTGCTGCTAGCACATTGGGAGTAGAACGTGTCAGCGTCTGGCTTTACAATTGCGATCGCTCCAAAATTCACTGTCTCAACCTCTACGAACAAACACCAAATCGTCACAGTAGTGGCGCAGAATTAGCAGCAGTTAATTATCCAGCATACTTTCAAGGATTAGAAACAGAGCGTACTATTGCTGCTAATGATGCCTATACCGATCCCCGTACCTGCGAATTTGGGACAGCGTATTTACCTGCGGTTGGCGTCACATCTATGTTAGATGCACCCATTTGGTTAGAAGGGAAAATGATCGGCGTAGTCTGTCACGAATTTACTAGGGGTGTGCGCCATTGGACTATTGAAGAACAAAATTTTGGAGGTTGTATCGCTGACTTAGTTACCTTGGCAATGGAAGCAAACCAGCGTCAAAAAGCACAAGAGGCGCTACGACAAAGCGAAGCCAAGTTTCACAAACTTACAACCCACATGCCAGGGGTAATATATCAGTTTGTCCTACACCCCGACGGTTCGGTGAATTTTCCCTACCTCAGTTCCTATTGTCGGGAAATGTTTGAATTAGAGCCAGAACAGATACAACAAAATGCGGAACTAGTACTATCACAAGTTCATCCTGATGATCGCCACAGTTTAGATGAGTCAATCACTATCTCAGCCACAACTTTACAACCTTGGGTTTGGGAAGGACGTTTTATTAATCCTAGTGGGAAGTTGAAGTGGCTTTCTGGTGCTTCTCGTCCAGAGAAACTAGCAAATGGTGACATTATCTGGGATGGCTTATTAATGGACATCACAGAACGCAAACAAACTGAAGCTGCTTTAGCAAAGCGAGAACGTTATTTAGCAATATTAGTAGAAGTACAACGGCGATTGCTAGCTGATGATACTGATGGCAATTGTTACACGCATATTTTAGAACCTTTAGGGCAAGCTTCTGGGGCTAGTTGTGTTTATTTGCTTGAGAATTTCCAAGATCATACAAAAAACTTGTTTGCCCGCCAGCGCGGCGTCTGGTGTACTAAAGAAATCAACAACCTAAGCTTACAAAATTTACCCTTGCTAGAGGTTTTTCCCCGTTGGATTGAATTGTTAGCCAGGGGTGATATTGTTGCAGGTATAGCTACAGAATTTCCTGAGCCAGAACAAAGTATACTTACTGATTATCACATTCTCTCTATTCTGATTTTACCCCTGATCGTAAACAATAAATTCTGGGGTTTTATTGGTTTTGAGAATTGCCAAGAACCACATTCTTGGGATTCCTTGGAAGTAGATTTATTAGCAGCCGCCGCAGCAGCGATCGCTCTCCACCAAGAAAGAGCATTAGCAGAAAAATCATTATCTCAGGCTAAGGATGAATTAGAAATTCAGGTAGACAAGCGAACAAAGGCTTTAAAAGATGCTAATTACCAATTATTAGTAGAAATTTCCGAACGTTCTGCTACTCAACGCGCCTTACAAGTATCTCTAGAAAATTTGAAAAAAGCTCAAACTCAACTTGTTCAAAGTGAAAAAATGTCTTCTTTGGGACAAATTGTTGCTGGTATTGCTCATGAAATCAATAATCCGATCAGTTTTATTGCTGGTAATTTAGTATATGCCAATCAATATACATCTGATCTACTTGATATATTGCGCTTGTATCAAGAATATTGTCCTCAACCAGGAGTAGAAATTTTCAAGCGGTCACAAGAAATAGATTTCGAGTTTCTGGTCACAGATTTGCCCAAACTTTTAGAATCTATGCAAGTCGGTGCTAAACGTATTAGTGATATAGTCCTCTCTTTAAGAAACTTCTCACGCCTTGATGAAGCTGAGATGAAATCTGTAAATTTGCACGAAGGCATCGACAGTACTCTCTTAATTTTACAACACCGACTCAATTCTCAAAAAAATTGTAATTCTCCAATTCAAATTATTAAAGATTATGGCAAATTACCAAAGGTTGAATGCTATCCAGATAAACTCAATCAAGTCTTTTTTAATATCCTAAATAATGCCATCGATGCTTTAGAAGAATCAAGAGTCCATAGTCAAAAGTCCATAACTAAAAATTCTGGAGTTTTGACTAAATCAGAAATTCATATTTTTACAGAACTTGCTGTTAATAATGTACGGGTACGAATTGCTGATAATGGCCCTGGGATGAGTGAACAAGTCAAAGCACAAGTATTTGATCCTTTCTTTACCACCAAACCTGCGGGTCGTGGTTCTGGTTTAGGATTATCTATTAGCTATCAAATTGTAGTTGAAAGTCATAAAGGTGTGTTGTGTTGCACTTCCAAACAAGGGGAAGGAACAGAATTTTGTATTGAGATTCCCGTTTGGCAGAATGCGAATTGGTAAAAACAGAACTTATGTTCGTAGTGAGGACTTTAGTCCTTATTTTTAATTTTCACCATAGACTTATCCTCTCAGAAAGATGTCAAGGCGATCGCACCTCCGCTAAAACGGAGATAGAAGGAATATTATTGAAGGTGCCAAGCAATGGCAGATAAATCTCAAAAAGATACAAAAGATAAAAAAACAGATAATACACCCGCTACCGATATCAAAGAAGATAAGCATTCTTTATTAGAATCTTTTGCCGAAACATTAGGCTGTGCAGCGGGAACTGCTGTGGGAGTAGGAACAGTAGCTGGTAGCACTGCGATCGAAGCCGGTAAAGCAGTTGCAGAAACAGCTGCTGAGGTAGGGGAAGCAGCAGCCAAGCAAGCACGTCACTTGATTGAGAAAGCAACTCATACAGCAGGATCTGTAACAGAACGCCTGGGTGAGAATTGGCTGATCCGCAGAGTAGCTGGTGCATTAAATCTCAATTGGCTAGTTGGTGCTAGTGACAATGTTGATTTAGAAAAATCCGCAGCTACAGTAAAAAAGCTTCAGCAAGAACATCCTTATGAATCACCTAGCCAAATTGCTCACCGGATCATGGTGGATAAAGCAACGAAAGCTGGTGGAATTGGTTTAGCAACAAGTGTTTTACCAGGTTTTGCAGCAGCACTTTTAGCAATTGATTTAGCAGCTACAACCCAATTGCAATCAGAAATGATTTATGAGATTGCCGCCGCCTATGGGTTAGATTTAAAGGAGCAGAGCCGTAAAGGTGAGGTGTTGGCAATTTTCGGTTTAGCTTTCGGTGGTGGCCGTCTGTTGAGAACAGCAGGTTTAGGCTTATTGCGAAATGTGCCTTTTGCTGGGGCGATGATTGGTGCTAGCTCAAACGCAACGATGGTTTATTCTTTGGGGTATGCAGCTTGTCGATTTTATGAAGCCAAGCTAGATGAATCCAAGTCTCTAACTTCCGAAGAAACTTTAGCAGAACTCAAGCAAGAAAGCGAAAATTATTTGGAAACTGCGATCGCTCAACAAACAGTGATGGATCAAATCTTAGTTCACATGATCCTCGCCAGACATCCAGACAAGACTTGGGAAGAAATTTTGCCAGAGTTACAAGCTTTAAATCTCAGTCCAACTTCTTTGGAAGCAATAGCCCAAAACATCAAATCACCCCAACCATTGCAAGAACTGCTTAATCAACTTAACCGAGATTTTGCCATACCACTCTTAGTTCAAGCTCACAGAATTGCCAAAGTAGATGGTGAGGTTAAACCAGCAGAACAAAAAGTGATTGATGCGATCGCTACTAAATTTAGTATTGATTTGAATAAAATTCAATCAATGGTCAATGGTTAATAGTCAATAGTCAAAAATATCATTGGTGTATTGCTCCAATATTTTCTTTCGCTACAGAGCTGAATCAAAAATCTGCTGTGCGGTAAGGTTCAATTCTGGAAAACAAGGAGAAATTATTGGGTTATTTCCTCTAAATAGGGTTTTGACATATTCCCCATCCACTAACTTACAAACAAAAATAGCAGGTTGCTTGGGGTTGCCAATAAAATTCCGTCCTCCTAACCCAGCGTAATCCACAATCCAATATTCAGGAATACCCATTGTTTCATAATCAGCAAACTTTTTATAGTAATCGTCACGCCAATTTTGGCTAACTACCTCGATTACTAAAGGAATTGATTCTGGTTGCTGCACGGTAGAATATTTTTCCCACCACTCCTCATTTTTTAAGTTGGTGCGGTTAATAACAAGTACATCGGGACAGTAAACAAAATCAGATTCTCCATCTGAAAAAGCGACTAATGCCGTTTTGGGAATATTGTATGGAAGATTTAACCGAGTAAATTCAATTCCAATTTGCACACCTAAAAAACCAGTGACATTTTCATGCTTGCCAGAAGGTTGTGCCATCTCAATAATTATTCCATTATGTAGCTCATAGCGATTTCCATCCGGCTTTTGCTCCAGAAATTCTTGGATGGTTAATAGTTTTTGCTTTGGCAGTGCTTGAGTCATACTGAACACACAGGGCAAGAATTTTATTTGTTCTTCTATTTCCAGATATTACAGGCTTTTCGCAATAATGCTGTGAAGGTTGGATGATTGGATGGTATTCGCCCTTGCATAGCAACAACTGTCAACAACCCATAAAACACAAATTTTACGCAATACTGGTACAAGAACTTTTACACAAAATAAACAAATGGAAATTATACCTAGTAGTACCTCGCTTTTAGAGTGGACTGGAGATGGTCTGGCAGTAGGATTATTTGAAGATGCAACAGAGTTAACTGGCGAACTAGCGACTTTAGATGAGAAATTTGCTGGGTATATAAAAGAACTAATTACTGAAGAAGAATTTAAGGGTAAAGTCGGTAGCACAGCTGTCACAAGATTAGCTAGTGGTAGCCCAGTTCGTAAACTTATCTTGGTGGGTTTAGGCAAACCAGATGCAGTCAAATTGGATACTTGGCGTCGTGCTGCGGCGGCGATCGCTCGCCAAGCCAAAAAGCAAAAAATTAAAACTCTAGCTATCAGTTTGCCTGTTTGGAATAATGATCCCGCCCAAACAGCCCAAGTCTTGGCTGAAGGTGTGCAGTTGGCACTATATCAAGACAATCGCTTTAAGTCAGAGCCAGAAGATAAAGGGCCACAAGTAGAGACAGTAGAATTACTGGGAGTGAGTGGACAAGAATCTGCGATCGCTCGTGCTAATCAAATTAGTTCTGGAGTAATTTTGGCTAGGCAACTGGTAGCGGCTCCTGCTAACGAAGTCACACCAATTACAATGGCAGAAACCGCAACAGCGATCGCTTCCGAAACCGGAATGCACATCGAAATTCTGGAACAGCAAGACTGTGAAAAGTTGGGTATGGGTGCGTTTTTAGGAGTTGCCAAAGCTTCTGATTTACCACCAAAATTTATTCACCTCACTTACAAGCCAGATGGTACACCCAAACGCAAATTGGCAATTATTGGTAAAGGTTTAACCTTTGATTCTGGCGGACTTAACATCAAAGGCGCAGGTAGCGGGATCGAAACCATGAAAATTGACATGGGCGGTGCAGCTGCAACTTTTGGTGCAGCTAAAGCAATTGGTCAACTCAAGCCAGATGTGGAGGTTCACTTTATTTCCGCTGTCACCGAGAACATGATTAGTGGTCGTGCCATGCATCCTGGTGATATTCTCAAAGCATCTAATGGTAAAACAATTGAAGTCAATAACACTGATGCTGAAGGGCGTTTGACTCTAGCCGATGCTTTGGTATTTACTGAGAAACTCGGTGTCGATGCGATCGTTGATTTAGCCACTCTCACTGGTGCTTGTGTAATTGCCCTTGGTGATGATATTGCTGGTTTGTTTACGCCTGATGATACTTTAGCCCAAGAATTAGAAACAGCAGCCCAGGGTGCAGGGGAAAAAATTTGGCGGCTGCCAATGGAAGAGAAGTATTTTGAAGGACTAAAATCTGGCATTGCGGACATGAAAAACACAGGGCCTCGTCCTGGTGGTTCGATTACTGCTGCCTTATTTTTAAAGCAATTTATCCAAGATACTGTGGCTTGGGCGCATCTGGATATAGCTGGGCCTGTTTGGACTGACAAAGAAAACGGTTATAACGGGCCTGGTGCCACTGGTTTCGGTGTTCGCACCCTCGTAAATTGGGTGTTGAGTAACTCGTAAATCCAAATATTTTTTTCAGAATAAGCAAATTAATTTTTTATTTGCAAGGGGTAGGCATAACACCTACCCTAGTATTTTTAATAGTTTTGAGAAATTGTAGATGGTAAAGATAATTGGGAGATGGAGTAAGGGTCGTGAAAGGAGGAAGTAAGTATCAGCCACTTTTAGAATATCTCCAAAGAAGTGATTGCTCTGAAATCACGCTTTCTTTCACAGAAATTGAAAAGTTAATTCATAACACCCTACCCAACTCAGCCAGAAAAGAACGCCGATGGTGGGGAAACCGCAGCACAGGTTCACCCCAAGCCTCAGCCTGGATGAATGCAGGCTATGTGGTAGAACCTAACCTAGAAGCAGAAAGCGTCACTTTTCGCAAACCAACTGGTAGCTACAAAGTGCAAACTGCAACCAATGCTGTCAACTGGAACAGCGAAACCATCAAAGAACTACGCCTGCAAATGGGACTTTCCCAAAAAGAATTTGCCGAAGAGTTAGGCGTGCGCCAGCAAACTGTCAGCGAGTGGGAAAC
The DNA here is from genome assembly GCF_000317245.1 of Fischerella muscicola SAG 1427-1 = PCC 73103. Lineage (GTDB taxonomy): Bacteria > Cyanobacteriota > Cyanobacteriia > Cyanobacteriales > Nostocaceae > Pelatocladus > Pelatocladus muscicola_A. The sequence continues at coordinate 29,102 of NZ_AJLJ01000066.1, forward strand.
AAGTGTTTATGAACCAACTCGTGCCACATCAAAACTTATAAGTATGGTAGCTGAAAAAGCTGGATTTAAATACAAAACAGGAGATTGAAACTACAAATCTTGACTGAACTCAATGGTAATTTATTAACCACTAGAAACACCACACAGCCAAAAACACCAGAAGAATTGACTGGAGTCCTGGTTTTTTTAGCAGACTGCTGGTTGTTTAGCTGATGAACCAATTCAACATGTTGACATCACTACACGTTACCGTGTATTCTCTAAATAGACTTTTTGGAAAAATCGTTTTTGCACTATTTCAGGTTAAAGGGATCTTTCCCCTTAACCTTTTCTTCTATTGAGTACTGCGAAGTCCATGTGGCAGAAAGTTACTTCAATTCTGGGTGCGCTCTATCTTCTAATGAAGGCGCACCCATACTATTAATCACAGCAATCATTTGATAAAGACGCCCCAAATCTCTTTGATTGAAGTAAAGAACTAAACGAGGTAATTCCCAAGTTTCATCTTGTCCTTCTTGAGGTAAAGCTTGGCTTTTTTCAATTCGTCCTGTTACTAGAATATCGCTAAAATCAGCATTTAATTGCTCTACCTCCGCATCAGATATATCTGTTCTAAGGCGAATTACTAAGCGATCGCCTACATAACGACTGGAATGATAAACTTGGTAAAAACGGGTAATAGCATTACAAGCTACCACCAAATCATCTGTCACTGTATATAGACTTGGATCTTCAGGACTTACCAAGCCATTTTGCACCAATTGTTTATCAACATATTCGCTCCAAGATCGCCAGTAATCTCCACCAGGACGGTCAATTAAAACTACTGGTACTGGGCCAAACTTACCTGTTTGGCTGAGAGTCATACACTCAAAAGCTTCATCTTGAGTGCCAAATCCACCAGGAAATAAAGCAACTGCATCACTTTCTTTTAAAAGAAATAACTTGCGAGTAAAGAAATATTTAAAATGAATCAGCTTTGGATCACCCTCAATAATTGGGTTGGCTTGCTGTTCAAAGGGTAGTTGAATATTTAAACCAAAAGAATTTTCTCGTCCAGCACCTTCGTGACCGGCTTGCATAATCCCGCCACCACCACCGGTCATGACCATGAATCCCAGTTGAGTAACATAGCGGGCGAAGTCAACAGCCATGTGATATTCTGGGCTTTCTGGTGACAGGCGAGCCGAGCCAAATATCGTCACTTTTCGGACATGTCGGTAATCATGAAAGAGCTCGAAACCACGCTCCATGTCTATTAAAGCAGCCGACATAATTTTCCAGTCTAAGCGATCGACTTCACTCTCAGCCAGACGCACTATGGTAGCTAGCGCCTGCTGAATATATCGTTGATTCTTCAATGTTGGTAAGCGTTTCAATAATTCGGCAATATCGGTTTGGAGAGACTCTAATATGTCAAACGACGCAGATGAGGTCATGAGAACTGTAGCCAATGCGGCACTATATTTTACCTAAATTTGCTCTGATGTGGCATTTCTTTGGAAAACCCTTTTGTTCAGATAAAAAAGCACCTCCAGTTATAAAAACTAAGGCGCTACTACTTCCTTGCCAACCAAAAATTACTGTGTAACAACATATAATCTAGTGTAGTGTGCCAAAAACGGCTACAACAGTAAAAATAAGCCAAGAGATTGCTATAAAAGCTTTACAGCTTTGTGTTTTTACCTTTTACACTAGTTTTTCTACTGAGGAAGGGACAAACAAAGGGTGAAAAGTGAATCACAGATGACTTTTTTAGGGTAGCTTTATTGCTATTGTGTGTTTAGTAGTTAAACACAGTGCAAACCACATAGTTGGAAAAATATTAGACTTAGGAAACCAAGGTCAGTATTCCTTTATTTTTACTGACAAATATTTAGGGTGTTTTTGGAGTGAAAAACACTCCAAAATTATTCGCAGTAACTGAAACTTTAAAGATATTTTTCCAAAGTATTAGCTAATGTAGTTTTTGGTACAGCGCCTACTACCATATCAACTTTTAGTCCACCCTTAAAAATCATCAATGTGGGAATGCTACGGATACCGTACTGACTAGCAACATTAGGATTCTCATCGGTGTTGACCTTAACTACCTTAAGTTGACCTTCATATTGAGCTGCTATTTCATCTACGACTGGGGCTACCATCCGGCAAGGACCGCACCAGGGTGCCCAAAAGTCAACCAAAACAGGAACTTCGCTGTCTAATACTTCCTGCTTAAAAGTGGAGTCGGTAACTTGTGCGGCTGCTGACATGGCTACAAACCTTTGCCTATATATTTTTGATCGTGCTGAAATTCTACCATAGCAAAAAGCACTGCTTGGAATGAGATAGATAGATTTGTAATATGATATCTTTTGCAAAAGTTATTTTTCCAAGAATTAGGGAAAGATTGAAGGGTTTTTATTTTCCTTTAGCCGTTACTGTGTAAACTTATCTCTGGTTTTGACAAAAAGTGTATAGTTTTAGCTTTTTTTCATAAACAAAAGGAACCGCCCGAACAGTAGTCCGGGCGGAGTGTGGTGTGAGGAGTGAACGGAAACATGCGTCTCCGCTATTTCTATTGTAGGCGACATATGCGATTTTTCCAGGAAATGTTTAAGAGTCTGGAAAAATTTTTTTATAGTCGTTGATGGTTGGTTGTTGGTGAGTGGTTATTTATAGTTACTCCCTACACTACCTCTACTAACAACTAAACTGTCTTATTTGCCCATACCTAATTGTTGAGCTTTTTGGTATACTTTGCCTTCAGTTAACAACGAAGGAGCAATCACAACTTCGACTTGCTGCATTTCTTTGATGTTTTTGGCTCCTAATGTTCCCATACTAGTTTTTAAGGCTCCCAAAAGATTATGAGTACCATCATCTAGTTGGGCTGGACCAACAAGAATTTGTTCTAAAGAACCAGTTGTACCGACACGAATGCGTGTCCCACGAGGTAAAACAGGGCTAGGAGTTGCCATACCCCAATGATAACCACGTCCTGGCGCTTCAGCAGCCCTGGCAAAAGGAGAACCAATCATGACTCCATCCGCACCACAAGCAATGCACTTACAGATGTCACCACCAGTGATTAAACCACCATCAGCAATGACTGGGACGTATGTGCCTGTTTGTTGATAATATTCATCACGGGCGGCTGCACAGTCTGCGATCGCAGTTGCTTGTGGTACACCCACTCCCAACACGCCACGGGAAGTACAAGCAGCACCAGGGCCAATACCAACAAGAACCGCAGCAGCGCCTGCTTTTATTAAGTCCAGTGTGACTTCATAAGTCACGCAATTACCCAAAATCACAGGTATGGGCATTTCTTGGCAAAATTGAGCCAAATCAAGGGGTACTATAGATTCTGGGGATAGATGTGATGTGGAAACAACTGTTGCTTGCACAAAAAATAAATCTGCCCCTGCTTTTGCAACCACTGCACCATATTTACTTGCTCCTGCGGGAGTTGCACTCACTGCTGCAATACCGCCTTGTTGCTTAATTTCCCTAATTCTTTGTTCAATTAATTCTGGTTTAATGGATTCAGCATAAAGTTCTTGCATCAAGGGAACAAATTCTTCTTTGCCAACCGAAGCTATTCTGTCTAAAATCGGTTCTGGATCAGCATAACGAGTTTGAATTCCTTCTAAATTCAATACACCCAATGCTCCTAAATTTGACAGAAGCACAGCCATACGAACATCTACCACACCATCCATGGCACTGGCAATAATTGGGATTTCTCGCTCAATATTACCAATACGCCATTTGGTGTTTGCTAAACTCGGATCTAGCGTCCTGTTGCCAGGTGCTAAAGCTATTTCATCTATGCCGTAAGCCCTACGAGCTGTTTTCCCCCGCCCAATTTGAGTTTCCACGCTGTTAATGTTCCCAAATCTGTTTAAGCTAGGGTATCAAATTGTGAGGATATTTGCAGCGGTTTTTTTCAACTAATCACCCAATTTACAAAAAGCGCCAACAAGAATCAAGATCAACAACAAGGCTGAACAAATCAGTTTCTGAATCTTTTTTTACTTAAGGTTGGTGTTAGCTAGTTTCTCAAATTTTAGGTAATTTAGGTGTCGATTATTACTTTATTATTTCCACCCATGTATACTTTATTTGGCATCTTTAAAATACCCCGAAATTTTTGCCCCACAGCCACAAAATCCTCCAACACCCCTATACCTTGACTCGCCTACACCCATGTTTTTTGACTTTTGACCAATATGGAAATTTCAGTCTTTGAGAGTAACACATGGAGGGATTTGTATTGCTACGATAAATTTCAGATTATTTAAATTCAGATATTAATCAAAATATATAAATCAAACAGTCACATGATAAATCACACAACAAGGGCATGAAAATCTCTTCCCCGTTTCCCGTTCCCTTTCATTTTTCAGCTATTAGCTATATAAAGCCTTGATTCAATCTGAAACTCTAGAACTACTCGAATGGCATCGCCTCTGCCAGCATCTATCCACCTTTGCGGCTACAAAACTTGGGGCGATCGCAGCGCGTGATTTGACGCCACCTGACTCTCAAGTTGAGAGTGAGTATTTGTTGACGCAAACCAAAGAAGTTTATGAACTCGAAAGTCGCCTCACTACAGGACTTTCCTTTGAAGGAATTCAAGATATTGGTGATTCTCTAGAAAGAGCAGAACTACAAGGAGTTCTAGCAGGTGATGAACTGCTGGCTATTGCCACGACGCTTGCGGGAACTAGAAATCTACGTCGTCTCATCGATAATCAGCCAGATTTACCAATTCTCATCAAATTAGTTGCTGATTTAAGAACTTATCCAGAACTAGAACAAGAAATTCATCGTTGTATTGACGAACGAGGACAAGTCAGCGATCGCGCTAGCCAAAAACTTGCTGACATCCGTACAGATTTGCGGAAGTTACGTAACCAAATTACACAAAAATTACAAAATATTATACAAGTAAAGTCCAATGCAGTTCAGGAACAGCTAATTACTCAACGAGGCGATCGCTATGTCATTCCTGTGAAAGCGCCCCAAAAAGATGCGATCCCCGGCATAGTTCACGATACCTCTGCTAGCGGAGCAACGCTATATATAGAACCAAATTCTATTGTTACCTTGGGTAATCAACTGCGGCAGTTAGTTAGAAGAGAACAAGCCGAAGAAGAAGCTATTCGTCGTGCTTTGACTGAACAAGTGGCAGAAGTAAAACCTGATTTAGAAGGATTACTCGCGATCGCCACTACCTTAGATTTAGCAACTGCTAAAGCGCGTTACAGTTTCTGGCTACAAGCCAACCCACCTCGTTTTATCAATCGCCAAGAAAATGAATACATCACCCTACGGCAATTACGTCATCCGTTGTTAGTGTGGCAACAACAACACGAACAAGGATCAGCAGTAATTCCTGTGGATTTACTTGTTCAACCAGAAATTAAAGTAGTAACGATTACTGGGCCAAATACGGGTGGTAAAACAGTTACTTTAAAAACCCTGGGTTTGGCAGCCTTGATGGCAAAGGTCGGTTTATTTGTTCCTGCCCGTGAACCAGTAGAATTACCTTGGTTTGACCAGGTATTAGCAGATATTGGCGACGAACAATCTCTACAACAGAATTTATCTACTTTTTCTGGGCATATTCGCCGCATTAGTAGGATTTTGGAAGCATTGAGAAATGAAGAAGACGCGGAGAATGAAAATGTCTCCGCGTCAGAGCGTCTCCCCATCCCCGTGTCCTCTCTGATCCTCCTCGATGAAGTTGGTGCAGGTACAGATCCTGCTGAAGGTAGTGCCTTAGCGATCGCCTTATTACGCTATCTGGCAGATCATGCACAATTAACTATGGCAACAACTCACTTTGGCGAACTCAAAGCCTTAAAATACCAAGATGAACGGTTTGAAAATGCCTCAGTAGAGTTTGATGAAGCCACCCTTTCGCCGACTTACCGTCTATTGTGGGGAATTCCTGGGCGTTCTAATGCTTTGGCAATTGCCCGACGCTTAGGGTTAAAAGCAGAAGTTGTGGAACAGGCGAAAACTAATCTGGGAGGCTCAACAGACGAGGTTAACCAGGTAATTGCTGGATTAGAAGCACAACGTCGCCGCCAAGAAACCAAAGCAGCACAAGCACAAGATTTGTTGCAGCAAGCCGAACGTTTATACAAAGAAGTCTCCGCAAAAGCCGCAAATTTACAGGAAAGAGAACAAGCTTTGCGTGCTTCTCAAGAAGTCGCAGTTCAGCAAGCGATCGCTCAAGCGAGAAGCGAAATTGCTCAAGTAATTCGCCGCTTGCAGCAAGGTACACCCACTGCCCAAGACGCCCAACAAGCCACCAAGGCTTTACATCAAGTTGCTGAAAAATTTATACCCCAACCACCACCAAAACCAAAACAAGGATATATTCCTAAAGTCGGCGATCGTATCCGCATTCCCAAATTAGGGCAAACAGCAGAAGTCTTGACTGCACCCGATGACGATGGTGAGTTAACCGTCCGCTTTGGGATTATGAAAATGACAGTCAAACTCGAAGATGTGGAATCTCTGGATGGTAAAAAAGCTGAACCAGTAGTGAAAGCAAAACCAGCCCCAGCAACACCAGTTACTCCAACCCAACCAGCCCCAGCAATTCGCACATCCAAAAATACGGTAGATATACGCGGACGTAGGGTTGCAGATGCGGAACTCATTTTAGACAAAGCAATTTCGGAAGCAACAGGGCCGATCTGGATTATTCACGGGCATGGTACTGGTAAATTGCGCCAAGGTGTTCACGCCTTTTTGCAACAACACCCTAGAGTTAGTCGTTATGAAGCAGCAGAACAATCCGATGGTGGTACTGGTGTAACTGTTGCGTATGTGGAGTGAAATATTTGAGGCAACGCTTGTATAAATTTAGTTCACTGTAGAGACGCAATGAATTGTGTCTCTAATTTTTATCACACAGTTTAGAATCTTAATTGTTTAAGTAAAGTTTGATGAAAAATTAAACAAGTAACAGCAAAAACAAAAGTATGCTAATTCTTTAACCAAAATTATTTCCAATAACCATCAAAAATTCTTATTGTTCCGTAAACAAAACAATAAACTTTCTCAGAAACTGCTTGTTGAAATATGACTGATTTATGTATTCTTTGGTTGTTAAGTTAAAGTAGCCAGATAAACAACTAACCATTAACCAGGAGAAAATATCTATCTAAAGGAAGATTTATTTATTTTGTATAAAGCATCATTTTAAGCAAAAAGTATAGTTAAATCCAAGGTTGGTGCAACTAGCAGACAAGACGTAATAAATAGTACTTGTACTTTTTATAAAATCGGTTTTCGTCATAGAGTAAGACAAAGACCGCAGCTGTTTACCCAACCATCTCAGTTATGGAAAATGCCAGCAGCTTGCTGTAGGCTAATTTCTGTTCATAGCTTTAGGAAACTAATCTTCTTTCGTAAAAGTCTGGTTTCAAAATGGGTAACAGCAACAGCCCCTACCAGCCCGATCATCTATGCTAAAAGTTATGCACTCTGCCGCCAATTTACCCACTCCTACCCCTCAGTGGGAGGATTTAATTAAGCTTCCAGCCCCAAATACAACTCAATGGGAAAACATTAAAACCCAATTAGATTTGGTGCTGTTGGCATTAGAAACATTGACTGGCATTGGCTCCGAGGCCATGCTTTCAGCGGCTATTAATCTGAATTTAGAGTCAAGAGTGCCAGACCGTGTAGCACTGTGGCGGCTACGCCAGTCTAACCCGCTACGCAAAGGTCAAGGAGGGCGAAAAAAGCTCGATGTTGAAGAAGCGCGAGCGCTTGTTCTCATTATTTGTTATCTTGCCAAGCAGCATCAAGAATTGATTCGGCGTGCTGTTGGCTTGTTAGAACAGATGGCGGAAAACAACCGCGAACCTCATCAAGCTGCTTTGTTAGGAGATTATATTGATGCTTTCTGCAACACTTACCAAGAACGGATGGAGGAAGACTCGACAATCTCCACGGATGAACTTACCCACCTGGCTTTAAAACTGCTGATAGATTTACTTTTTTATAGCGGCCCCGGTGGACATCGCCGTCTCTGGCTAGCACTTATAGACCGTTCAACTAAATTTTGAAAATATCCTGCTTGCAGTTCTTGCCATGCCTCTAACAAATTCTGTCATCCGTCGGTACACACCACCCACTTGCACGCTAGAAGTCTTGGCGCAAAGCTCATCTCTATCTCGTTGGGTGGGAAAATCTGTTCTGAAGGATCTACGCTTTGAGTTAAGCTTTGACGATCCACGACTAAGCGAAGAACAGAAGATCGTTATTCGGGGCGATCGCGACCAACTAGAAGCTTTGTGTGCAGCAGTAACAAACTACGTGCAGGAATTTCTTCAAATGTCCCCTGAAAGTTTTTGGGCAAACTTTTCAGATTTAGAGGACTCAACCAAAGCATTAGATCAAGAGCAATCAGATCAATTAGAATCACAAGAACAATTACAACCTTCCGTTTCTACTCAAACATTAAATTCTTTTAATAATCAGCTACCAGAAACCGAAATACACATCAAACCAAACAGCCGTTTAACTCATAATTTGTTTCTCGGTTCTTTAGGATACCAAGCATCTCAGCCTGTTGTTCAACTGAATTTGTTACAGTTATTTGATTTGGCAACTGCCTTAGATCAATACTCTGATGATTTGCTTGCCCTACCTAGTCTTTATCAAAACAGATCGCGTTTTGCTATTCCTGGTTGGGTACCTGCGGTAGCAGTACTGGTATTAGCAGTTGGTTTAGTACCCTTTACCTACCAATATGCTATTCAGACTAAGCAGAAACCTACTACCACCACAGATAAACTTGCCTTAGAACCATCACCCCTACCGGATCTAGCAACACCTGTACCTGCACTCACCCCTACCGACCAACTGCCTGCCCTACCTTTTGGTTCTAAGAATTTGTCTGTACCTGGTTCAGGATCACTATCACCTAACCAAACTTCTTCTCAAACCCAGGCGTTTCCAAATGCGCCCCTAATAGCTAATGCGCCTTCTCAAGGTCTTTCCCCTTCAACTTCTACGACATCTCCTACAGCTGGCTTCTCCTCACCTTCTCCAGGGAAAAACGTATTCACCGTACCCCCAACAGCAAAACTTCCCGCACCACTGACATCAACAAATCCACAGCGAGAAGTTCTGATTCAACCCAATTCTTCACAACTCAACAGCACCGCCCTGACTCCGAAAAATGGAGTTGTTGCCCAAAAGGGAGAAATATCACTCAATTCACCCACTACAGTAACTAGCCTGCCTTCAACTCTTCCTACTGTTCCGCCACCGATTGCTACCGCACCCAATAGCCGTGGTAGTACTCTTAATCAACAAAATCAATCATCAACAACTACCTCCTCGGTTGATGCAGAAGATACTTCTGCATTAATCCAGAGATTGCGCCAAGACCGTAATTCCAACAAAATTGCTACTGGAAACAGCAACTCTGTATTCGACGCAACTGCTCAATTGTCAGAAGCTAAACAATTTTTAACAAAGCGCTGGCAGCCACCTTCTGGCTTAGACCAAACACTAGAGTATAGTTTGATGGTGGGTGTTGATGGCACTATTGAACGTATCCTTCCTTTAGGGAAAGCTTCAAGGATATACATTGATCGTACAGGTATGCCTTTAATTGGTGAGCGTTTTATTTCTCCCAATCGCAATGGACAATCTGTGATCATTAGAGCCGTTTACAGTCCTGATGGCAAGGTACAAACTTTTGCAGAGAAGGATTAAGTAACTTCTGTGACAGTTGCTAAAGTGCGACAAATAAAATAAAGGTAAAAGGGTAAAGAGAAAAGGTTAAAGGATTAAGATAATGTCCTTTCTCTTTGCCCTTTAATCTTTAACTATTAACAACATTTGAGTCCAGTTATCAAACTGTCTTTTGAATATATTCCGAGCAAAATATCTATAAATACAATAACGATTAATTCCAATACTGCTCGGTTAAGGATTTTTCGTCATAATTTTGGGGTTGTAGAGACGCGATATATCGCGTCTCTACAGGATTTAAATGTCAATTGATTTGTCTTATCCGAGCAGTATTGCGATTAATTCGTATTGTTTCGGATTGGGAATATGCATACACCAGCACCACAACAAAAAGAAAGTGCAGCTTGGATTTTTCAAACATGGGCTGCTTTTCTACTTTCTCTTTCTATGACTACTGTCGGTATTGTCAATTTACCCGTGGATAACTGGGTGAAAGGTTTTATGGGTATGGGTATGGCTTTTTCAATAGGTTCTACTTTCTCTTTGGCAAAAACTATGAGGGATTTACATGAATCTAAAAAGCTGACAGCCAGGATAGATGAAGCGAAGGTAGAAAGATTACTGTCTCAACATGATAATTTGATGAAGTGAGCGATCGCTCTCTAATATCTCACTTTGATAATTAAAACTTAAACAAAAACTTTGTAATCAGTCAATATTCGTTTAAGTGGAGTATAGTTTGTAGTGAGGACTTTAGTCCTCAAAATCAGGACTAAAGCCATTACTTAATCTATACACTTACACCTAAAAAAGTTATCCTGCGACTTTGACTGCTGTCATACTTTTCAGTTTGCTTAACCAGTCTTTGACAAAACCTTTTAATTTCAGTTCTGTGTGATGTTGCCATTCAAAGAAAGGAGCAAAACCTAAAGATAATGCAAAGATTCGCAGTTGCAACACAGGCGAATCACCCAATTGTTTTAACAAGCTAACAAGTTCTGCTCTTTCCTCTTGATTAAAAATAGGAAGAAAACAATAGGCTGAGTGTATAATTGCCATCTTGCGTCTCTGCTGATCTAACACTTTCGTATCCCAGCCTCGCCGTTGAAAAGCAGGTAAAAAACTCTCTTCAAAAATCCGAATATATCCTTTCAACTGCAAATGTTTACGCTTGGAACGCGTTTTCTTCACATCAGTCCAAACTCGATATTTTGCTAATATTTCATCTGCATAAACATTTCCATAGCCAGCATCAGCGATTCTGACAGATAAATCATAGTCTTCAACATATTCAGGCCCATTTTCGTAATATCTTAATTCTTGGAGTGCCTTGGTTCTAAACATGATGATGTTTGCTGCTACTCTATAGCCAGTAACTGCTGCCATTAGCGCGTCTTCTGAATTTTGAAACTCTTTTTTTCTGGCAACTCGTCCTATGGAATGATTTTTTCCATACTCATCCATTTCTTGGATAGCAGTATGAGCATAACCAGCTTCGGGATATTTTTGTAGTAGCGAAACTAATTTTTCTACATAATTTGGCATTAAAGAATCATCTGAGTCTAGACGTACGATAAACTCAGTTTTTGGCTGGCTCATTAACCAAGAATTATTACCAGCAATACCCATGTTTTTAGGTTGCTGATAGTAATGCACTTGCGGAAACTGCTGACACAACTGTTCCATCACTTGGGGTGTTTCGTCAGTGCTGTGATCGTCTGAAACCCATACTTCCACGTTTGGATAAGTTTGGCGACAAGCACTTGTTACGGACTCAATCAAGTATTGGGCTTGATTATAAGTGGGAATACATATGGCAACTGAGGGATTATTTGGCATTGAAGTCATATCAAGTCTAGTCATAACAACTGGAAATGGTTTTTGTGTTGTGTTACTCTGAAGAGCAGTAACAGAATTAAGCAATTACCAACTACGTTTGATATCCTAATTGCAGAGATAAAATCTGTTGTGTCACTATAATTATTTGGGTGCAAAGCGTTATTACTTTACCCTGGTGACAAAAACTCAACTGTAGTCTAAACCTTCATTCTTGCAAATAAATCAGTCAAATAAATCAGTGCCACTTATCCAAAGCGACTTTCAATATTACTCAAGTCACTTTTACTGAATATAATGTTTCCAAGAATTGTACAAAGTGAGGATTTACCCTCAAATTTTGGCAAACTCTTGACTTTTTAATTCAGTAATATTTGAATAAAGTCTTAAAACACCTATTAATCCAAGTTAACTAAACTATTGGCAAAAATTGATGGTTAACCTAGTATATTTGCAGCAATGGAAGGTAAGTATAGAATAAATTCCTATACTGCTGTGTAGAATCTCTCTCCAGCAATATTCAAGAGAATAGAATTCTTATCACTGTTTACAACTACAGACAGAAGCATTTAAAGCCATTTACTCAGGGTGGAGTCAAACCACCAGGAATCCTCACAGCATGGACACTCTGAAGCACTAGCTCATATTCGATAAAAATATTACCCCCTAGCAATACTTGCTGGATGTGAGCCAGGAAGATTAAATTTGTTGAACCTAGCTTAAACATAAGAGTGTCCTCTGATTTTTCATTTCAGAGTTGTGCTAGCACCTGCACATACCCACTGTTTCACAATTTATATTCTTTAGTGAAGCATTAATTAAAAATGCTAAGGCAATAAAACCTCAAACAGCACTATAAATCAAGCAAGTTCACAAAAAAATCATATTTTTACATAAAATATTTATCAGAAAATCATGAAGTACAAAATCAAAAAACTAAAAATGTGAATAATTTTATTTAAAAAATAAAAAGGCTGGATTTCCAGCCATCTCCTTTATGATTATTTCGGAACTAGTTTTATTTAATAACGGGATTTTTTTGGTTTTAATTTTTGCTTTTTGCGTCGTCGCTCAGAAGCTGCAACTGCACCTTCTACAGGGTAACCTACTACAGGTATGACTTGATACTTACGTTCTTCTTCCAAACGTTTGATTTCGGTATAATCAACCCAATGGATACAATCCACTGGACAAGTATCTATTGCCTCTTGAATTATTTCCTCGGAATCACCATCTTGACGCATGACACGCGATCGCCCATAATCTGGTTCTATATAGAAAGTGTTACGAGCAACAAAGGCGCAGTGCTTACAGCCAATACAAGTGATTTCATCAACATACACACCCTTTTGGCGTAGCATACCCCCTAACTCCGGCTCTAAGCCGGAGCGTTCTGGGGCGTCCCGCAAAAAGCCGCCTAATTCTGGTTCTAGTCCAGTTCGGTTATCTTCCTGTTCTTCCAGCGACGGCAAAAAATCAGACATTACGCACTCCAGCGTTGCACTACCAGACGAATTGAACCATCTTCATTTTTTTGTTGTTCGGCAACTTGAAAGCCTGCTTTTACTGTTTCTTTCATCACTGTTTGATAAGCATAGCGCTGTGTTACTTGACGTAAGAATCCTTCTACAGATAAGTCTTGTTGCCAGTATTGCAAATCAGCTACCAATTCGTATTCTTTGCCATTCCATTTGAAACCAACATCGTAGCCATTTTCTTGCTCGATAGTAATCTCAGCACTGTGAGTTTGACCACGATAGCCACGCACTTGACGCGGGCCTTGCTTCCAGTCTATACCCAAGTCAGAGAGAGCATCTTGCAAAGACTCGATGTTACGGATTTGGGTTTTAATTTGGCTAAAGTGTGACATGGTGGTTATGAATCGACTAAACTAAATGTTTATGTTTGCAAATTTACCAACCGCTATGAGTGGTTTGTGTGTTCACCACTCCAGATTGCTGCACCTTGGCGGCAAAGAATTCTGAGGTTGGCTCGTGACTAAGCACTTGTCCCAGCTGTGCTTCTATAGCCGCTGTCACTTCGGCGCAGGAATTACCTACAATACCAGTGACTTTCTCCTGTACCCGACCATCTGGATAAATGATGAATTCTAATGTCTCCATGCTTTTGGTCTAACCACAAATAGTACGCTTGGATTGTACTGCTCTAGCAAATGGCTATAAATGTAGCTACAGGGAACAGCATTTTTCCTTAGCTACAAAATTAGCTATTTGTTAACTAATGTTCCATCTCTCAAAATATATATCTCAGAAAATTTACAAAAATTATTAATCTTATTAGTTAACACATCTATTACATGTAAGTTTCTCTTAACCTAATCTAGAAGTCAAGCTCAAAATTTAACTCTCAATAAATTTGTAAAAGACGGCGAAACCATAACTATGGTTAGCTTAGACATTAATATCTGTCCAAAAATAATGATTTTTATTGAAAAAATCTATCATTATGATTAATTTTGCCAGATGAGAAGCGACTGCACTTCATCTGTGATTCAAAAACTCCTAAACTCAAAACCACTGATTCTGCACCAAGTATGATTTGGGCTTCTTTGTGGGGAAAATCTGTATCTAAAAAATAAAAAATCGATCTGGCAAGCCAACAACCCAGCATAATAAATCAAGATAAAATTTCTCGCGACTAGCCAAAAGCTACAGTCACAAGACTTAGAACTAAGGCTGAATGTGAAAGCTAATTTTTAACTGAGCTAATTAACCATGCATACAGAACAAATAATAGGTTCTATCAATTTTGCTCAAGCCATACGTATCGGAGTACTGGGTTTTGGCGGATTGGGACAAGCTGCGGCAAAAGTCCTAGCCCCGAAACAAGAAATGATATTAGTAGCAGCAGCAGATAACAAAGGTTATGCTTACGCCACCGAGGGTTTAAATGCCGAAAAGTGCATCACCACATATCAATCTCAAGGTTCGCTTGGTTATTTAGAACCATTTGGTACATTAACCAATCACAGTATTCAGGATTTAATCGAAAGCAATCAGCCTGTAGATGGTTATTTTTTGGCTTTACCAAACTTACCTAATGACTTTATCGCCACTGTCGCCAAGCAATTTATTAATTCTGGTTGGCGTGGGGTATTAGTAGATGCGATTAAACGCACCAGTGCAGTAGAACAGTTATTAACCTTGAAAGCAGAATTACAAGCCGCAGGTATTACCTACATGACAGGATGCGGGGCGACACCGGGACTATTAACAGCAGCAGCAGCGATCGCATCCCAAAGTTATGCTGAAATTCATCGAGTAGAAATTACTTTTGGGGTAGGAATTTCTAATTGGGAAGCTTACCGCGCCACTATTCGCGAAGATATTGCCCATATGCCTGGTTACAATGTAGAAACAGCTAGAGCGATGACAGATGCAGAAGTAGAAGCACTTCTGGATAAAACTAATGGTGTGTTGACATTAGAAAATATGGAACACGCCGATGACGTAATGTTAGAGTTAGCAGGAATTTGTTCGCGCGATCGCGTCACTGTTGGCGGTGTTGTCGATACCAGAAATCCCAAAAAACCCCTCAGCACCAACGTCAAAATCACAGGTCGCACTTTTGAAGGTAAAATTTCCACCCACACCTTCACATTAGGAGATGAAACCAGCATGGCTGCAAACGTTTGTGGCCCAGCTTTCGGCTATCTCAAAGCAGGTATAAAGCTACATCAACGCGGTATCCACGGAATATTCACTGCCGCCGAAATTATGCCCCAGTTCGTAAAATAGGTTTGTAGTAAGCACTTCAGTGCTTAAATTTAGAGGGCTAAAGCCCTCACTACAAACCTTCACATTTATTTAATTTATTACAGTAGTGCCTTGCTTCTTCCTCTAACCTTTGAATTTCGCTTTCCCAGCGCTGAAGTCCTCTCCATCGGTCTGTTAATTGATATTCTGTAGGTTTTGGATAAGGTTTCGTACCTGGGTTAGGATAAATTTTCCTCTTTTCTAGCCATTGACGACAATAGTATTGCCAAAGAAATACATGATCGTGTCTATCACCACCAAGATAACGAATTTGCTTAACCGATAATTGATTTTGACCGAAAAGTATCTGTTGATTTTTTAAGTTCTTAGGCAATAAACGAGTTTCACTACCTTTTCCATGAAAGAACTCTACCACAAACCACTCACCAAAATCGAAGATACAAATTTCTGT
>NZ_AJLJ01000067.1 GCF_000317245.1 Fischerella muscicola SAG 1427-1 = PCC 73103
AAGAATATTAATCATTCCGGTACGGGTAGCTT
This sequence comes from Fischerella muscicola SAG 1427-1 = PCC 73103, assembly GCF_000317245.1. Taxonomy (GTDB): domain Bacteria; phylum Cyanobacteriota; class Cyanobacteriia; order Cyanobacteriales; family Nostocaceae; genus Pelatocladus; species Pelatocladus muscicola_A. The sequence continues at coordinate 33 of NZ_AJLJ01000067.1, forward strand.
CTAATATTTGTCGTTCAACTTCTGCTCGGTGTCGCAAAGCTTCTTCTAACTCTTCTCTAATCCCTCTAAATGTTGCAGCTGCATTTTCAGCACTTTCTTGAAATGCGCTTCTTTGTGTTATCATTCCTTCTATACTGTGATTGACTGCACGATTTATTTCAACCGTTGTTTGTTCTAAAACACCTTTTGTATCTGTTTGAAATTGGCTGAGAGTTTGTCTTAAATCGTTAGCAAATTGCTGGAGTTGCGTTAATGTTTGCTGCTGAAAGTTCTGAATTGTGGTGATAGATTTTCCTAAATCTTGATGAAGAGTAAGGACTGCTTCAGATGCTTGCTGTGTTAATTCAGCACTTTTATCAAGCCTAACTGCTATCGGTTCTAATACCTGAATTCGTAAATCTTGAATTAGGTTCTCTAAAACTCTCTGTCCCTGATTTTCCTGTAATTCTCTTGTCTGACGCTGCTCTTGGTGTATGGCTTTCAGTCCCGGTAAAAGAATTGTTCGTATTTGCTGACCAACTGCTTCTCCAATCAATTCTGCACTTGGTGCTTGCAGTCCAGATAAATTTTTAGCAACACGATTTAAATTATTAACAACCTGTTGAATACTATTTGCTTCTTGATCTGCTGCTATTTCTTGAGTAGTTATCTTATCTAACTTTTCACGCAGACCGTCACGTTGATTTTGTTTTATAGAATCGGTGGCGAATAAAATTAAGGTAAAAATACTACCAGAACCAAGTCCCATTAATGATGTAGAAAAAGCTGTTTTCATACCTGCAATTAATTGTTTAATAGCAGGCATTAACTGTTCAATACTTCTGGTATCTAAGTTGACATCTTGTAACCCTTGTTGAATACCATAAAAAGTTCCCAAAACACCAATAGCGGTACAAAGAGTAGTGACAAAACGAAGAGAACTACGCGGTACAGGACAAGATAAAATGGCTGGATATTTAATTAGTAGATATTTACCATTTCTCTTTCTCTGTTCAATTCTATTCTGTTGATCAGTTCCTAAATGGTCATTCAACCAATCACGAACTTCAACACTTCGAGGAGTTGAATTTCTATCCCCGAATCGCCATTTATCCACAATCTTAATAGCAGTTTGAATTGTGCGAAACTTCAAACAATAACGAAAAACACTATATAACTCAACACAAATTGCCAATATTAATACTATGGCTGTTGCGTAGTGAAAAGGAGTATCATCCCAAATAATGTCCCAAATTTTGAGTATATCCATATAGCCCCTTTTTTAATTTACATTTATTGATTGTTTAGTAAATTTACGTAATTCTTGCTCTGTGAGAAATTCTTTCGCTACTCTCACAGGGAGGTGTTCTGCATATAAGCGATCGCCTACCTTCTCCCGTAGTTGCAAACTGTAAATTTCCTCACCTATTTCATTAGATACAACCGAATCTTTAACTAGATAAACTTGTTCAGGAGCATGTTCTCTTAATAACCGCACCTGTAAACAAGTTTTTAAATCTCGTGTTGAAGTAGAGAGAGGAGAATCATCACCAAATAATTCCCGTATAGCTTTCCAAGCACGATTAACTGCAACAATCTCTCTCACCAACTGTTCAACAGATGTCTGGAAAAGATGTTCAATTTGATCCATCAGTACGTAGTTTTAATGCTTTATTACCGATGGTTTTATTGTTCCCGTAAAAGTATTGAATATAGCTTTAAAATTAAAGAAAAGAATTATAAAATTTTTATATGATCTGATCCCCGATCCCCAATTCCTCTTCTTCCTCATCCAAAATTAATTCTGGTGTTTGCACCACAAACGGTAAATCAGCCCCTAATATACCCCGCTTGATCCGTTCTAATGTCTCTGGAAAAACCACAAATAGAGGATATATGGTTAATGTCCCCTCGCTCAAAATATGTTGGTAGCGGGGGGACATTAACCATTCATAGTCTTGATCCAGCCAAATTTGTGTTTGTCGCCAGCGTCCTAAAAAGTCAGAAAAGTCTTCATGGGGACGATGAATAAAGACAAGAATTTCGCTTCCTGTTTTAATTTTCCATTCAGGATCACACATCAAAACTGCGACATCACAGGGTAGAGAAATAGTTTTACCTGTAGTTGTTGCTTCCCCACGCAAACGCACAATTGGCAAAGGTATAGTGATAATACTTTTGTCTGGACGACGTAGACTAGGAATCATTTCTAAGTATGGACGATGTTGCTTGAGTAAAGCGATCGCACCAATGTTGTTACTATACTCAGATAAACTAGTTTCATAATATGATTTTTTTAGGAACATGATTAAAATTATTAATTTTAATTTTTTGTCTATTAAATTATCTTTTAATTTGAAAACAAAGGATGAAAAAATAATTCTTATCTTTCATCCTTGAGTCTTAATTTCTGACTATCCCAGCTTTTCAAATACCTTAAATAAAGGCAAATACATCGACATCAAAATAGTACCAACCATACCACCCAAAACAACAATCATTACTGGTTCCAAAACACTAGTAAGGGCTTTGACTGCTTGCTCTACCTCATCTTCATAGAAATCAGCTATTTTCATTAACATGCCATCTAGTTCACCAGTTTCTTCACCAATACTGATCATTTGAATTGCCATAGGCGGAAAAACTTTCTCTTTTTGTAATGCAATGCTAATCATTCCTCCTTGTTGAATTTCTGCTCTTGCTCCATCAATTGCATTTGAAACCACCTGATTACCAGAAGTATCTCGTACAATTTCTAAAGAAGTCAGAATTGGCACACCTGAACGAGTCAAAGCACCGAAAGTACGACTAAAACGAGCAACAGATGACTTTTGAATTAAGTCACCAAACAACGGCATTTTTAGGGAAATACGATCAATAGTTTCCTTACCGACACGGGTTTTATAGTACTGTTTGTAAGCAAATGCTATTGCCATTAAAGATCCAACAAACACAAAAATTCGCCAACTCCGCAGAACTTCACTACAAAACATCATGAATTGAGTCAAAGGTGGTAATTCTGTTCCTAGTTCATCAAAAATTTTGGCAAAAATTGGAATTAGAAATACTGTCATCCCCACAAAAATAGAAACCGCAATAATACTAACTGCAACTGGATAAGCAAGTGCTGATTTAATTTGGTTTTGTAAACGAGCTACATCTTCTAATAACTTGGCTAATCGATTTAAAACTTCGTCTAGCACACCACCAACTTCGCCAGCCTGAATCATGCTGACATATAAACCATCGAAACAATCAGGATGCTTACGCATTGCATCGGAAAGATTTATCCCATTTTGGACATCACTACTAATATCCATAAGTGATTGTTTGAGTTTAGGATTACTACATTGCTCAGACAGTACTCCCAAACTTCTGACTATAGCTACTCCTGCATTCACCAAAGCAGCAAATTGACGAGAAAAAACAGCTTTATCCTTAACCGAAACTTTGACTAATGAATTCTGAAGTTTTTTCAGATCAAAATTTCCGAAACCTTCAGATTTTTTTAGTTCTTGGACAACAAATCCTTGCTGTCTAAGTCTCGTACGTGCTTCTGCCAAATTTTTTGCAAATAATTTTTCAGTTTTTGATTTTCCTTGTGAATCCCGAACACGAGCAACGAATGCAGGCATAAGTTTCCTCTATCCGTATGAAATAATAATAAATTGTTGGTTGTTATTTGTTGATTTTTGAGAAATACTTAAACAACAAAATTTTTAATGTGCTTTTACAGTTCCAGCAGTACCTACTTTTCCAGCAGTAGATGGTGCAGGGCCAATTAGACGTTGCACTTCATCTGGTTTAGAAGTTTTAGACATTGCTGCTTCAAAAGAGATAGTTCCTGCTTTATATAAATCAGCTAAAACTTTCTCCAGAGTTTGCATACCCAATTTGCCACCAGTTTGAATAGCTGAGTAAATTTGTGCTGTTTTACCTTCACGAATTAAGTTAGAAATAGCCGGAGTCACTATCATTATTTCCTGTGCCATTATCCGACCAAATTCACCAGGTTTGGGATTCTTTTTAGTAACTAAAGTTTGGCTAAATACTGCTACTAGTGAGTTTGATAACTGTACCCTGACTTGGGTTTGTTTTTCATGTGGGAAAACATCAATTATTCTGTCAACAGTCTGTGCTGCCGAACTTGTGTGTAAAGTTCCAAATACTAAATGTCCAGTTTCAGCAGCAGAAATAGCCAAAGAAATAGTTTCTAAGTCTCGCATTTCCCCCACCAAAATAATATCTGGATCTTCCCGCAAAGCAGCTTTTAAAGCATTGGCAAAACTTTTTGTATCCTCACCCAATTGTCTTTGGTGAACAAGACTTTTGATTGGTTCATAAACAAACTCTATCGGGTCTTCAACTGTCAAAATATGTTCTGCCCGTGTGCGGTTAATTAAGTCAATCATTGCCGCTAGAGTAGTTGTTTTTCCAGAACCAGTAGGCCCTGTGACTAGAATTAATCCTCTGGGTTTTTCCGACATTTCTTTTACTACATCAGGCAAACCTAATTTATCAAAGTTAGGTATTTTAGAACTTAATGCTCGCAAACAAGCGGCATAAGAACCTCGTTCTTTATAGACATTGACGCGGAAACGTGCTAATCCCTTGACACCATAAGAACAATCTAACTCCCAGTTTTGCTCTAATGTTTTTCGCTGGGAGTTATTGAGCATACTAAAAATTAATCTTTGGCATTGATCGCCAGATAAAGGCTCTTCTCCGATGGGTGTCAGTTTACCACTAATGCGAAAATATGGTGGTAAACCAGCAGATAAATGCAGATCTGAACCACCCATTTCAATCATTTGCTCCATTAAATCTTCAATCATCATTTCCATACTTTTTTTCCTTTGTTGGTTGTTATTGATTGCTTGTTGATTGTTAGTAGTTAAGGCTTTTCAAATAACTAATAACCGATACTTCTTTGATGGTACAGAGCAAGCAAATTCCACACATTGGAGTCAATCCAAAATCTAAAATCGAATGACTAATCCTGAAAACGAGGCGTCAGACAATATGGACAATCCAACCATTCAGGCTGTAACCCAGCATTACAAATCCTACAGGTAAGACTAGTTTTGCGTTTGGCTTTCAATTCTGCTTCTAAGCCTGTGTCAGTAAAGGTGACTCGTTCTACTTCTTCTAGAGTGGTTGAACCTTGACGTACTAAGTCCAAGCTGTACGCCAGTAGGGTTTTCATACCCTCTTCTACTGCTACTTCTTTGATGCGTTCTGTTGGTGCTTCTTCGTTAATGAGGGTTTGCAAATTTTCGCTGATTCGCATGACCTCATAGACACCACAACGTCCTTTGTAGCCTACGCCATTACAGCTTGGACATAAATGACCTTGGGTTTTGGCTTCTTGAATTTGGTCTAGGGTCAGAGTATTAGCTTTGTAAAAGGTTATTCCTACTTCCTGGGAAGCTGACAAACCATAGCGAGCAAGTTCTTCTACTGTGGGTGTGTAGGGAATGCGACAGTCAGAACAAACACGCCGTACCAAACGCTGTGCTAAAACGCCGATCAGCGAACTGGAAATCATGAAAGGCTCAATACCCATTTCTCCTAAACGAGCGATCGCACCAGGGGCGTCATTAGTATGTAAAGTAGTTAATACCAAGTGACCAGTCAATGCTGCTTCAATCGCTGTCTTTGCTGTTTCCTTATCCCTTGTTTCACCCACCAGCAGCACATCTGGATCTTGCCGCAAAAATGCCCGTAATGCAGTCGCAAAATCTAAACCTTTTTCCCGAATCACCTGCACTTGAGTAATTCCTGCCAAACTATACTCAATTGGATCTTCTACAGTACTGATATTAATTCCTGGGTCGTTTCTTTCTGCTAGTGCCGAATATAGTGAAGTTGTCTTACCAGAACCTGTTGGCCCAGTTACTAAAATTAACCCAAAAGGACGGCTAACCATTTCCTGGACAATCTGCAACGTCTCTGGGTCAGTAATTAATTTATCCAAACCTAGTTGAGTTGCAGAGTTATCCAAAATTCGCAATACAACTTTTTCCCCGTAGCGACTAGGTAAGGTATTAACACGGAAGTCCACTTTACGTCCCTCAAACAATCGCCTAATTCGTCCGTCTTGAGGTAAGCGTCGTTCCGCAATATCTAAATTAGCGATAATCTTAAACCGCGCGGTGACAGCAGGAATAATTTTTTTTGGTAAGGGGTCGAAAGCTTCCCGTAACACCCCATCTTTACGAAAGCGAATCCGGAGATTTTCTTCCTGTGGTTCTATGTGAATATCAGATACTTTCTCATGCAATGCTTTTGCCAAAATTCTGTTAACCAGACTGATTACAGGAGCATCCTCGGCACCTTTCATGGCTGCTCCCAAGTCAGCCTCGGATTCTTCTGGAGCTTCGTCTAGGTTGAGGTTGTCAAGATTTTCTAAATCTTGATTAATATCTGTATATTTTTCTTGCTCTAAATGCTTTTGTCGAACAGCTAATTCATCCAAGTATACATTGATTAACAATTGATAGTCTTCTTGGGTAATTACCATGCGCTGCAAGGCCAAACCTTGGGGACGCAAAACCCGATTTAAGTCATCCGAAGCTTCTAGATTATCTGGATCGACCATCGCCACTAAAATAGAGGGTGGGTTTTGCTCCTCGTTTTTCGATAATGGTACTAAGCGGTGACGACGACAAATATCAATTGGAATAAGACTATCAATCAGATGGGCTACTGTTGTGTTGCCTACTGAACTAATTTCCGGATCGAGGGATTCTACGCCGTAAAGTATTTTAAGTTCAAATAGCTGTTGTTTTTTATACTGCCTAATTAACTCCGGTGATAATTGCCGCCCCGATATTGATTCGAGTACCTCTGTTAAAGGGATACCAGACTTGCGGCTTTCAATCAGTGCTTGTCTCATCTGTTCACTGTTGACAAAGCCAGATTGCACAAGTTTGTTGCCGAAGGGCGAAAATTCTACTCTGGTAGACAGAGCTGTACTACGCCGTTGTGGTGACGAGTTAGTCATAAATCAGCTATAAATAGCGGGAATTTCTGAATAGAGTATTCCCAAGCTGTGAACAAGAATTTACATACCCACTTAAATAAAAATATTGGGGATTGGGATCAGCACGGGGACAAGGAGGACAAGGGAGAATTCTTTAACAAGTCTCTTCCCAATCCCCGATCCTCAATCCCCGATCCCAATTTCCCTTCAATTGAAAATTGACAGGCTACTAGCATCAGTATCTGCACTAAGATGTCCAGCATTTGTCAAAATAGATGACGGTGATATCAATTCCAGGAGATATCGGCAACAAAATACGCCCACTGTTGCAATCTCTAGCAATAGACTACTTCTTGCGCTCTTGTAGAGTAAGGGTAAAGGCTCAAAGGCAGGAGTTTTTTCATTCTTCAACCTTTACTTTACTCCTTAACCTTTTCTCAATTTCTACAAGAAGTCTAATGCATGACTGCAAATATGGCGATAAATTGTCGTATCAAGTATCTGGGATCAGTACATAATGATGGACGAATATAAACAGATAAACAACACAAATCAGCAAGTGGGTGAACCAACAGAGGTTAAACAAGCAATGAATAGTGACTCCTCAGTTCCAATGAATGCCAACGAACCTGGCACCGAGGTGACAAACGAAGTGACAACCGAAACTAACGTACCTGAAAACACAGTTATACCCAACCAAGAAAATGGGGTTACTGCTAATCAGACAACTACAGTTGATACGGCTGCATCAGCACAAATGAATCAACAAATCGAGTCTCTCAAAGCTCAGTTAGAAGAACGTAGCAGCCAGTATATGCGAATTGCGGCAGATTTTGAAAATTACCGCAAACGCACAATCAAAGAAAAAGAGGATTTAGAAGCGCAAGCAAAACGGAATGCAATTAATGAATTGCTACCAGTAGTTGATAATTTCGAGCGGGCGCGATCGCAAATTAAACCCCAAAATGATGGGGAAATGGGAATTCACAAAAGTTATCAAGGAGTTTATAAATTACTAGTAGATAGCCTGAAGCGCTTAGGTGTATCACCCATGCGTCCCGAAGGACAACCATTTGATCCCAACCTACACGAAGCAGTAATGCGGGAACCTACGGATGAATATCCTGAAGGAACAGTGTTAGAAGAGTTAGTACGCGGATATTACTTGGGCGATCGCGTGCTACGCCATGCCATGGTTAAGGTGGCTGCTCCTAAAGAAGATACGCCATCTTCAGAGGAAAATCAGTCTCCTCCAGTAACATAGTTAAACAGTCGTCATTTGTCTTTTGTCAATCGATAGTTGATTGTTATTTGTTGTTGGGAGTTATTACTAATTACCAACTATTAACAACTAAACAATTGACCATTGAATATTGACAATTGACCATTGACCAATGACTAAATAGGCGAGCATTGCGTATAAACACGCATAAAAAGTAGTCGCGAAATATAACGCCCAAAGTTTTGTCGCCTTCCTCAGTGGAAATGCTTACGGAGGGACAGTTATCAATGGAAAACACCACTGAAACAACTGTCCTCCAAAAGCTGTTGCTTATACTTTGAGGAATATTAATTAAGTAAAAATACTGTTATATATGGGAAAAGTTATTGGGATCGACTTAGGCACTACCAACAGTTGCGTCGCTGTTTTAGAAGGTGGTCAACCAATTGTCATTGCCAATTCAGAAGGCGGACGAACTACTCCTAGTATTGTGGGCTTTGGTAAAGGTGGTGAACGCTTAGTTGGTTCACTGGCAAAGCGCCAAGCTGTAACAAATGCGGAAAATACAATCTATAGTATAAAACGCTTCATTGGGCGTCGCTGGGATGACACAGATGCAGAACGCGATCGCGTACCTTACAACTGTGTCAAAGGTCGAGATGATACTGTTGATGTTCAAATTCGTGAACGTAATTACACACCACAAGAAATTTCCGCCATGATCCTACAAAAACTTAAACAGGATGCGGAAAACTTTTTGGGTGAATCAGTAACAAAAGCAGTAATTACCGTACCTGCTTATTTTACAGATGCTCAAAGACAAGCAACCAAAGATTCTGGTACCATCGCTGGACTTGAAGTACTGCGGATCATCAACGAGCCAACCGCAGCCGCTTTAGCTTTTGGTTTAGATAAGCAAGATCAAGAACAGTTAATTCTAGTCTTTGATTTAGGAGGTGGTACTTTCGATGTATCCATTCTGCAATTAGGGGATGGTGTGTTTGAAGTTAAAGCAACGAGTGGTAATAACCACTTGGGTGGAGACGATTTTGATAACTGTATCGTCCGTTGGATGATAGATGTGTTTCTACAACAAGAAAAAATCGATCTTTCCCAAGATAAAATGGCCCTGCAACGCTTGCGCGAAGCAGCAGAAAAGGCAAAAATTGAACTCTCAAGCATGATGAATACTTCAATTAACTTGCCGTTTATTACTGCGGATCAAACAGGCCCAAAGCATTTAGAAATGGAACTCACCCGTGCCAAATTTGAAGAATTGACGGGTCATTTCATAGAAGCTACCATCAAACCGATGGTGCAAGCACTAAAAGACGCAGACCTCAAACCACAAGATATCGATCGAATAATTTTAGTAGGGGGTTCTACTCGTATTCCCGCTGTCCAAAATGCCTTAATTAAATTTTTTAACGGCAAAACACCAGATCGCTCTATTAACCCAGACGAAGCAGTCGCACTCGGAGCCGCTATTCAAGCTGGGGTGTTGGGTGGCGAAGTTGATAATCTGCTCTTATTGGATGTTACACCTCTGTCACTGGGAATTGAAACTTTAGGAGAAGTATTCACCAAAATAATTGAACGTAACACCACAATTCCCACCAGTAAATCCCAAGTTTTTTCTACAGCTGTTGATGGACAAACCTCTGTAGAAATACATGTCCTTCAAGGTGAACGGGCGATGGCAAAAGATAACAAAGGTTTGGGTAAATTCTTACTTGCAGGAATACCCCCAGCACCTCGTGGTGTACCCCAAATCGAAGTTAGTTTTGAAATCGATGTCAACGGTATTATGAAAGTCTCTGCCCAAGACAAAGGTACAGGTAGAGAGCAGAGTATTCGGATTACCAACACAGGTGGCTTAAGCAGCAACGAAATTGAACGGATGCGACAAGAGGCTGAAAAATTTGCTGAAGAAGACAGAAGACGTATAGAAATAGCAGCATTGAAAAACCAAGCGGACAATTTGTTATATAGCTACGAATCAACACTCAAAGATAATGGCAACTTGATTGGCGAACAGATGAAAAGTTTGGCAGATGAAAAACTTGCCCATCTCCAAGCAGCGATTTATGAATCAAGCATTTCTGTTGCAGAATTCAAACAGCACTTAGAAGATTTCCAGCAAACTCTATTTAGCATTGGAGCTGAAGTTTACAACCGTGTTAACGAAGGTCAAACGGATGATGTTCTTTCCTATGCAGAGAGTTCCTCTACTCCTGAAGAATCTGAACCATTGCATAGTACGCTGACACCGCAATTTAACTTTAATTTTGAAGATGACAATACTCTACATGCTGATTATGAAGCAATAGAGTAGTGTTAGTAGTTATACCATTTCACACAAATCTTGATACATATTTACCATAGGGGCGTAGACGCGGAGCGGCTTCCCGTAAGGGTAGCGCGTCTACGCCCCTACCTATGCCTTTGTATCCTCAAAAAAGTGAAATGGTATTAGTAGTTGCTGATTGTTTGGAAAAAACAACAAACAACAAACAACAAACTAACCACTATCCTTTTTTGCTAGATTATAGAAATAATTTGCTTTGTCATCAGACTCATGGGGGGTTTTCCACACCTATAAGTGCGGCTAGCCCCTCTAATTGATGGGCAGAGTTTTGCTCTCATACGTAGCACAATTGTAAAAGAGACAGCTTCAGGCCAAGGCTTTTGTCGTTTTTTACGACAATTGCTGCAACGGAACCTCCGGTGCAACAAGAGTGGCACGCCGCCAATGCAATGGCCAGGCAACCTCCAAGGGCGCAGTGGCTATGCAATGGTGCTGCTTTACGAAGAAAGTACCTGTTGCTGGCAACTTGCTGGTGATTTATATAAAAGGTAAAAGGTAAAATTATATTATTAAGAAAATTTAACTGTTGCCTTCTGCCTTCTGTCTGCCCAAACTTCTTGGGGCGATATTCGTCTCATGATTTTTAGAGGAAGTTGCAACTCAATAGAGTTGACGCCTTGAATCTTGTGCGTCTACGAAGTTATACCTGCATAGCTGCTTTCTACCTTTTAACTTTCACCTTTGCTATATGGCCCGCGACTACTACGAAATTCTGGGTGTCTCTCGTGACGCCGATAAAGAAGAAATCAAACACGCCTATCGCCGCCTAGCCCGGAAGTATCACCCAGATGTGAACAAGGAACCGGGAGCTGAAGAACGCTTTAAGGAAATTAATCGTGCCTATGAGATACTCTCAGAACCCGAAACTCGTGCTCGTTATGACCGCTTTGGTGAAGCTGGAGTTTCAGCTGGCGCTGGTGTAGGCTACCAAGATGTGGATATGGGCGGTTTTGCCGATATCTTTGAAAGCATCTTCAGTGGCTTTGCTGGTGGTATGGGTACTCAAACGCAAAGACGACGCAGCGGCCCGGTTAGGGGTGATGATCTACGGCTAGACCTGAAGTTAGACTTTCGAGAAGCGGTATTTGGTGGTGAAAAGGAAATTCGCATTTCGCATTTAGAGACTTGTGAAGCTTGTAACGGCTCTGGTGCCAAACCCGGTACTCGCCCTCGTACTTGTTCTACTTGTAGCGGCTCGGGTCAAGTACGCCGTGTTACGAGGACGCCTTTTGGTAGTTTTACTCAAGTATCGACCTGTCCCACCTGTAATGGCACAGGTTCAGTCATAGAAGACAAATGCGATGCTTGTGATGGTAAGGGTGCAAATCAAGTTACCAAGAAACTCAAAATTACTATTCCTGCTGGGGTAGATAATGGTACACGCTTGCGGATATCTCAAGAAGGAGATGCTGGTCAACGTGGAGGCCCACCTGGAGATTTGTATGTCTACTTGTTCGTCAATGAAGACCAAGAATTCCAGCGGGAAGGTATTAATATTATTTCGGAAATTAAAATTAGCTATCTCCAAGCGATTTTAGGTTCTCGTTTTGAAGTTAATACGGTAGATGGACCTGTGGAACTAATTATTCCACCTGGTACTCAACCAAATACGGTAATGAAGTTAGAAAATCGTGGTGTGCCACGTTTGGGGAACCCAGTGAGTCGGGGCGACCACATGCTCACAATATTGATTGATATTCCCAACAAGATAACTCCAGAAGAACGAGAATTGTTAGAAAAGCTAGCTAAAATTAGAGGAGACCGCACTGGTAAAGGTGGTATAGAAGGTTTTCTGGGCAATTTCTTTCATCAAAGATGAGTCTATTTTCTGTTTTAACTCCTGATGCTCAATTGGACTTGCGCGGCACCCCTTGCCCGATTAATTTTGTACGTACAAAACTTCGTTTAGAACAAATGCAACCCGGATCTTTATTAGAAGTTTGGCTAGATCCCGGTGAGCCAATTGAGCAAGTCCCTGATAGTTTGACAATGGCAGGTTATCAGGTAGAACAAATTACAGATTGTGCTGGCTATTTTTCTTTGTTAGTACGCCGTCCCATTAGTACCTCATGACAGAGGAAGTATTACAAGGTTCCTTGAGGTTGTTAGGTACAGTGTTAGCCGTACAAGCTAATTTTTATCGAGTACAACTGGATGTCACTGACACAGAGATGCGAAGACACAGAGATAGGGGGGCAATCAATCTCTCTACGTCCCTGCGTCTCCCAGTAACTGAGTCTCCTACTCCCCCACTCCTCCTTTGTACTCGTAGAACGCGCTTAAAAAAAATCGGGCAGCAGGTAATAGTAGGCGATCGCGTCTTAGTAGAAGAGCCAGATTGGGCTGGTAAACGAGGTGCGATCGCTGATGTTTTACCCAGACAAAATCAATTGGATCGTCCAGCGATCGCGAATGTTAATCAAATTCTTTTAGTTTTTGCTGTTGCTGATCCCCCGTTAGAACCATATCAACTCAGTCGCTTTTTAGTAAAAGCTGAATCTACAGGTTTAGATGTAGTCTTATGTCTAAATAAAAGTGACTTAATTACAACTCAACAGCAAAACCAAATTAATGAATACCTCATCAGTTGGGGTTATCAGCCAAGTTTTATCAGCGTATATAAAAGTATAAATATTGACAAATTATCAATCCGGCTCAAAGATAAAATTACAGTTGTTGCTGGTCCTTCGGGTGTCGGAAAGTCCAGTTTAATCAATGCTTTGATTCCTAGTATCAACCTGCGAGTAGGTGAAATTTCTGGTAAACTTGCCCGTGGTCGTCACACCACTCGCCACGTAGAGTTGTTTGATTTACCTAGTGGTGGTTTATTAGCGGATACACCCGGTTTTAATCAGCCTGATTTGGATTGTTCACCAGAAGAATTAGCTGTTTATTTTCCAGAAGCGAGACAGAGATTAGCAGTTGCTAGGTGTCGATTTAGTGACTGTCTGCATCGAGATGAACCTGATTGTGCAGTCCGAGGGGATTGGGAGCGTTATCAGCATTATTTAGAGTTTTTAGAAGAAGCGATCGCACGTCAATCTCAACTCAATCAACAAGCTGATCCAGAATCTACTATTAAAGTCAAAACAAAAGGTAAAGGTAAGCAAAAGTACGAACCGAAGCTAGAAAGTAAAAAATATCGCCAAAAATCTCGGCGGACACAGCTACAAGAGTTGCAAGAGTTGTATCGAGAGAGTGAAGAATAGAATTGTTTTGAAAGTAGAGATCGGGGATTGGGGATTAGGAATAGATAAACATAACTACTAATGACCGATACTTCTTTGAAGATATAAGCTCCTAGATTTCGTAAGTGGAGTCAATCCAAAATCCAAAATCTAAAATTGATTTATTTAGGTAGATTTGTTGTAGAAGATGATTGCAAAAAACGTCCATCTAGCTTGTTAGCTATATCTCTGACAGATACAGAAGGTTGTTTTTCAGTTAGATACATAATTGTGGTGAATGATCCAAAATTACTACGACGGAAGCCGATGACATCAAAATTTACTGGTAGGTCTTGTACTTTTGCACCTAAACTAAATCCAGTAGAGTTGTCAGCAAGTTTATTCGCTTCTGGGAGAGTTTTGTAACCTAACAATTGAACTTGCTGATCTGATGGCAATGTTTGTTGTAGTTTCTTGATTTCTTTCTCAAATTCTGGTTTTTGTACTTGCTGTAAAGCAGCATCGAATTGAGCTTGTTGGGTTTGCTTTGCTAGCATTCCCGTAAAGCCCATAACCACTTCCATTTTTTTGGGGTCGATAAAGGCAAAAAAGTTATTTAATGGCAGATTTTCTTTAGCAATTAACTGTTTAAAAGGTTCTAACTGAGCAGCGATCGCTTCTTTGAGTTCGGGTGGAACTTCCTTATACCCAGATGGCAAATCTTGAAGTGTAAGTGTAGTAATTTGTATGGGTGCTTTTTTTTCTAAGGCTGGAGAAGTTGGTTCTTTAGGTGTATCTACAGAAGGAACTGCTTGAACTGGGATAGCCACAAAAACAGCACTAGTAAATATGGACAAATTTAAAGCTATTTGCTTTTTCGCTTGTAATAATTTCATAGATAAACAAGAAACACCTTCACTTTTCTACCTTAGTCTTTAATTTTTGTAAAAACTAATTGAGAAAATTTCTAGCTCTTCTATCTGCCGTCGGATTTCCACAAATTCGTTGCTTTGTGTGAATTTGTAGTCAATTACTCCAGCATAGCTGCTTTTTTATAGCCTAGAGCGTCAGTCATGATAAAAGAATTGGCTAAAGCCTGTTACGATCCCCAGAAAGTCTTAAAATATTGTTAACTTCTGCCAAATCCCCAACCTTCGATATATTAATACCACCCCGAAATCATTATGGCTATCGGCTACGTTGCGCTAGTACTTCATGCACATCTGCCCTTTGTCCGGCATCCAGAAAGTGACTATGTACTGGAAGAAGAATGGCTTTATGAAGCTATTACAGAAACTTATATTCCCTTACTGCGAGTTTTTGAAGGTTTAAAGCAAGACGGTATAGACTTTAAAATTACTATGAGTATGACACCACCTTTGGTGTCGATGCTGCGTGATCCGTTGCTACAAGAACGCTACAACGAACACTTGGCAAAGTTGGAAGAACTTGTAGAACTAGAAATTGAGCATAATGCTCACAACGGTCATATCAAATATTTAGCCGAACATTACGCCAGTGAATTTAACTCTACAAGAAAAATCTGGGAGCAATATAAAGGTGACTTAGTAACAGCTTTTAAGCAGTTCCAAGATACAAATAATCTCGAAATCATCACATGCGGTGCTACCCACGGTTATCTACCACTGATGAAAATGTATCCACAAGCTGTGTGGGCGCAATTGAAGGTAGCCTGTGAACATTATGAGGAAAATTTTGGATGTCCGCCTAGAGGAATTTGGCTACCTGAATGTGCCTACTATGAAGGCTTAGAGCGGATGCTGGCAGATGTTGGATTGCGCTATTTTCTGATTGATGGACATGGTATCCTCTACGCCCGTCCCCGTCCCCGCTTTGGTACCTATGCCCCTATTTTTACAGAAACTGGTGTGGCTGCCTTTGGACGTGATCATGAATCCTCTCAACAGGTATGGTCTTCTGAGGTAGGTTATCCTGGTGCGCCGGAGTATCGAGAGTTTTACAAAGACTTGGGTTGGGAAGCTGAATATGAATACATCAAGCCCTACATTATGCCCAATGGTCAACGAAAAAACACGGGCATCAAATATCATAAAATCACTGGTCGAGGTCTCGGTTTAGCAGATAAAGCCCTCTATGATCCCTATTGGGCAAGGGAAAAAGCTGCCGAACATGCAGGTAATTTCATGTATAACCGTGAGCAGCAAGTAGGGCATCTCTATGGTATTATGCAGCGTCCACCAATTGTGATTTCGCCATATGACGCGGAATTATTTGGACATTGGTGGTATGAAGGGCCATGGTTCATTGATTATTTGTTCCGCAAGTCATGGTACGACCAACAAACGTATCAAATGACTCACTTAGCAGATTATTTGCGCGCCCAGCCAAATCAGCAAGTTTGTCGTCCATCTCAATCAAGCTGGGGTTTTAAGGGTTTCCACGAGTATTGGTTGAATGAGACAAATGCGTGGATATACCCACATTTACATAAAGCTGCTGAACGTATGATTGAGTTATCTAGAAGAGAAGCAGCAGATGAACTGGAATGGAAAGCACTTAACCAAGCAGCAAGAGAGTTGCTTTTAGCACAATCTTCCGACTGGGCATTTATCATGCGGACAGGGACAATGGTTCCTTATGCTGTGAGAAGGACGCGATCGCACCTCATGCGGTTTAACAAACTCTATGAAGATATAAATATTGGCAAAATCGATAGCGGTTGGCTAGAAAAAGTCGAGTTTATGGATAACATATTTCCCAGTATCAACTATCGCGTCTACCGTCCGTTGTAATTCAAAAATATGACCACGAATGCACACAGATAAACACTCAATGAAATTATTTGTGTGCATTTTTTGCGTCTAATAGTATAGCGTGAAACGCTATCTTGGATTTGTTAACTTTGGTATCTTTCTAACTCAAGATTTAGCTTAAGATAGATTTTCCATGCCATTGGTGCCATTGCTCGATATGATATTTTTCTGCAAGCTTAAACACTCATCCAATTAAAACCAACTATGGCACACCAATACCGCATTACCTTACTTCCTGGCGATGGCATCGGCCCCGAAATTATGGCTGTGGCGGTAGACGTGCTTAAAGTCCTGGAAAAAAAATTTGATCTTCAGTTTGAATTCCAAGAGGCACTGATCGGTGGTGCTGCAATTGACGCCACAGGGGAACCTCTACCAGCAGCCACTTTAGATCTGTGCCGCAACAGCGATGCAGTCTTATTAGCAGCGATTGGTGGTTACAAGTGGGATTCCTTGCCATCTCATTTACGTCCAGAAGCAGGTTTACTTGGACTACGTGCAGGTTTGGAATTATTTGCTAATTTACGTCCAGCGAAAATAATACCCCAATTAATTGATGCTTCTACTTTGAAACGGGAAATCGTGGAAGGCGTTGATATTATGGTGGTACGCGAACTCACTGGTGGAATTTACTTTGGTAAACCCAAGGGAATTTTTGACACGGAAACTGGTGAAAAGCGTGGTGTCAACACAATGGCCTACACCGAGTCTGAAATTGATCGCATTGGTAGAGTCGCATTTGAAACAGCACGCAAACGCCAAAGCAAACTCTGTTCAGTAGATAAAGCCAATGTTTTAGAAGTATCGCAACTGTGGCGCGATCGCATGACGAAGTTAGCAGCGCAATATCCGGATGTGGAACTCACTCATCTGTATGTAGATAATGCTGCTATGCAGTTAGTGCGCGCTCCTAAACAGTTCGATACTATTGTCACAGGGAACCTGTTTGGCGATATTCTTTCAGATGCTGCTGCTATGCTCACTGGTAGCATTGGCATGTTGCCTTCTGCTAGTTTAGGTGCTTCCGGTTTAGGAGTGTTTGAACCTGTTCATGGTTCTGCTCCTGATATTGCCGGACTTGATAAAGCTAATCCCTTAGCCCAAGTTTTGAGTACAGCTATGATGCTACGCTATGGTTTAAACCAAGGTGCTGCCGCAGACTATCTTGAAAAAGGTGTGTTGCAAGTTTTAGCAAACGGCGCTCGAACTGGAGATATCATGTCTTCGGGTATGCAACTATTGGGTTGTCGTGACATGGGTGAGGCTTTAATTCAAGTATTGGAAGAATAATCTGCCCTAGTAGCAACCGAAAATCTTAGCAATCATTGCTGAAACTTTCGTATACACTATTAACACAAAACCTCATAACTATACTCAATAAGTTGTGTACGCTTTACGACAAGAACAAGTAAACTATACCAACCCTAAGAACCAGCCACCTTTGATTGATCCTGCCGTCATCAGGGCAGCTGGTAAAATATACTACACTTACTGCGAAGTACACCCTGAAATGGCTGGACAAGCATCTGGTGTAGCAATTAACCGTGATACTCATCGCGGTAAGGTGATTTTTAATGGTCAACCCGCGCTTTTACCCGCAGAATGTTTTGTACCTTTGAATCAAATTGAATCGCATATGTATTAGAGATGCGATGATACTCTTACCTTGAAGCCGCTCTGACGAGCGTCTACGCGTCTGTACAATAGTCATTGGTCATTGATGTTATACAAATGACATAGACGCGCAAGTGTCTACCCGCAGGTAGAACAAATGACAAAGCACTGATTATGGATACTTTGATGCTCATGCTGGCAAATTTAATTGTATTTGCCTTGGGTATTTCTATTGGCAGTTTTATTAATGTTGTGGTGTATCGGCTTCCTGCTGGTTTATCCCTACTTTTTCCTCCTTCACGCTGTCCCCATTGCTTAACCAAACTTAAGCCATATGATAATGTACCCGTATTAGGTTGGCTATGGTTAAAAGGCTGTTGTCGTTATTGCCAAGGTAAGATTGCTCTGCGTTATCCAGTGGTAGAAGCGTTAACAGGACTGTTATTTTTACTAATTTTCTGGGGATTTCATGTATCTTTATTAACGATTAGCTACTGGGCATTTTGTAGTTGGTTACTAGCGCTGTCACTGATTGATTTAGATACAATGACTTTACCAAATCAACTGACTCAATCAGGATTAGTGATCGGGATAGCATTTCAAGCAGTAGTTGGTTTTTTACCTGATGGTAGCTTGACAAGAGTAGCTAGTAACTTGATGACAGCGAGCTTGGGAATAGTACTAGGATTGTGGCTGTTTGATGCGATCGCTACAGTTGGTTCAATTATTTTTGGTAAAACTGTAATGGGTGGAGGCGATGCCAAGTTAGCAGCCATGATGGGAGCCTGGTTAGGTTGGAAGTATTTACTCTTGGCTGCTTTTGTTGCTTGTTTGTTGGGAGTATCCGTAGGTGGCGGTATGATTATCTTATCGCGGCGAAGATGGGGATACAAAATGCCTTTTGGCCCGTTTCTAGCTCTTGGATCTGTAGTGACTTTGTTTGGTGGCGAGACAATTTTGTCTAGCTACTTACGGTTGTTTGTAAATGGAACTTAAAAAGGGAACTCTTAACAGGGACTTGCATAGAACATTTGCACATATATTCTTTGCAGAAACCCGAAACATAATCTTACAAACATGTAGAGAGACAAAGCGCTCCATTTCAGGACATCCTTACTTATCAACTTTTAACTGTAAACTTCATTACCCTTAATAGTATTTAACTTCTGTTAAGATTAATCCTGTAACGGTGGATAACCTTCTTTACAAAATTAACAGTGTCAAAACTAAACTAATGCAGCAATATTTAGCTGTTTACCATATATCAACAGTTTATTATTGGTCTGGGGGTGAAATTCTATCTCAGGGATGGTATATCCATAACTTTACAGGTAACTTTTTGGATATGAAGGATTAAAACAAAGCAATATTTCTCCTGATACCACTCTGAAATTTACCATGTCCAATAACCAACTGTATATTCTTCATACCTGAAAAGTTATAAACTTCTTGGCATCTCGAACAACACACTTGAACTGGTTTACTTATTTTCGTTAAGCTGACAAGCACAGATGCAAAACTAAATCTGAAATATTGTTTATAAGACAAAGTTGGTTGTGTAGTTATTAGTGATTGAGTCATTAGTACAAATTAAACACAAGTGACGAATGACGAATCACAATGACTCCAGCAAAGGGATTAACCTGTTTTTGACATACTCTACTGGCATAAAAAACAAATGGCAAACAACGAAGAATCACGTGGTTTAAAATCTCTGTTTGATTGGTTTGCAAACCGACGGAAATCAGGGCCTATCAGTCTAGAACGCCAAGAACGTGAAATCGCGGATGGACTATGGAACAAGTGTCCTAAATGTGGTGTATTAAGTTATGCCAAAGATTTAAAAGCAAATTTAATGGTATGCACCGAATGCGAACATCATAATCGGGTAGATAGTGATGAGCGCATCCGCCAATTAATAGATTCTAATACCTGGAGACCACTTGATGAACATCTGCGTCCTGACGATCCTTTGGGATTTCGCGATCGCAAAGCCTATAGCGATCGCCTCCGGGAAACACAAGAAAAACTCGGCTTGGTAGATGCTGTCAAAACAGGTTTGGGTGAAATCAACGGCTTACCAATCGCCCTTGGGGTAATGGATTTTCGCTTCATGGGTGGAAGCATGGGTTCAGTCGTAGGCGAAAAACTCACCCGTTTAATTGAACAAGCTACTCAAAGGCGTTATGCTGTAGTCATCGTCTGTACATCTGGTGGAGCAAGGATGCAAGAAGGAATGCTCTCACTTATGCAGATGGCGAAAATATCCGCAGCTTTAGAACGTCATAAAGAAGCACGCTTGTTGTATGTGCCAATATTAACTAACCCCACAACAGGTGGAGTTACCGCTAGTTTTGCAATGTTAGGTGACATCATCATAGCAGAACCCAAAGCTACTATTGGTTTTGCAGGTCGGCGAGTGATTGAGCAAACCCTACGGGAAAAACTGCCTGATGATTTCCAAACTGCCGAAGATTTACTAAAACACGGCTTTGTTGATGAGATTGTACCGCGTACCCAGTTAAAAAGTACTTTAACCCAGTTAATCGCTCTACATCAGCCCCCTGCTACAACCAACACTCATAATGTAGTGTTGTGGGAGAAAACTATGAGTTTAAGTTCTACACTTGCAGAATAGTTAAAAGTCAAGGGTTATCCGATTTTGGATTTTGGATTGCGGATTGATTCCACGGATAAATCCGCTTTCTTGTGCCTTGCTCGGAATTATCGGTCAAAGGTCAGGGATGAGGGATCAAAGGATCAAAGGTTAAGGGTTATTAGTTATTCTCTCCATCTTCCTTACTTCTTCACCCTCTAACCCTTAGCCTAAAGGGCTGAAAAATTTGTAAAGCTTGGATAAAAGCCTGTCCGCGTGACTCTTGCACAAAAATGAGTGGTAAAAGTGCAACAAGCCTAAATATTGTGGAGAAAACGAACAATCCTAGTATGCCTCCACTAAAATTAATTTGTACGAGAAAACCACCAAGAATTGTACCGAAAGCACCACACAAGCCAGCAACCGCAGCTATAGTTGCAAAATATATCGACTGATTTCTCAGTGGTGCAACTTCTAGCTGCATATTATTACCGCACAAATCAATAGCCGCCCCAGTTCCTCCCAAGAAAATGTGTAATATTGGCAACCATAGCCACATATCTAGGGAAGTGTAGCCAATACCCAACCATAATAAAGGTGCGATCGCTACCAAAATTCCAATAAAAAATAGAACAGAACGATTGCCGATTTTATCTGCTAATCTTCCCCAGAGAATCAACATTAACATATTTGCTCCTGCTTGCAGGCTACTGTAAACAGTTACCCAACTGACATCTAAGTCGAGGGTATCTAACATGTAAAGATTGAAAAAGGGGTTACAAAGGTTAACAGCAAACATCCATACACTGAAGTAGAGCAAAAATATTAAAAAATTAGTATCCTTGCGGATACTCTGCCAAAATTTTGGTTGAGGCGTAGAGTTGACATCTGTAATTTGTCCCTGATTAGCAGTGACATCTAATTTATTGGCATCTTTAACTACAGCATTTTGTACTTGAGGATTGATATCCAGCTTAAAGTACTGACACGCTAAACTCATAACTCCAAATAAAATACCTATAAACAGTGCTACACCGTAGCCTTGGAGAGTACCACCATACCAATGAGATACAGCAAATCCTGCTAAAGGTACACAAATCAAATTAGTCAAACTAGCAACACTGTTGCGTATACCAAAATATCGCCCTCGCAAACGTCGATGGACTAATGTGGCTATCCACGAAAGCCAAGATGCACTACCTAACCCACCCCAAAGATGACTGACTAAGACAATCAAGAGTGTTAGTGTAACTAACTGCTGAGAATCAATTAATTTCTGGCTAAAGGCTGCTATACCAATTACTAAAATCAACCAAATTAGTCGAGAAGGTGCATAAATTAATAGAGAATACTGACAGCGACTGTGAAAACGTTCTGATATATAAGCACCCAAAGGTTGAATTAAATTCACCAGCATCGGGATAGAAGCAAGTAGTCCAAATGCCATTGGACTAGCACCCAATTCTACCAAAAAATTACTCAATAAAATGCCACCAGTTGTAATGCCAAAAATGCCTGCAAATATACCATCTATAGTTGAGGCTTTAAGGCTAGTACGAATAGCATCTTTGGAAAATTTGTCTTTATCTTTTGGTAAGATATCAGGAGAAATAGTTGTTTTGACAATTTCAATCTCAGAAATTTCTGATATCAAAGAGGAAGAAGTTCCAACTTGAGCATTATTCATGAACTGAGTAAATTGTTAATGGTTAATCGTTAATTTTTAATTGTCATAAGTTATTAGCCATTAGCTATTTCTCTTTGACACACAGAAAAACTACTTTGTGTTTATCTTTGCAACTCTATGATTTAGAGAAAGTAAGATATGTCAAGTTTTCGAGACACATGTTTTTTACTCAGTATTAATGCCAATTCTTAGTTATTCTACCGTGTATTTCTAAATAAAGTTTTAATTTTCCCAAAATTCATTCTAGAGTAAGAGAAGCAATCCGAAGAATATTTTTGATGGGGTGATTAGAAGAATTTTTGGAAATTTTGTGGCGTTAATGGTAGCGATCGCTCTTTGTATGATTGGTTGCCAGAATTTGCCCTTGCCCCACACTACCACGACAACCGCTCCAGTCATCCTAAAACTTAGCGGTTGGGGTGCAGATCCGACTGAGCAAAAACTATTGAAACAAGTACTCAAAGACTTTGAGGCACAGCATCCAGATATCAGAATAAAGTATGAGGTCATCGCCGACCAGTACATGGATGTGATTAAAACGCGCTTGATTGGCGAAGCAGCGCCTGATGTCTTCTATCTAGATGCTTTTGAGGCTCCTTTCTTAATGAGCCAGAACGTTCTAGAGCCATTAGATACTTATATTAAACCGGAATTTGACCTAGCTGATTTTGAGGAGACAATACTTAATAGCTTTAAGTACAACAATCAGATATATGGTTTACCCAAAGACTACTCTACTTTGACTCTTTTTTATAACAAACAAGCTTTTGTGATCGCAGGCTTAACAAGCCCTCCCATAACATGGGATGAATTGCGTATCTACTCCAAACAATTGACAGTAGATCAAAACCAAGACGGTAAAATTGACCAATACGGCTATGGGATCATCCCAGAGTTAGGGCGTCAAGCTTACAAAATCAAAGCCTTTGGTGGACAACTCGTAGATGCAAATGGTTATGCTGTATTTGCTTCGGAAGCGGGGATCAAAGGATTACAGTTGGTAGTAGATCAGTATCAAAAAGACCATACCGCCGCTCAAAAATCTGACGTCGGAACCAACTCAGGCAGTGAAATGTTTGGTCAAGGTAAAGTCGCAATGGCCATTGAAGGCAACTGGGCTATTACCTACCTAAAAGAAACTTTTCCTCAACTTGATTTTGCTACCGCAGAAATACCAAGCATTAATGATAAAAAAGGCACTATGCTATTTACTGTTGCCTATGTTATGAACAAACAAACACAACACAAAACCGAAGCTTGGGAATTGATTTCTTACCTCACAGGTAAGGAAGGTATGGAAAAATGGACAGCAACAGGCTTTACTTTACCGACACGTAAATCAGTAGCTGAAAAATTGGGTTATGACAAAGATCCGTTGCGATCGCCCTTTGTCGCCGGAATCAGCTATGCTATGCCTTGGCAAGCAGGTAAATACCCCGCCGCCATTATGAACAACTTTGATAATCAATTCATCAGTGCTTTACTGGGACAACAACCGCTACAACAAGCAATGCAACGGGCGCAAACACAAGCAAATAAATTAATTCAAGCGATGGAATAAAATAGAATCATTCCACAAATATGTCACACCCACACTTAATCATTAACACAACTAATCTCTAGATAGTTGCTGTTATTTTCACAATTTGTTACAAAAATACAAAGAACTTCTAGAGACATCAACCCAAATGTTCGGCGGACTTACTGGTTTAACAAATCCAAAAGGCACAGACTGGGGAGAACAGATGCTCAACACTG
This sequence comes from Fischerella muscicola SAG 1427-1 = PCC 73103, assembly GCF_000317245.1. Classification (GTDB taxonomy): domain Bacteria; phylum Cyanobacteriota; class Cyanobacteriia; order Cyanobacteriales; family Nostocaceae; genus Pelatocladus; species Pelatocladus muscicola_A. The sequence continues at coordinate 24,204 of NZ_AJLJ01000067.1, forward strand.
TTGCTACCCAAACAATTCGCCACCTGTTCACCAAAAGCGAGTCAGTAGAAGTCTTTGTCCGTTGTCACCCTTCCAGCAAGCTATTGCAAGGCAGCATCGATAGCTTCACAATGAAAGGTCGTGGCTTGGTTATCCGTAAAGATTTTGCTGCTGAAGAAATTTTTATCGAAACCGATGCGGTTGCTATTGACTTTAGCTCTGTTTTAAGTGGCAAACTCAGTCTAAAGCAACCCACCCAGGCGATCGCTCAAGTTGTATTGACAGAAGCAGGCATTAACCAGGCTTTTAAAGCAGAATTAGTTACAAAGCGACTGTTGAATCAATCTCTACCTGCTTTGACTGCATTATCTGGTGGCAAGCCAGTCTCTTTTATTGACGTTCAAGTAGAACTATTGGCAGAAAATCGGCTGCGAATTTTGGCAAAAGCGGATTTAGACAACGGTGAGCTTGTACCAATCAATATGACTGTAGCTGTGAGTATTGAACGGCGACGGCGTATTTCTTTTACCAATCAAGGAATTGATCTCGAACAAGTACCAGAAGCACAGCGAGAACTCTCACAAAACTTGAGTTTAGCGTTGGTAGAAATTTTGGATAACATGGTTGATTTGGATCGCTTTGACTTAGATGGAGTCAAAATGCGACTGAATCGATTAGAAACCGAGGGAAAACGATTAATTTTCAGTGGATATGCGGAGATTGAGCGTATCCCTCGGAGTGGGTAATATGATTTTGGATTGTGGATTACTCTACCCCTGCGGGGAACACTACGTGAACGAGAAGCCGCACTTCGTGCGTCTATAGATTTTGGATTGGAAAACTTTTTATAGCGTATACCCTGGAGTGGGTAATATGATTTTAGATTTTGGATGAAACAACTTTGTTATCTAAGTTTTGGGATAATTTGCTACCCAATATATTTGAATGAACAAAATATGCAGGGCTTATTTGGATATAATATTGACTCGATTCTTTGTTTTGTGACTGGAGAAGCTAATGAGTCGCGCCAAAAAGGTTGTCCTGGCATATTCTGGCGGAGTAGATACATCGGTGTGCATTCCCTACCTCAAGCATGAGTGGGGTGTAGAAGAAGTAATTGCCCTAGCAGCAGACTTGGGACAGGGAGATGAATTAGAACCAGTCCGAGAAAAAGCCCTGAAATCAGGTGCAAGTGAGTCATTAGTGGCAGATGTTAAAGAGACGTTTGTCAAAGATTATTCATTTCCTGCCATTCAAGCCAATGCTCTTTACGAAAATCGTTATCCTCTAGCAACAGCCTTAGCTCGTCCGTTGATTGCTAAAGTTTTAGTAGAGACAGCAGAAATATACGGTGCTGATGCGATCGCTCACGGCTGCACTGGTAAAGGTAACGATCAGGTGCGTTTTGATGTATCGATTGCAGCCCTCAACCCCAGTCTCAAAATTCTCGCACCTGCACGGGAATGGGGTATGAGTCGTGAAGAAACCATTGCCTACGGAGAAAACTTTGGCATTCCTGCACCCGTGAAAAAGTCTTCTCCTTACAGTATTGACCGCAATATGTTAGGTCGGAGTATCGAAGCCGGAATTCTGGAAGATCCCACAGTGGAACCACCAGAAGAAATTTATTTATTAACAAAGGCGATCGCTGACACTCCCAACGAACCAGAATATATTGATATTGGTTTTATAAGAGGTATTCCTACTAGCCTCAATGGTGAAACAAAAAGACCGATTGAATTAATCGAACAACTTAACCAAATTGCAGGAAATCACGGTGTTGGACGCATCGATATGATTGAAAATCGCTTGGTAGGGATTAAATCGCGGGAAATCTATGAATCTCCCGCAATGGTAGTGTTAATTCAAGCCCATCGCGATTTAGAAAGTCTGACTCTGACGGCAGATGTTACCCATTACAAACGGGGTATTGAAGAAACTTACAGCCAAATGATTTACAACGGCTTGTGGTACAGTCCCCTGAAAGCCGCTCTAGATGCTTTTATTCAAAAAACACAAGAGCAAGTGTCGGGAACAATTCGAGTCAAGCTATTTAAAGGTAACGCTACTATCGTTGGGCGCCATTCCGAAAACTCTTTGTATACTCCTGACTTGGCAACCTATGGAGCCGATGACAAATTTGATCATAAGGCAGCTGAAGGTTTCATTTACGTTTGGGGTTTGCCAACTCGGATTTGGGCGCAGCACGGTAGGATATAGGGGATCGGGAGAAACAAGTCAAAAGTCAAAAGTCAAAAGTCAAAAAATTCTTAATTTTGTAGACGCAAAGCGGCTTCCGTAGGTATTTTGAATTTTGAATTGATTTGTCTCCCCTTGTCCTCCAATCCCTATTCCCCAGTGCCTATTCTTTGTTGCCTAGCTTCTAGCCAAAGAGGAATAACGATAAAGGCTGCAAGAATTAATAAGGCAGCGATCGCAAATTTACTAACCCAAGCAACCAACTGTTCTAGGGAAACAACAGTACCAGCAAAAAATGCCAGTGTCACCATCACCCCACCCCATGCAGTCGCCCCGATGACGTTATAAAAACAGAATTTTCCAAAAGGCATTCCAGCTATACCAGCCATAGGTGCAGCAAAAATTCTCAATAAGGCTAAGAAACGCCCAAAGAAAACTGCTTTTGCTGCATTTTCACTAAATTGCTCTTTTATTGTTAACAGTCGGGTTTCTGAAAATCTAAACAGGCTGCCGAGTCGCACTAGCATTGGCCAGCCGCCAGTTCTACCAACCCAATAACCGCAAATACCACCAATTACGGCTCCCGCAACAGCATCACCTAGAACCAGCCAGTAATTTAATTCATGACTACCAGCTAGGAACCCACCGACTAGAGTTACGGTTTCACCAGGAATGGGAATGCCCAAGTTCTCTAACAATATTCCGAAAAAAATTGCCCAGTATCCATAATCATGGGCAATCCTTTGGATATTTTCTAACGAGATAAATTCCAAAGACATTCAGCACCGCAGCCTTTACAAATGTTTACTTTTACTATATCTTGTCTCGTTTTCTAGTAGTGTGTCAATCGAGTCTTTGAAAGACACATGCACCACAGTTAAGTACCTGTAAACTTTAAATAAGCTTTATCAAACTCATCTATTTCTCCAAGTCGCAGATATCCCTAAATTCCATTTAGAGGATACTTCTACTCACTATTTTAGTGGGATTCCAAGGAAAATGCATTTTCCTCTACACTATACTTAGTGTCAAGTTTGACGAAATAGCCACTATTTCTGTACATTAAGTTTTACCACATCAGTACATGCACAGAAGTAAAGCAAAATTTTTTTATTAAAAATTTATAAACTTCCTAGTTATTTATAAAAATTTTGTAAAAAGTACATGTAGCACCAAAATTATCAAAGGCTTATGCCTATATTGGGGAAAGATTAAGATAAATTATACGGCATGAATACTGAAATTATTGGTCTCAACCGTACTATTATAAAGCTACCAAATTTTTAGGGAAAGCAGTATTATTACGGTTGTAAACAAAGCAGTTTTTATGCCTGTTTTTTTGTTTTTCGATTGATTCAATAAGCCAGTAAAGATTTATGACTCTCACATCAGAACGCCAAATCATCTTGTTCAAGCCCCAAGGACGCATGGATTTAGAGGGTAGTGTGGCTTTCAGTGAAAAGGTGACTGAATTATTACCCCAACGTGATCAACTCTGGGTGATTGATTTAGCTGAGGTGGATTTTATGGATAGTTCCGGCCTAGTTGCCTTAGTTAATGGGTTGAAAGCTGCACGACAAAATGGTTGTCGTCTGGTACTGTGCAACGTACAAACACCTGTGAGATTAGTTTTAGAACTGACTCAACTCGATTCAGTATTTGAAATTGTTTACAATCAAGAAGAAATATTGGGTTTTGTAAACAAAAGTAATTTGTTGCTGGTACGTTAAAAGCGACAATCCATAGCTGAAAACTAATGGTTAGGTCAAGCAGTGGCTTTGCAGTACTAGCTTTTGCACTTTCTAGGCTGCTAAAAGTAGCTAGGGTGGGAAACAAATTTTTTGATAAACTTTTTGGCTAAAGCTGTTGATTCTCTAAATAATTGGTGTTTTGCTTAGTAAGCACTACTCAATCACCGAAAGCAACCATAATGTATTACTAGTTGCAGCTGCCATGCCACGTGCTGACATAGCCAAAATTAAGTTTAAGCGTTCTGCACAGCAGAAACATTAGCATTCTCAGATGTCATCGGCGGAAAATTTGGTAAATCAATCGCGCTGTGAGAAGTCGTACGAGTTTTCTGGGCCAAACGATAACTCACACTTTGCAGTTCTGCTTGTAACTGACGGTTTTCTCGTTGTAGCATTACGACTTTTTCTCTAACCGGAGTCATGCGCTCCTCAAACTTACGGCGATAAATTTGTGGTAGTTCCTGTACTACTTGCTCTAACATCCGACTGCGATCGCTTAGTTCTTGCACCGACTGACGCAACTGATAGATTTCAGTATCTCGATTGGAAATTTGTTCTTGATAAAAAGCTACTTGTTGTTCAACTGCTTGTAGTTGTTCTCGCAAAGCTTGAAGCTGACTTTGATAACGCTCAGACATTTCTGGCTGGGGCATAAAATTAGCATTACCCTTCACCAGTCGGAACAGTTCTTGAGACAGCTGTTGCACTAATTGATCGCGAAGTTGCAATTCTTGACGCAACTTCGATACTTCTGTAGAGAGAGCTTGAATATTGGAGTTATCAGTTTGACTCACAGTGGCAACTATCTCCGGTGAATAATCTTTCCCCTTGTTAGGTATAAACGCGGTTGTACTGCTTTTGGCTAATACTCCCAAGTACTAGTTAATTTAGCATTCCCGGAGAATTCGGCAAGTAGAAAAACGAATTTTTTTTTACTTTCTTAAAATATAAATAAGTTAGTTGTTAGTTGTTAGTGAGTTTGAGCAAACAAATAATTTACTAACCAATCACCACTGTAGGGGCGTAGACGCGCCCTGTCCGTCTACGCCCCTACTACCTATGCTGCTTCTGTAGAAGCTTTTGGCTCTTCTACTTGTTGGTTGAGTGTTAGGTAGCGAATTACTTCCTCGCTCAGACGCATAGCCCGTTCCAACACAGCAATCATTTTGCCTGGGCCAGTGTAGTTAAGTTGGATATATATGCCATCTCTTTGCCTTTGAATTTCATAAGCTAAACGACGCTTGCCTCTATTCTGACTTTGAATGTTGTCAGCACCTTGTTCCCGGAGCAAGTTCTCATACTTAGCAATTATTTGCTCTACTTGCTCATCACCCAAGTCAGGACGCAAGATGTACATTGTTTCGTAAACTGTTTGCATGGTTTTAATCTCCTTTTGGACTATGTGGCTGCTGATGTCAATTAGGTAGTAACGGTAGTTTTTTATAAAAATTAACTAACCATATATACAGCAACAAGGAATTATGATCTTACAAGAAATTTGTCGAAGTGTGAAATCCTATTTTGTGATATTTAGGAGTTTTACACAATTTCTGAGTGTAACGTTTTTTAAGAGTGAAATTAAAATATGATCCAACAAGGAGGTGAATAATAGCTATTTTAAATTTTGCGAAAAGTTTGTAGAGCCACCTTCTTCGGCTTCCCGCAAGGGTGCGCCAGTTTCTGGCAATTAGTCATGAGTTTATAGACTTTGGACTGTAGACAATTGACTTTAGAAGCGATTTGATTACAAACAGAGGTATTTATCAAAGTTATGGCGCAGCGCTTTGTGCGAGTTCAGAATCCAGAAGGGCAGATTTATTATGGTTTGCTACAACTTTCCATGAAAGTGCAGGTGCTGGATGCTCCCCCCTGGTTACAAGGTCAACCTACGGATTTAATACTAGAACCAGATGACTACGAAATTTTGGCTCCTTGTGCGCCTTCAAAGATCGTGGCTGTCGGCAAAAATTATGCGGAACATGCGGCGGAGATGGGAACTGATGTCCCTGTAGAACCACTGATTTTTTTCAAACCGCCCACATCTGTAATTGCTTCGCTAGCAAAAATTCAGTATCCACCCCAGTCACAACGAGTAGACTATGAAGGAGAACTAGCATTAGTCATAGGCGATCGCGCTTTTAATTGCACACCCCAAGAAGCCCAAATGAAAATTTGGGGTTACACAATCGCCAATGACGTGACGGCGCGAGACTTACAAAGAAAAGATAGTCAATGGACGCGAGCAAAAGGCTTTGATACGTTTTGTCCTCTTGGCCCGTGGATTGTCCGCGAATTAAGCCCAGGAGCCAGACTACAGACTTTCTTGAATGAAGAGCCTACTCCTGTACAATCTGCAACTATCGACCAAATGGTTTTTCCCCCAGATTACCTTGTGTCTTATATCAGTCAGATTATGACACTATTACCGGGGGATATTGTACTGACAGGTACACCTGTGGGAGTTGGATCCCTGAAAATAGGCGATCGCATCCGTATAGAAATTGAAGGTATTGGTCGTCTGGAAAATACAGTAGTAAGTAGTTGATCGCTAGCGTGGCAGTTGCATGTATACTGCGTTAGAAATAGCAGGAATTTCTGCATAACGCCCCAATAGCGACTGGATTATAGAATATACAGATGCTGCCACTATTCCTAAAAATATTGTAGTGTATAAAGTCTGGATCGCAAAACCTCCAGATGGGATCAGTCCCACAATATCAGTTAGGATACCAAACAAGAAAACTACAATATCCAAAAGAATCGCCTGCATAGTGTTAAAACGAACAAAATGACTGATTTTTTCGTTTCGGACTACAAAGATAAATAAAGCAAAGAAAATAATCAGCCCAGCATAACGGACGCCGTAGTAAATTTGCAATAATGGCACCAAGGGCAGAAACAACACCTGTACAGGTGGAAACTGTGCCAGAAAAAATTGCCCATAAGCAAAAACTTCAATAATAGGAAGTAAATAAGGCAAGCCAGCAAAAATCCTATCTTTAACTGTTGTAGAGCCACGCCAACTCATACTACGCTCTCCTAAGATTAAAATTTAATAGTCACATGACCCTAGAATAACGCAGTTAAGTTATTTATTATTTCTCAGATATTTGCTTCATTCTATGTTAGCAATGCGAAAACCCATCATACACTCGTACTGATCTGGTTGACGCTCAGTAATTTTGCTGATTATATGACCGCAGCGTAGTTGACCTTGACGCCAACGGGGTTGACCACTACTATCAGCGAGTAGACAAGATTGACAAACTTGCTGAGGGGCAAGGATCTGATCCTCCGTTAAAATGACTAGCATCCAATCCCTCCTGTAACTCCTCAATAGTGTCTTGTATTTCCCTTAAACCGATATTTTGAATCTAGATTGTAATTTAATCGCAGATGTATTTAATAATGTATTTAGTCTGCTTAATAGACAAATGATCTGTTCATCAATTAAACATCTCTGAATTTTCGCTTTCCAAAGTCAGTTTGGAAACATACAGTTGATAACAAATCAAAAAAATGAGTCTAATTAGACTTTAATTTTATTGTATGTTGGCTCAGATTTTTTGTAGTCAAAACGAATACATAAATTCATGAAAACCAACAAACACCAGCAATGATCCATACTTGAGATGTGGGTTAGCCTAAATAAACATATCCCTTGTGGTGATTAGTTGTTGATTTTTGATTGTTGTTTGGAATAACCACTGTACGGGCGCAAGGCCTTGCGCCTCTACTAACAACTAATAACTAACTACCAACAACCCACTTGCATACAAAATTCCATTCAAGGATAGCTAAAAGTGACTCTGATCAATTCAGATTTTTTGACCTCCTCCGATCCCGCGATTGCCAATTTAATCAACAAAGAACTACAGCGTCAACGTGATCATTTAGAGTTGATTGCGAGTGAAAACTTTACCTCGGCGGCTGTAATGGCTGCACAGGGTTCAGTACTCACAAATAAATACGCTGAGGGTTTGCCTGGTAAACGTTATTATGGTGGTTGTGAATTTGTAGATGAAATAGAGCAAATTGCCATCGACCGTGCTAAACAATTGTTTGATGCTGCTCATGCAAACGTACAACCTCACTCTGGCGCTCAGGCAAATTTTGCTGTTTTTCTAACGCTCCTAGAACCGGGAGACAAGATCATGGGAATGGATCTATCCCATGGGGGACACCTGACTCACGGTTCACCTGTAAATGTGTCGGGTAAATGGTTTAAAGTTGTTCATTACGGTGTCAATCAGGAAACAGAACAACTAGACTATGACCAAGTTCGAGAGCTGGCGCTAAGGGAGCGTCCTAAGCTCTTGATTTGTGGTTATTCTGCCTATCCCCGGATCATCGATTTTGAAAAGTTCCGCAGCATTGCTGATGAAATTGGTGCATATTTACTCGCAGATATTGCCCATATTGCTGGTTTGGTGGTTAGTGGTTTACATCCCAACCCCATCCCTCATTGTGACGTCGTGACAACAACTACCCACAAAACCCTAAGAGGGCCAAGAGGTGGTTTAATTATGACTCGTGACCCGGAATTGGGTAAAAAACTCGATAAAGCCGTTTTCCCTGGGACTCAAGGTGGTCCATTAGAACACGTCATTGCAGGTAAAGCAGTAGCTTTGGGAGAAGCTTTGAAGCCCGAATTTCAAACTTATTCAGCCCAAGTCATTGAAAATGCCCGTGCTTTGGCTACACAACTCCAAAATCGTGGATTTAAACTAGTATCCAATGGCACTGACAATCATGTCATGCTCGTAGACTTACGGAGTATAGGCATGACAGGAAAACAAGCGGAACAGTATTTAAGTATTGTAAATGTTACCACTAACAAAAATACAGTTCCTTTCGATCCAGAATCACCCTTTGTAACTAGTGGTCTGAGATTGGGTTCACCGGCAATGACAACACGGGGTATGGAATTAGCAGAGTTTACAGAGATTGGTAATATTATTGCCGATCGCCTGTTAAATCCAGATTCTGAAAGTGTTGCTGCTGATTGTCGGCGACGGGTAGCAGCACTGTGCGATCGCTTCCCCTTGTACCCTCACTTAGTAATTCCTGTACCAGCTTTAGCATAAACTTCAAAAACTGTGAGTTTTGATAAAACTCCTAACTTTCCAATAGGATTCAGTTAAGGAGTACAAAATAGGGGGTAAAGGTGTTTTTCTGTTCCTTTTGCCCCTTATTCTCTTTGTCTTTCTTCTGTGCAATTCTTGGAATTCCTTTTAAGGTTTTTCTAACATCTCCTCGGCTTCACAATCCAAAATGGCATGGACTCCTTTACATGTAAAAACACATCGCACAATCCGATCACGTCACCTATTTGAACGTAACCAGCACTTACTAGTAGCAGTTTCCGGTGGACAAGATTCTCTGTGTTTAATCAAGTTGCTGTTAGATTTACAGGCAAAATGGGGTTGGCATTTAGGTATTGCTCACTGTGATCATAGTTGGCGTCCTGACTCACAAGCCAATGCCCAACACATAGAAAATGTAGCTAAAAATTGGGGTATGTCATTTTACTTAGAAACTGTAGAAACGCAAGAGCGAGAGGCTGTAAAAACTGAAGCTGCTGCACGTGAATGGCGGTATAAAGTTTTGAGTGCGATCGCCCAACAGCATAACTATCAATATGTAGTTACTGGTCACACAGCAAGCGATCGCGCAGAAACCCTAATTTACAACTTAATTCGTGGTACTGGGGCTGATGGTTTGCAAGCTTTAACTTGGCAACGTCCACTTGTTGATGGCATCATGCTAGTGCGACCACTTTTAGAAATCACCCGCGCCGAAACCGGGCAATTTTGTGAGGATTTTCAACTACCGATCTGGGAAGATTCTACAAATCAAGATTTAAAGTACGCCCGTAACCGTATTCGCCAAGAATTACTACCATATTTGTGCCAAAACTTTAACCCGAAAGTAGAATCAGCTTTAGCCCAAACAGCAGAACTACTGCAAGCAGAAGTGGAATACTTAGAAAAAGCTGCTCAGGAGTTGCGAGAAGAAGCAATGAGTACAGAAGGAGAAGACGCGGTGGATTTATCAACAATACTCTGCGTGTCAGAGTGTCAGAGTGTCAGAGTGTCCTATTCCTCTGTTCCTCTCAGACTCAATCGTCATGTATTACAAAAAGCTCCTCTTGCTCTGCAAAGACGGGTAATGCGGCAAATATTACAACAAATACTTCCTGTAAGTCCTAGTTTTGAGCAAATAGAAAAACTTACAGCCTTAATAACAGCACCCAATAAATCGCAAACCGATCCATTTCCCGGTGGTGCGATAGCGAGAGTAGAAGGTGATTGGATCTGGATTAGAAACTACAGGCTAAAAGTCTATTAAAGTCTATAAACCGAGTGAATTCCCTGTTTTGTCACTTTAGGCAGAGGAAAAGTAGAAATCAGGATGAGTCAGAAAGCTAAAAATGACACCCTATATGTAGATACTTAAATATCTCAAAGTTCCTAACATCTGAAAACAGGCTTTTATACCACTGGCAATATTCGTCCACGAAATTGACTGTTTTTACGGGTGGACGAGGCTCTACCATTTTCTGTGTCTTTGTTCTATAGTTTGTACGTTATTATACACTGCGAAAGTGACAAAACAGGGCTATGTTCCTGCTAATTCTGGTTGAGAAATCAAATTTAAGATGACTTGACGCATTTCGGTAATAGCGTCGAGTTGGGAATCACCAATTTGTTGAACTTCAACTAAAGATTCAGAAACACTTTGCAGTTTATGTCGCAACCCATCCAAGGTATCCTGAATTGGTTGTAATGCTTGTTGATATAAATTTAGCTGACCTTGAGATTTAGCTGTTGTCATTCGTAAAGACAGCAAGTTCTGCTCTATTGTTTGCAGTTCCTCACGTTTCATCGACTGTTGTTGAGTTTGTTGCTCAATGTTTTCTTGTATTTGATGAATGCTATTTTTTATTTGTTCAATCTCTGTTGCTAAATTTTGTAGTATTTCTGACTGTTGTTGTCGCTGTTTTTGGATTTGTTCGAGTATCGGATTTAAATCTAATTTTTCATTTTCCTGAAAATTTGCAAGGTTTTGTCCTTGCCGTCGCATTAATACTATTTTATGCTGCTTGAGAAGTGCTTGACGCTCAATTAAATGACGGCGTTGTCCCACCAAAGTCTCATTAAGCATTTGGTAGTGATCTTTCTCATCAGCTAATTCTGTTTCTAATTGACTTTTTTCTGTTGCTGATGATTGATTGATTTTTTGTTGGATTTCTTCTATAGTTTGTTGTTTATGTTTCAGTTCTTGTTCTTGATCATTAACAAAACTAGAGTCTATATTTAACTTATCTTGTAAGTCATACACTATTTGTTGCAGTTCTTCTATAGGCATTTTTTCTAAATTGTCAATATCAATCTTCGCAGAGGAAACTACATCACCAGAATTTGCTGATAAAGCAGAAATTTTTTGGTATAACTGTTCCTTGGATTGTAGTTGTTCTTCCAGTATCCGAACATACTCTTGTTTACTATTAAGAGTAGCTGTGTTTATTTGTAAATCAACTGTTTGTTGTTCTAGAGAATTTTGAGCTTGCTGCCATTCATTTTGACGTTCAAAAAAAATTTGCGACAAATGCTCAATTTCAGCTTGTTGTTCCTCAGCTAATTTCTTTTGTTGTTCTAGTTGTTCCCAGTGGGGATTAAGCAAAGCTTGCTGTTTTTCCACCATGTCAAATGCCAAATGTAGATTTTCCCGCACTATTTCTGTCGGAGCAACACTACTAGAAAGGCGATCGAGCAAGTCTTTTAAGATGCGACTTTGTTCTTCATCCACCACAGTTCCTGACTGCAACTGTGCTTGATGTTCTTCTAAGCGACGCTGCTCACCCCGTAAATGCTCCCAAGCTCCTTCGAGTTCCTGGCGGTTACGCTCAATTTCTTGTTGCAGCTTTTCGATATCAGCATGGGAAGTCTCCACTTCCTGTTTTTCTGCATCCAAGCGTTGAAAATCATCCTCCATCTGTTGGAGTTGTTCTAAGCGCGTTTCCATTTCTATTTCGCGGCGGTTAAGTTCCTGCGCTTGAAACGTCAGCGACTCTTTCCATTGGTCAATTTCTTCTTCCTTGAGTTTAAATTTTTCTAGCTGACGAGAAAAATTCTGCAAAATATTTACTAGTGGCCGTCCCGCCTCTTGAATTCGCTGCACTTGACGCTGAGGATTCAATTCTACGAGTATGAGTGCGCCATCATTTAATTTATTGGCTTCTTCCGCTGTAATAATTTCTTCTGATCCAGCACTCCAACTTTGATCTGTTCGTTGAAAAGCCAGAAGTTTTAGCTCGGTTTTGCTACCACCACCAAGTAAACCACCTTTTTGTTTTTGTACTTCTGCTAAATACAGCACTCCTTTAATCCTTTTGATGCACTGAATAATTGTGTTTTTGGTTATACATTTAGATAATTGCGTTAACCTGCCTTGTTTAATCCAAATCATAGGTAAACAAGACAGGCAAAATATATGTATAGACAGGAAATATCACGTCTGGATATTCATACAACTAGCTCGTTGTTTATCCAATATTTTGTACTGTTGTGAGTTATGATGACTACCGTGTGATCACTAACTTGACCTCAGTATGTTAGTGATTAGTGGTTGGTCAAAGGGAGCCAGTGCGCCCTTGCGGGTTAAGAGCGTTGTAGCACCTGGCGTTCAATGCTCAATTATCATTAATTATTTTCCCCATCTCCCTTCTTGTGTCCCTCTTGTCTTGCTTCCCTATCCCCAGTCCCCAAAAAAGGAGTACCTTTTCACTCAATGCAGGGAAATTTATATGAAATAGATATTCGCAGTATCCTGCAATTAATAGAATTGGGGCAGCGTACTGGACAATTATTTGTAGAAGCTCATAGCTTTCACAAGCATCCCCAAGCTAGGAGAAATCAGAATCGCAAAAATCTGTCTTGGTTTGTCTTTTTTGTAAATGGTCAGATTATTTATGCAGTCAATGGCGATCGCACTTTATCTCGCCTGAGTGATTATTTGCGTCACTATCAAGTCAAGCTACAGCCTGATAAAGAACAACGATCTTGCTTAGAAACATTGAATGCACCAGAATATGCCTATTTATGGACACTATTAGAGCAGAATATTATTAATCCAACTCAGGCTCGGAGTATAGTTTCTAGCCTAGTGCATGAGACTGTGTTCGACCTGTTGAATTTAGAGCAAGGTAGCTTTGTTTTTGAAGTGGGTTCGGCACTAACACCACAATTAACGACTCTAGAGATTGCTCCTTTACTTACCAAAATCGTTAAGCAGGTGCAGCAGTGGAAGCAACTGTACCCTCATGTTCAATCGCCAGAACAATTTCCCATACTTACTGACATAGTGAACCTACGCTCTTCACTACCAGAAGTAACTGTGAATAAGCTACAGCATTGGGCAGATGGTAAAACATCTCTACGTCAATTAGCTCGTCATCTCAACCGCAGTATTATAACTGTTGCTCAGGCAATATACCCCTATGTACAACAGAGTTGGGTACACTTAGTGTACTCAAACACAAGTGAGTTATTGACTAATCAACAAGACAACGTATCTCCTTTACAGGAAAACTATAAGCGACGCATATTATGTATTGATGATCTACTCAGCATCTGTACAAATATAGAGACTATTTTGAAAACGCAAGGTTATGAAGCGATCGCAGTTACAAATCCTTTAGAAGCACTCAGTCTTATTTTTCAATTCCAACCCGATTTAATTTTTTGTGACATTGCTATGCCACAGTTGAATGGATACGAGATTTGTGCAATGCTGCGACACTCTCAATCGTTTCGGAATATACCTATTATTATGCTCACCGCCAAAGAAGGATTTTTTGATCGAATCAGAGCCACAATGGTGGGAGCTACCGATTATTTAACCAAGCCATTTGGGCATACTGAATTAATGATTATTGTGGAGAAATATTTAAACAATAGTGGATATGAAGTAATAAAACAAACATAGTACTTGTTGATCTGGTAGAAGATAGAGTAAAAAATAATATCTACAGAACCAGCCAGCCTCAGAAACCTCATTATCTAGTAAAAGTGAAAAATAAAATTATTTTATACAGTAAATACTTATGGGGAAAGCAGGGCATGTTCCAAGTAGGGACGTCTACATCAGGAGGTAGATAAAGGCGTTTATGAATACAGTTCTGATTGTGGAAGACAGTATCGCACAAAGGGAGATGATCACAGACCTTCTAAAAGCGAGTGGCTTAACAGTAACCCATGCCAGTGACGGAATAGAAGCTTTGGAAGCAATTCAAACAGCTGCTCCTGATTTAGTGGTATTAGATATTGTCATGCCCCGAATGAATGGCTACGAAGTTTGCCGCCGCTTAAAGTCCGATCCCAAAACCCAAAATGTCCCAGTGGTGATGTGTTCTTCCAAAGGGGAAGAATTTGATCGTTATTGGGGGATGAAACAAGGTGCAGACGCCTACATAGCCAAACCATTTCAACCAACTGAGTTGGTGGGAACAGTCAAACAACTACTGCGAGGATAAGGATGAGCCGAACATGGTCAATAAACCGGACTTTTTAGGAGGCAATGGACAAGATCACTTTCGTCCTGAATTACAAGTAGAAAGTCCTGAAGGTGAGTTACATTTGCGGTTTATTATTCCTTCACATCAGGAGTTTGCACTACCAGCCACTGGTATTCGGGAAGTCATCGAACTGAGTCCTGATCGAATCACCCCAATCCCTAATGCTTCTCCTTTACTTTTGGGTACTCTAAATTTACGAGGTCGAGTAATCTGGGTGGCTGATTTGGGTCAATTTCTAGGGGAAGCAACAGTATTAAATACAGATCGCGCCGAAATTCCGGTGATCGCCATAGAAGAACAAGACACAATTGTAGGTTTAGCAGTAGAAGAAATTGGTGGTATGGATTGGCTAGATGCACGGCATCTGTTGACACCAACAAATGTACCGGATACGATGACTCCTTTTTTGCGAGGAGAGTGGTTATTCGATACTCAAAACAAACAGTGTCTGCGACTACTAGATCAAACGGCAATTTTACGCAGTGCGCGTTGGGCAGGATGAAATAGGGAGATTAAAAAATGGCAGCGAGTATAGAAGATAACGCGCAGACATACCAGCAGGCTTTAACAGCCTATGCACAACAAGACTACCAAGAAGCAGCCACCCTCATTGATGAGGTGGTGCAAAACCTACCAAATGACCCCAACACTCATTTATTACGGGGTCACATCTATTATGTTTTACAGCAGTATGATGTGGCAAAAGTCGAATACCAAACAGTGTTGGAATTAACTGAAGATCCAGAAGTAACTGTTTTTGCGAAAACAGGATTGGAGCATATCAATCAATATCAACAGGTATTAGAGAATTTTCCCGATGAAGATAACAAATTCCAGCAATCTGCACAAGATGCTTTCGTATTGATCGAAGAAAAACCAGCAGAACAAGAGTTAGAAATCTTAGAAGAATTAGAAAATTTAGAAAATTTAAATAATAATGGCTTTGAGTTGAATGCGATCGCTAATCACGAAGAGACAGCAGAGAAAAGAGAAGAGCTTTCCTTGGGGGAAAACCCGTTTTATACACCTACCGATAGTAGTGAATCTGATCTAAACATAGATTCCTCAGAAACTCTCAACGATAATCCTTTTGCCCAATCTCAACAAGCATTAGAGCTAACTTCACAAGCCAATATCTGGGAAAAAGCAGAATTAGAATTACCTGGTTTTTTACAGGATGATATTTCATCGTCCATAGAAAAAACAGAAATAAATACCTATTTAGAGAAAAGTAATACAATTAGTAATACAAGTACTGCTCATCAGAATTTGGTGGAAAATCAGCCAAATATTAGTGATTCAGATTTTGCAAAAATTACTTTTACACCCAGTCCTAATTTAAATAGTCAAGAACTTGATTCTGTTGAGCAAATATCACAAAAAACTAGTGATGATAGTTTGCAAAACTTGAAAATTTTTTATTCCGAAGATGAAACTTTACTAGTTCAAAAACTAGAAACGGATATTGAAATTACAGAAATCAATCGGGTGGAATACAGCAGTAAATCCTTAAACAGTAATTTTACTATTGAAGACAAGCAACTAAATCCTAATTCCCAAACTAAGCAAAATCAAAACTTTGATGATGACAGTTTTGATTTAGAAGCCTTTGAATCAGCTTTTGGTTCCGAATCATTTTCCGAAAACGAACAAGAAGATATCAACAGCCAACTAAATCACAAGGTTTATCAGGGTAGCAATATTGAGTTTTTGGATGACTTTGGTGAATTTGATGATTTAGGAAATATTCAGGCAGAGTTTGATTTTGTCACTAATTCTGGTTTCGCTGACTCGCAATTAAATTCTGGTTCACTCACATCAAACAGCAAGAGTTTCAGTCAAACTTGGGACAATTCTGGGATTGCTGAAAAAGGAAATGAAAATGTGGATAACTCCACAGAAGGCGATCGCGATGACGAATTGTTTAGTATCACTGGTTCTCATGAAGCAGTCCCAGTCTTTGCTCAAACAGATGTTAACAACATCAAACCTCAAGTCAGCGTTGAACAAGGAATTCTCGCACCCCTAGAAAATGCGCCACTAGGCAAAAAGCAATGGATAGTTGCTGGCTGTGTCGGTGTAGCTTCAGCAGTAGTTGTAGCTTTAGTTAGTTTCACTGCTACGACAGTTTCTCCACCCCAACAACGGGAATCTGTACGCAATACTGGCTGGGCAATGGCATTAGCAGCAGGGTTGGTAAGTTTTGCTACCACCGGGATTATGGGCAATCTCACTCTCAAGCAAATCCGGCGTACGACCAAAGATTTGCAAAATCAATTTGATGCGGTGCAAAAAGGTAATCTCAATGTCCAAGCCACCGTCTACTCAGAAGATGAGTTAGGCAAGTTAGCTGCTGGCTTCAATGAAATGACACGGGTGATTTTTACGACTACCAATGAAGCCACACGTAAAGCCCAAGAACAGGAAGAAGCCAAAGAAAATTTGCAACGGCAAGTAATTCGTCTACTAGACGACGTAGAAGGAGCCGCGAGGGGAGATTTGACTGTCCAAGCCGAGGTGACAGCCGACGTTTTGGGAGCAGTTGCTGATGCTTTTAACCTCACGATTCAAAACCTGCGAGATATCGTCCAACAGGTGAAAGTCGCAGCGCGGGAAGTAACCAAAGGTGCAACTAACTCTGAAACATTTGCCAGAGCCTTATCTAGCGATGCTTTGCGCCAAGCTGAAGAGTTAGCAGTAACCCTCAATTCGGTACAAGTAATGACTGATTCTATCCAACGGGTAGCAGAAGCAGCACGGGAAGCAGAAACAGTTGCTCGTGAAGCCAGTGCGATCGCTCTTAAAGGAGGGGAAGCAGTAGAAAATACCGTAGCAGGGATTTTAGAAATTCGCGAAACCGTCGCTGAAACCACCCGCAAAGTCAAGCGACTGGCAGAATCATCACAAGAAATTTCCAAAATTGTCGCGCTGATTTCTCAAATTGCCTCCAGAACCAACTTGTTAGCTCTTAACGCCAGTATTGAAGCAGCGAGAGCAGGAGAATCGGGACGGGGTTTTGCGATTGTTGCGGATGAGGTACGCCAGTTAGCTGATAAATCAGCCAAATCTCTGAAAGAAATTGAACAAATAGTTATGCAAATCCAGAGTGAAACAGGCTCGGTAATGACAGCGATGGAAGAAGGTACTCAACAGGTAATTCAAGGTACAAAATTAGCAGAAGAAGCCAAGCGATCGCTAGAAAATATTATTCAAGTGGCAAATCGCATTGATATTCTTGTGCGCTCAATTACTTCCGACACCGTCGAACAGACAGAAACTTCCCGTGCTGTAGCTCATGTAATGCAATCAGTAGAACTCACAGCTCAAGAAACATCCCAAGAAGCTCAACGAGTTTCCGGCGCACTACAAAACTTAGTAGGCGTCTCCCGTGATTTAATCGCCTCCGTAGAAAGGTTCCGAGTAGAAACCTCAGAAACTAGATAATTAGTCAATAGTCAATAGTCCATAATCCAAAAGTTTTTAGCCATTGACCCTTGACTCTTGACCCTTGACCGATAATTGTTTGATGCTACAGAGCAAGCAGATCTCACGTATTGGAATCAATCCAAAATCCAAAATCCAAAATCCAAAATCGGATGACCCTTGACTATGCTTCCAGAACAACAACAGCGCATTCTCGGTTACTTTATTGAAGAAGCCAAAGAACACCTGACCACAATTGAGCAGGGGTTGCTGAATCTGCAAAGTACTATGAAAGATCCAGAAATGCTGAATGAAGTTTTTCGGGCGGCTCACTCAATCAAAGGAGGAGCGGCGATGCTTGGTCTGGGTAGTATTCAGCATACTGCTCACCGCTTAGAAGACTGTTTTAAAGTTTTAAAAGAGTGTCCAGTACAGGTTGATCAAAAGCTTGAGTCTTTGTTTTTGGGTGTGTCTGATACCCTCAAAGCACTGTTAGAGAATTTAACCGGGCCGTTTGGTCTGACAGAAGAGACTGCCAATCATATCATGTCAGAAGCGGAACCTGTGTTTGGGTGGTTAAATGAACATCTGGATTTGCTGGTTAAACAAGGAGAAACAGGATTACCACTTGCCGATACTGATCGCTGGCAACAGCGCCAAAACCTGGTCTTGCAAAACCTCCGGGAAATGTTGCAGCTATTTAAGCAACCAGCAACACCTGAAACGCGCCAAAGTTTACAAGAATGCTGTAGGCAATTAGTTGAACTTGGTGAACAATTAGATTGTGCATCTTGGTCTAATTTGTGTCAAGCCGCTAGTCAAGCGATCGCTAATCAAGAAAATAGCTACTTAACTTTAGCAAAAATCGTCATTACAGATATTAAGCAAGCTCTAGAATTAGTGCTTGCAGGTAGAGAAGCTGAAATCACTATTAGTCAGCAGCTAGAAGCATTACTTCCACCTCAAATAGAACTATTAGACATCACAACTGATGTTACTAAGGAAGAAGCTGACATAGAAGTACCAGCATCAACAGTATTGGAGGAAACTTTATTCACTACACCTGTTGAAAACGATACTGCTGATAATACTACATCAACTACAGATAAGATTACTGAATTAATAACTCCACCAAAGTCAATCGAATTTGCACAAGCAGATCAAATTACCAACCTTTCAGAATTATCTGAACAATTGGCTAGTAATATAAATAATCTAGTTGAATTAACAACACAAACAGAATTAATAGAATTTGCACAAGCGGATAGAATTACCAGCCTTTCAGAATTATCTGAGCAAATTCAGGAACACACAGATAATTTTGCTGATTTGATAAATGAAGCTGAATCCCATAAATTAGAATCAGAAAATACTATTATCAGTTTATCTGAAAATAATAATCAATTTCATATAGATGATGAAGAAAACGAAGATTTAGAGATTCAAAGTTTAGAAGTTCACGGACCAGAAGTCGGATTAGCAGAGTTAAATACTCTTGCTCAATTATTTGAAAGTGAAACTCCCGACTTTAACGAAACATGGGATATTGAAGAAGAAATTATTGAACAAGATAGGACAAAGAATAAAATTGAGATCAGCGATCCAAGAGATACTATCAATGATTTAGCAGAGTTATTATCTGTAGAAGTAAATACAAATATTCAAGATAGACAAACAATAAGTTTTAAAGAAGAATTAACTATTGTACAACTTTTTGGTGATGATTTTTTAGAAGAAGAAAATTTAGAAATAAATCTATATTCGTCAGTAACATCTGCAATAAATGAAAATATAAACTATCAACCAATACAACCTAATGACGAGACAAATGAGATAGAAAAATATCAGCAATTACAAAATAAGTCTGATGAATTATTGGCAGAATATAATAATTCAAATTCAGTACAGGAATTTGAACAAGAAATTTATCAATCAATAGAAGAAAGTTCAACTCTAAATAGTCTGTTTGATGAAGCACAACAAGATTATAGTCCGACTATTGGCATTGATGGATCAGAATATGATGATTTATTTGATCAGCTTACTGTTACAAACACAGATTTTTATTCTACTAGAGATCATCTAGTTTCATCGACACAGATAGAAGCATCAGGACTAGAAGAATTAAAATTATCTGCTGAAGAAGATGCTGCCAAAGCACTAGAAGAAATTTTGTTTGCGGCTGCTGCTGATGATGTTTTTAGCGATCGCCAGCAAACATCAGAGTCAGTTAAAGATTGTGAGTTAGAAGATTTAGGTTTTCCCCAAGACTTAATTCTTTCTACGGATACTAGCGATGATTTATTTGCTGAGTTAGAAGCACATGATTCTAATATTACATTTCCTGTTGATGAAGAATCGTCTCATCGGAATATTCGTAATATTTCGCAAAAACCAGAAGCTCTAGAACTAACTCCCGAATTTACTCATTTCTCGGCAGAAATACCAGTTTTCGATTTGCATAAACCAATCACTGAAGAAGAAATTAATTGGTTAGATGCGCTCAGAATAGAAGAAGATAGTAATGAAAATCTAGGAGCTTTATTTAATGAGTTGCCAGTACCGGACTCTCATGATTTGCAAGTTGATAGTATAAATAATCCTTTTGCTTTTCAGGCTAACTCCGAGGACGATGTACTATTTACAACAGATGTCGCAGATTTAAATTTTGCAGATATGATTGCATCTCAAACAAAGGCAGATTCAGAAATGGATTTTCTGGATAAATTAATTGCTGGCAATCAAGAGGTGATAGCAGAATCTTTTGATATAGATTTGAGTGAAAATCTCTTACTAGCAAATTTGCAAAAAGAAGAATTGCAGCAGGGAAATGAACAAAATAATTCCCAATTAGAAATTACAAATTTTGACTTAGATATACAAGATTCACACTCTGATAATGAGATAAAAAATGCAGATTTGCTTGATAAAGCAGCAATTTCAGAAAGAGAAACAAAGCCAGAAAATGATGCTTTTGCAGAAGATGCATTTATACAGTTAGATGAGTTACTCAACCAAGAAACATCACTAGACACTCATACTCCCATAATTCCAGATCTTGAATTTGCTGCCTTAGAAGAAATGCTGACTTTGGAGGAAGATGAAGATGTGGTAGTAGCAGAGCAATCTACACCACAATTTTCTAAAAAAGATGTAAGCAACCCGATTTTGTCCTCAGAAATTGAGAATGAATTTAAAGAATTAGAAGGAATGGTAGGGGAAGCAGTAACACCTAGTACAGTCAATTTAACAGGTGGACGTAACTCTGGTTGGAATACTACTTTCAGATTTGAACAATTAATGAAAGTACCTGTCAAACATCTGGATGATTTGAGTAATTTAGTTGGAGAGTTGGTAGTAAATCGCAATACCCTAGAGCAGGATCAGGAACGTTTACGCCAGTCATTAGATAATCTACTGCATCAGGTACAGCATCTCTCGGATGTGGGAACAAGAATGCAGGAATTGTATGAGCGATCGCTACTAGAAGCATCTTTGTTAGCTAGTCGCAAAAATAGCAATTTCAGCACTTCAGATACAGATCGGGGTTTTAGTGAACTGGAAATGGATCGCTTCACACCCTTCCATACTTTGTCTCAAGAAATGATTGAACTGATCGTGCGGGTGCGTGAGTCTGCAAGTGATATTGATTTTGTCACCGAAGAAAGCGAACGTGTAGCACGACAATTCCGACAGATTACTGGGCAACTGCAAGAAGGACTGACAAGAGCGCGAATGGAGCCTTTTTCCCAGGCTACCGATTTATTACCGCGAGGTGTGCGCGACAACTCTATTAAGTATGGCAAGCAAGTAGAGTTAGTGATTCAAGGTCGAGAAACCTTGATTGACAAAATGATTTTGGAACATCTCAAAACACCACTGACGCATTTGCTTAACAATGCGATCGCTCACGGGATCGAAACGCCACAGGAGCGCCGATCTCAAGGAAAATCTCCTGTAGGAACCATTACTGTTTGTGCTTTCCATCAAGGTAATCAAACTATCATTTGTGTCAGTGATGACGGTGCTGGAATTAACTCGGATGCGGTAAAAGCAAAAGCAATTAAAGTTGGTTTGATTACTCCTAGCCAAGCCAAAACTATGCCTCCAATAGAAGTTTATGATCTACTCTTCAGACCAGGTTTTAGTACCAAAGACCAAGCAGATGACCTAGCAGGCCGTGGTGTTGGTTTAGACGTAGTTTATACAAAAATAAGTGAAATCCGAGGAGGAATTTCTGTTGATTCTGCGATGGGCAAAGGTACTAGCTTTACGATTCGTCTACCATTGACACTCAGTATTTGTAAAGCGCTTTTCTGTGTATCTGATAAAGCCAGAATAGCTTTCCCAATGGATGGTGTAGAAGATACCCTAGACGTACCTGTAAAAAATATCCAAGAGAGCAACGCAGGTGAAAAGCTTATTCCTTGGCGGGATAAAATGCTGCCATTCAAACCTTTACAAGAACTTTTAACTTTCAATCGGCTACTTAGTCGAGGTAACGTCTACGGTGGGAACCGAGACGATGATATGATTTCTGTGGTTGTGGTGCGATCGGCAAATACACTAGTCGCCTTACAGGTTGATCAAGTGCTGAGTGAACAAGAAATTGTGATTAAACAATTTGAAGGACCCGCCCCCAAACCAGTTGGCGTAGCTGGTGCTACCGTCTTAGGTGATGGTCGAATTATGCCGATTGCTGATGTGCTAGAAATTATCGATATCTTCCAGGGACGGACTTCTAAACAAAGTACAGTCAGTATTTTGAGTCAAAAATCAACTCCAAATCAGCCAGATTCGTCTGTAACTAAAATTGACCCAACAGTGCTGATTGTCGATGACTCAATTACAGTGAGAGAGTTGCTTTCTTTAACCTTTAATAAAGCAGGTTATCGGGTAGAGCAAGCACGTGATGGACAAGAAGCTTGGGATAAACTGCGTTCCGGTTTACCTTGTGATCTTGTGTTTTGTGACATTGAAATGCCTCGTTGTGATGGTTTAGAATTACTTTCCCGCATTCAAAAAGACTCCAACCTCAATCATTTACCCATAGCTATGCTCACCTCGCGAGGTGCAGACAAGCATCGACAAATGGCTATCAGTTTGGGAGCAAGTGGTTATTTCACCAAACCTTATCTGGAAGAAGCCTTATTAGAAGCAGCATCGCGGATGCTCAAAGGTGAGAAACTATTGGCTAGCTAAGAGACTTTCAAATCCAAAATATCTAATTGCAGAGAGACAGGGACAAGAGGGACAAAGGAGCAGGGAGAATAACCAATGCCCCATGCCCAATCTCTTAGCGAGACTAAGCCCTTAATCTTCTGTTTACTACTGACTTCTGCCAAAATGCCAAATGATGTTCAACTACTCCTGTTAATCTGACTGCTTTTTGTAGAAGGAATTAACAGGTAATCTGAGGGCATCTTATGAAGTTTGCAAGTGATGATCGCGGTAGCGGTAGGTAAGTATAAGAAAATAGATTTTGCAAAAAGTCTATAGTTAATTCTGTTAATTAAAAATAGATTTTCATAGATAGATATTTTGAGTGAAATATCAATAATCACTTTATGAACTGTGAAGCTTTTGAAGCGATCGCAATCAGGACTTACAGTTTATAGTTTTGTATAAGTCCTAACAATCATAAAAAAGCGCCTACCTTAAGTAAGCGCTTTTCTATTTTCATAAGAGGCGCGATTTACCGCACCTCAGTTATTTAAAGATTAACCGTTGATAGCAGGAGCAGAGATTGCAACTGGTGCAACATCTCCAGCAGCCAAGTCGAGAGGGAAGTTGTGAGCGTTGCGCTCGTGCATTACTTCCATACCCAAGTTAGCGCGGTTGATGATGTCTGCCCAAGTGTTGATCACGCGACCTTGGGAGTCAATTACTGACTGGTTGAAGTTGAAACCATTCAGGTTGAACGCCATGGTGCTGATTCCCAATGCGGTGAACCAGATTCCAATTACAGGCCAAGCACCTAAGAAGAAGTGCAAGCTGCGAGAGTTGTTGAACGAAGCGTATTGGAAGATCAAACGACCAAAGTAACCGTGGGCTGCGACGATGTTGTAGGTTTCTTCTTCTTGACCGAATTTGTAACCGTAGTTCTGAGATTCGGTTTCGGTTGTTTCACGAACCAAGGAAGAAGTTACCAAAGAACCGTGCATTGCACTGAACAAGCTACCACCAAACACACCTGCTACACCAAGCATATGGAAGGGGTGCATTAAGATGTTGTGTTCTGCTTGGAACACGATCATGAAGTTGAATGTTCCAGCAATACCCAAGGGCATACCATCAGAGAAGGAACCTTGACCCAAGGGATAGATTAAGAATACTGCGGTTGCAGAAGCTACAGGCGCACTGTAAGCAACGCAGATCCAAGGGCGCATTCCTAAACGGTAGCTGAGTTCCCACTGACGACCCATCCAGCAGAAGATGCCGATTAGGAAGTGGAAAACTACCAATTGGTAAGGACCACCGTTGTACAACCACTCATCTAAGGAAGCTGCTTCCCAGATGGGGTAGAAGTGCAAACCGATCGCATTAGAAGAAGGAACAACTGCACCTGAGATGATGTTGTTGCCGTAAATTAAGGAACCTGCAACAGGTTCACGGATACCATCGATGTCTACAGGAGGTGCAGCGATGAAGGCGATGATGAAGCAGGTGGTTGCAGCCAACAGAGTTGGGATCATCAACACACCAAACCAGCCTACATAAAGGCGGTTTTCAGTGCTTGTTACCCACTCACAGAAACGCTCCCACGCGTTGCCGCTTGTGCGTCTTTGTAATGTTGTAGTCATTTGCTCTTATAAGTGCGATGAATGAATTTTTGGAAGAATGTATTTAGACAAACATTATGTGTTGTCTGTATTAATAAACTTTACACAAAAATTTATTTATTACAAGCGTTTGTCCACTCATTTTTTGTTAATTTTTATGTCTTTACACTGCTTAATATTTAGTTTTTAAAATTCATGTATTTATGTAAAGTTATAGATCAATAAAATAACTTTAACGGCAATAGGCAACGAGGAACAGACAACAGAAAGTGTAGTGAGTTTTTAAGCGCAGAGCGCAGGCTACGCTAACAAAAACCAAATAGAAACTTGATATTAAAAATCAAAGTAAATATATGGCAAACTTCCTTCTGGAGCAAGTATCCAGACAGCGTAGAAACAAGGAAGTACGAACAAGAGTTTGACAGGCCAATTGAACTGTAACTTTAATTGACGATTGAAGAAATAAACTACTGTCATACAAGTAGCAATCACTCCCAAAATTATTGCTAATTGATACTGACTAATATTGAGGGCTTCTACATAGACTTTTTGAGCAAATTGGGTGTCAGCAGGATAACCCCAAAGGTGTTTAAAGACAAAAGAAGAATCTTGGAAATTTGGTAGGCGAAACCAAATCCAAGAAGTAAAAACCATAAATTGTGTAAATAACCAAGCTATCAGTGTACCCAAAGGATTGTGCCAAAAATGTTCCAAAGTCTCAAAGCGATCGCTAAGGGTATCAGTAAGTCTGTGTATAACTAAAGCTAAACCGTGAAACGCACCCCAAATTACAAAGCCTAATGCTGCACCATGCCAAATACCCGCAATTAACATCACAATCATTAAATTTAAGCAGGTGCGATTTAAACTCCGACGAGAACCACCTAAAGGAAAATAAATGTAATTACGTAACCAATCCCCCAGTGTGATATGCCAGCGCCGCCAAAAATCAGCAATACTAGTGCTGAAGTAGGGAAAGTCAAAATTTTCTGGTAGAACCAAACCAAATAGTAAAGCAGTGCCACGGGCAATATCTACATAACCACTAAAATCTAAATACAACTGAAAACCGTAGGCAAATATTGCTAACCATAAATCATTACTACCAGCTCGTTGCAAATTACCGAAACATAAATCTACATAAATTCCCAAGTGATCAGCTAGAATAGCTTTTTTGAATGTTCCTTGAGCAATTAACCAAACACCTTCTGCCAGAATATTGCTGCTGGGAAAGTGTAATCGATGAAATTGATGAGCAAGGTGATGGAAACGAGTAATAGGGCCAGAAATTAATTTAGCAAAGAACAATTTGTATGATGCGAATTGAATAAATTCTTTACTAGCAGGTGCTCCACGATAAACATCAACTAAATAGGAAATACACTCGAATGTAAAAAATGAAATTCCTAAAGGCGCAATTAATTTAAAAGATTCAAATCCTGAACTTTTACCAGGATGATAAATAAAATTATATAAAGGTGGGATATATTTAAAACCCAAAAGTAATAAAATATTGATACTTACACCCAGTATTAATAGTTTTAAACGCTGACTATTCCAATCAGCCTGAGACAGTTGGAACTCTTCGTTAAACTTAGACTCTTGTACATTGAAAGAATTGGGATTAGATGAATTATATGGATCTAGTGCTATTCCTATACGGAAATTACAATAAGTTAGTGCTAATAGAAGCGGAATGTATTGAATTTGCAAAGATACGTAAAAGGCAATACTAGCAATCAATAGCACCCAAATTCTTAATTTCTGTTGTGCTAATGACCAATAAATCAAAAGCACACTTAGTAAAAATATCCCGTATAAAATCGATATAAAGTTCATTGATACAGTCAATAGTCAATTTTCAACGATTGCTTGTGCTGGTAGGTTCTCCCCGTTGTAGCACCTGATGTTTAAATGTCAATAGTTAATTTTAATTTTATTTATACTTTATAAATGACCTCTAAGACTGTTAATCAAATAACTTATTTTGTCGGCCAAGGAATCATAGGATCAATCGCAAGTTTTCTGGAGACTTTTTCTGCACCATAAACATTCAGATGGCTGGGGTCAGAAAAATTTCCGTTAGCTTCTGGCCAGATTAAACTCAAATCCCGATAAATTAAATTGGAATTTTCTGCTAAATTTAACATATATTGCTGGAATTCTTGTTCATAATTTTTGCGTACTAAATCAAGATATTCCGCACTCAAAGGCATATTAACAAACACTATTGTAATTTTTTTCAATGCACAAAATTTCAAGACTTCTTGTAGCGCAGCGTCTTGCTCACCCACTAATTGAAAAGATTTATAGTCATTGTCATAGCTACCACTAACTTTGGGATGTTTTTGATAGTATGTAGCTGGCTCAAAACGGATAGGGACTGATAAAAATCCATCAAAATCAACAGCTTGCTCAAAAGCATCTTGTTCTGGCTCTGCTGATGTTTTTGGATGATTTGCGGAATTATCTTTCACTAATGGTAAAGACTTCAGTGTTTTATTGAATAAACTTTTGAGTTGATCACGCTGGTGATAGGTAGTAGAAATACTTGCTAGAGCTTGGTTTAACCATTCATCTAATGCTTGATAATTATTATCTGTGTGAGTTGCGGTTTTAATGCTTTGATCCGGTTTAATAGAGCCAGAAGGAATTGGGGAGTTGTCTGAATTTTCCTTTGCTGAGGCTTTTTGCGATACTTGTTGATAACCGGGTGATGCTGCGATCGCGTTAAATGTAATATCCTCTCTACCGTTGTTAAAAGCACGCGCACCATCAGCCCAAATGATCATTTTTGGCAGTTCTGATGGATTTAACACCCGACGCAGGATAAAATCTACAACTTGCGCTGTCGCTCCATTAATCCCAAAATTAAACACATCGATATTTGAGTAACCCTGGGTTGCCAAAGTTTTAGAAAGTGTAGTGGGGTCTACTCCCCTTAAAGCACGAGAGGAACCAATAATTAATACATCTGGTGGTTTACCATTTTTAGCAAGACGCTGTTTGTAGAGTGCTAGTTGTTCATCTAATTGGCGAAGGTTGAAGCTAGGCATTTGCGATCGCGCTGCCAATAAAATAGCAGTCGCAGTTGCTTTTCCCCTAGTAATAGAATTATTTTCTTGTTGAGTGAATCCAGAAGCGTTAAATACTTCACTTCCAGAAGCAGACGATGTATTGGTAAAAAAGACTGTTCTTTGCAACTTCTGAGTTTCATCTTCAGCAGAAGATAATTCTGGTGGAGTACTAGCAATTTTTGGTGTTTCGAGAATTAAACGAGAAGTGATATAACCTAAAATCCAGTCTGATTGGAGAGTCAGCAAAAACCCAAGCAAACCCCAAACTAAAGCTACTCGCCAGCCGTTGTCTTCTGCTTGTTGCTCTTGCGATTGTTCTTTTTCAGCAAATAGCTGTGTTGCTAAAAGCCATCTTTTAATTCTTGCACCCCAGTCTTGCGACACTTCTGCAAAAAGACTTTGTATATCTTGGCTGGTTAAATCGGGACGTAGCACAGGCTCGTTAGCCTCATTTGTTAAAAGCTCACCAACATAAGCAGCAGTAGCGGCAAATTCTGGAGTAGCCTCTGGTACTAAGCGTTGACGATTTGTAAAATCGACGCCGTAGTTCCAAAAAGGTTCCTTGTTACCAGCACGACGGCCATAAATTCGCACGCCTGCAATTTCTACTATTTTTAACTGCTTAACAAAATCAGTAACTTTATTTGCTACTCGTTTACGTGATGGACACACAAGTGCTTCGCACATGATGTGTAGTAAATCGCCTTTACGTAACAAGAGGACACGAGTCCCACCTGTTTTGAGGCGAATATCTAAGTCAGGGTTGAGCAAACGCTCAAGTAAAAAAATAATAGCAGGTTCATCGCCAGTTGAAGCTAATTCTAACGCCGATACTGCTAAAGCTGGGTGTTCTGTTGCAGGTAAAGATTGCCAATCAATCCAAGCGGGTTCATGATCAGTTGTTTTATGTCCGTAAACTGTAGCGGCGAGAATTCCTTGGGGCGCAAGGGCTTGAAGTTGGGGAAGAATTGCACCTAAGCACTGGGCTTTATCTGGGATGTGGTTAGTTGCTTTGGGGTTAGCGGGACTGCAAAATATATGTAGCGTTGATTCTTTGAGAGTTGCTGTAACTTTGATTGTCAGATCAGACAGCTTTTCATTTAAAATGCTGGCGATCGCTTGGACATCTCCCCAACGTCCCCATTCCTTCAGCATAATTTCTGGAGGCGTCAAATCTACTCGCAGCATCCAGTCAAAATCTATTTCACCATCAACTTGGGTGGCGATCACAGCATCTTGATAACCAGATAGTTTAAGACTACGTAACTTCTGGGCTACTGGTTCCGCAATTAATGAAGGATCAGGGGTATAGCTAGACTGACAGTAAATCAGTAAGCGATTTTGATTGATGGGATTTTCGAGAGTGACTTGTTGCTTTTTAGCTTTGACTTCTACCCCGATCCCAAAACTACTGAGGGTTTCGCTCAAATAGCGAGCGATCGCCTCTGGATTACCTTGACGTGCCAAACTTTCATTAGAAAGAATTAGCGCCCCACCCATGCGATTGGATTTTTCCGCATCTGCAATTAAGGCTTGTTTTACCTCTTGTAAATGTCGATCCAACTGGTTTAAGAAAACCTGATGACACCACTGCGGTTGATTTTCCCCCTTCTTCCGACCGTAGACGAAAACTTGGTATATTGAGGGTTGGTCGTTTTTGGTTAGAGCATCCAAGTCTGTATGTTGCAATGCGTGCAGCAAATCCAAAAGAGTACGCCAACGTTGAGGACACTCTGGACTTTCACAAAGAATGTGTAGGTCATTTCCCCGCAACCGGACTTTCACGCCTAAAGAACTGATTCCTGTTGCTTGGCTTACCCACTGTATTAAGGACTTTTGACTAACTGGTAACGCTATTTTCATGGGAAAGGGGATTGGGGGAAGGGGATCGGGGATAAGGGATTGGGAATCGGGGAAAGGGGATTGGGGATAAGGGATTGGGAATCGGGGATTGGGAATTGGGAATCGGGGATTGGGAATTGGGAATCGGGAATCGGGGAAAGGGGATTAGGGATAAGGGATTGGGAATCGGGGATTGGGAATTGGGCATTATTGGCTATTCTCCCTGCTCCCTGCTCCCTTGTCCTCCTTGTCCCCTTTCCCCGATCCCCGATCCCTGACCCCCTATACCCTATTCCCTAATCACTTGTAAACTAGAACCATAGAATTATCCACCAAGAAGTTTTAACACTTTTGTTAACTTGATTAATTTGCAAAATGGCTAAATATTAATAATTTAAGCTCATCAACTTTAGAGCTTTGTTTAATTTTGCTACCTAATATTGATTTCCTCCAGAACACGAAAATTACTTATGCAAGCTACTAATTCACAATCTTCAGCCAATTCAGGACTTAATTTGGGTTTATTTACCATTTCCCAATCTTTGCTTTTGCAAATGGGTACAGCATCAGTCATGATGTTGCTATTAGCAGAGAAAGCCACCTCAGAAACATTACAAGCTCTTGGGGAAGCAAGTGAAGAATTATTTCGTGGCGATCGCCTTCCCATCCTTGACTTTCCAGAGCAAAATCTAGAAAATTAGCGTCAAATATTATACTAGTTTTTCTCAAAATTATTGTGGCAAATTCCATGACGGTCAAGAGCAAAACCTGAAATCATAAAAAGTAATTGGCTTTACCAGAACACAACATATGAGTTCTCTTTTATACTTTTTCGCCCAGGAAGTGAATATCTACCCCGCCTCTGATTTATTTTTGCGCCATCGGCTACAAATAGTAGAAGAATTGTGGGAGTCCGTACTCCGGCAAGAATGCGGTCAAAAAATGGTAGATCTTTTGCGTCAATTACGTGATTTGTGTTCACCAGAAGGACAAGCAACTCTTGACCAAGCCTCCTCTGTATTTAAATTAATTGAGCAGTTAAATATTAACGAAGCTATCCGGGCAACTCGTGCTTTTGCATTGTACTTCCAGCTGATCAACATCATAGAGCAGGACTACGAACAACGGCAGCAAATGACCCGCTATGAGGCGGTCAGTGAACCAGGAACTCAGGAAATAGCAAACACAATTTCCTCTCCAAATTCTGAAGCTTCAGAAAATTGTCTTAACAGTGGTGTGGGGACAGAATTGTTAAGCAAGAGTTGGCAAGCCAATCCAAATAGGAAAAGTAAAGACACTTTCGCTACTTTATTTCCCCAGTTATACCAGCTAAACGTACCACCACAACAAATTCAACGCCTAATTGCCCAATTGGATGTGCAATTAGTGTTTACTGCTCACCCCACGGAAATTGTTCGTCATACCATCCGCGATAAACAGCGACGAGTGGTAAATTTGCTGCAACAACTTGATCTTGCAGAAAAACGTGTGGGAAACCCTGATTATGCTTGGGAAGTCGCAGAACTACGGGAACAGTTAATCCAAGAAATTCGCCTCTGGTGGCGTACTGATGAGTTACATCAGTTTAAACCCTCTGTACTGGATGAAGTAGATTATGCCCTGCACTATTTCCAAGAAGTCTTATTTGATGCAATTCCCCAACTTTACAAACGCTTCAAATACACTTTGGCTAATACTTTTCCCTGGTTAGAACCACCAAGTAAGAACTTTTGCAAGTTTGGTTCTTGGGTAGGTGCAGACAGAGATGGGAATCCGTCAGTCACTCCAGAAATTACCTGGGAGACTGCTTGTTATCAGCGCACAATCGTTTTGGAAAGATATATTCAATCAGTAAAACGACTAATTAATTTATTGAGTGTGTCGCTGCATTGGAGTGATGTCTTGCCAGATTTACTGGAATCATTAGAAATAGACCAATCGCAGTTAAGTGAAGTTTACGACGAATTAGCACTGCGTTATCGCCAAGAACCCTATCGCTTAAAAATGTCCTATTTGCTGAAGCGACTGGAAAATACACGCGATCGCAACGTAGCTTTATACACGAGAGAGACACCCAAAACCGAAGTTCCTACTTATCGTTCGGGAGAAGAATTTTTAGCCGAATTACGTTTAATTGAACGTAACTTAGCAGAAACAGGACTCAACTGTCAGGAATTAGAAAACCTGATTTGCCAAGTAGAAATTTTTGGTTTTAACTTGACTTGTTTGGATATCCGACAAGAATCAACCCGTCATTCGGATGCTTTAAATGAGATTCTAGAATACTTTGGAATTTTAAAGTCTTCTTACAACGAACTCACAGAGGAAGAGAAAGTAACTTGGTTAGTCGGAGAATTGCAAACTCGCCGTCCCTTAATTCCCGCCGAACTACCATTTTCACCAAAAACCAACGATATTATCGAAACTCTGCGGGTAGTGCGATCGCTACAACGTGAGTTTGGTAATAATATTTGCAAAACCTACATCATTAGTATGTGTCGCCAAGTCAGCGACGTCCTGGAAGTCTTACTATTCGCCAAAGAAGCAGGGCTTTACGATCCTGGAACAGCAGTAGGTACGATTCAAGTAGTTCCTCTATTTGAAACTGTAGAAGACTTGCAACGCTCCCGCAGTGTCATGCAACAACTATTTGAACTACCTTTATATCGCGCCTTATTAGCTGGAGGTTACGCTGAAATCGAGAAAAACACGGAGACAAAGGGACGCGCTGACGCAGACAAATCTTCTGTCACCACCTTCCACTGTCCCCTGACTCCTAACCTCCAAGAAGTCATGCTGGGGTATTCTGACAGTAACAAAGACTCTGGCTTTTTAAGTAGCAACTGGGAAATTCACAAAGCCCAAAAATCACTACAGCAAATAGCTGAGAATTATGGTGTGACTTTGCGGATTTTCCACGGGCGCGGTGGTTCTGTCGGACGTGGAGGTGGCCCAGCTTACGAGGCGATTTTGGCACAGCCTGGTCATAGTATTAATGGGCGGATCAAAATTACCGAACAAGGGGAAGTGTTGGCTTCTAAATATTCCTTGCGAGACTTAGCGCTGTACAATTTGGAAACAGTGACAACTGCTGTCATTCAAGCCAGCCTGCTGAAAACAGGGTTTGATGATATTCAACCTTGGAATGAAATTATGGAAGAATTAGCAGTGCGATCGCGCATTCATTATCGTTCGCTGATCTACGAACAACCAGATTTTATCGACTTCTTCCATCAAGTTACACCCATCGAAGAAATTAGTCTCCTCCAAATTAGCTCTCGTCCAGCTCGTCGTCCTTCTGGTAAAAAAGACTTAAGCAGTCTGCGAGCGATTCCTTGGGTATTTAGTTGGACACAAACACGATTCTTGCTCCCTTCTTGGTACGGTGTTGGTACAGCTTTGCAAGAGTTTTTAAACGAAGAACCGGAAGAAAACTTGCAATTACTACGCTATTTTTATATGAAATGGCCCTTCTTCAAGATGGTAATTTCCAAAGCAGAAATGACTTTGGCAAAAGTAGATTTGCAAATGGCACGGCGTTATGTCGAAGAGTTATCTGATCCGGAAGATAAACCCCGTTTCGAGAAATTATTTGAACAGATCGCCAATGAATACTATCTCACACGGGAATTAGTGCTAAAAATCACCGAACACCAACGACTTTTAGATGGCGATCCTGTCTTACAGCGATCAGTACAGTTACGCAATGGTACAATTGTACCACTAGGATTTATTCAGGTTTCCCTCCTCAAGCGCCTACGCCAGTCTAAGAATATAGCCACATCTGGAGTAATTCACTCACGATATAGTAAAGGCGAATTGCTGCGCGGCGCACTGTTAACAATTAATGGTATTGCTGCTGGTATGAGAAATACGGGTTGATGTATCAGGATTCTGTGAAACGATAATTGAGCGCTTGCGTTATCCGATTATCTTATCGGTTAAATTTGAATGCGATCATGCGATCGCAGCCTTAGTCAAAACTTTGGTTCCTCAACAGCACCAAGACAGCCAAAAAACTGAGAAATCTGCTTAATTATCAATCTACTTTTAGTAGACTTGTGCTAATAGCCCGCAGTTTACTTGCGGGCTTTTGAGTTTGCGCGTTTACGAGCAACTTAATTGCTTAGTCTGATAATATTTATTGAAGTCACATTAACTACTCTACTGGCGCAAAGTCCTGCGCTGCTACCAGCAAATAAAGAATGGCTAAAAACCGAATTCTAATTTGTACCTTTTTTGCTTTACTGTCTGGCTTTTTCAGTGGTTTCATTGGAGGCCAAATCAGCTTAAGTCTTCATAGTCAAAAATGTCAAAACCAAGCCTGGGGCTTCAAGCAGGCGTGTAGTGCTTGGGTAACACCAGGAGCAATTTGGCAAGGTAGCACAACAGGATTATGGACTGGCACAATTTTGGGGGCGTTTGTTGGTGGTTTGGTGACACGCCCCCAAAGGTGAGAAGTTGGGCATTGGGGAGCCAGTGCGGTGGACGGGTTCCCAAGGACTGGAGCCGGAGCCTGTATCCGGCTAGGAAAGTCCGTCGGCATAAAGGAGACAGTACGCCCTTGCGGGTTAAGAGCGTTGTAGTACCTGTCGTCACGTGGCGTCACGTGGCGTCATTGGAAATAACCAAAAACCAACAACAAACAATTACCCTTCTGCTTCCTGTTTCCTACTTTTTGCCTTCAAGTCAGTCCAAGCATTAATGCTGGTATCAAAGCATCGCCAAGAGCCGTCTTTGTTTTCTTGGTAGCAAAACAAGCAGCGATCGCTAGCATTGAAGTCATCTGTTAAATAATATACCATGCCTCGAAAAGGGTAGGTTTTGCGACTCAATCGCTTGGCTACGGCTTGATTAGGACATTCCACCATAAACACAGGTTGTCCATCAAGATGAGTCAAAGAGAAGATGCACATCCGCAAAATTGCTCTTAGCCAGCTTTCTGAGTTTTCAAAATAATCATCAATAATTTTATTGGTCAGAGCTTTTTCTAGGGTACGGTCTTTTTTTTGAGGAGTATGAGGTTCAGACATTGCACCACCTATGACCAAAACAATTGTGAATTTCGGTATCGGAATTTAGAACTTAGAATTAACTTCCAAAATTCCGAATAGTCAATTTTAAATTAGATTGACTATACCTTTGGTTAGAGATTAAACCAAAAATTTTATATATACAAGCGTATACGAAAATATACGGCAATACCCTGGATATTATTATCTAGTTTTTGTTGATTCTTCTGCATCAAATCTGCTTAGGAACAGGCTTTTATAAAAATTAGGAGTCTGGAAAAAATCTCTAATACTGAGTGTCCTTATACTTGGTAAAATCCAAGTGTAACGATAAAGTGATATAGTCATGACTACCGGAAGCAACGAAGTTCAGCCCATGACTAAGGGTGCTGATGCTGTTGATGAGGCGATCGCCCAAGGAATTGATTTTGACGGTACTCCCATTCCATCTGCCAAACTGGAACTTTATCATCAAGTCATGGGATTAGAGGCAAATAGACAGCGTAGTGGCGTTAGTAATACTATGCGATCGCGCATAGTCAGGATCGGTGCTAAACATATTCCCCAAGATGAACTCAACCAAAAGCTAGTAGACGCTGGCTTCGCACCTCTTAAGGAAAAAGAAATCGCCTTTTTTTACGGTGGCAAATAAAATTAGCTTGCATTATGATAACAAGACATATATAATAAGCACGCAGGCTTTATCTAAAGCCTTTTTTTATGTGGGCGCGTAGCTCAGTGGATAGAGCCACGGATTTCTAATCCGTTGGTCGCAGGTTCAAATCCTGCCGCGCTCGTTTGAAATGAAAAAAATAATCAAAACCTAAGCTATGGTAGATTAATTTCTAACATAAAAGCTATATGTAAAATGCATCACACAAAAGACAAGGGAGATATCGCAGCTGCTAAAGCAATAGCAGATTTGGTTGATAAAGGTTATTCTGTTTTTACTCCAGTTGTATGTGAGCATTTACCGTTTGATTTAATCGCTTATAAAGATGGGCAATCCTATAGAATTCAAGCCAAATATAATAGTCAAGGTGCAGTTAAAAATAAAACCAGTTGGACAGATAAAAACGGTTGTCATGAGAAAAAATACAAAACTGAAGACTTTGATTTTTATGCCCTTTATTTGCCAGAAATAAATCAAGTAATTTATCCATCCATTAAGTTTGGTGGTTGTAAAATCAGGACAACACCCCCCAAATCACCCAGCCCGTTTTACTGGTGGGAAGACTTTATAGGTTTTACAGAAGACGCACCGAAACGAAATTATAAAGAATTCGGAGTTGATTTAACAACTAGAAAAGTTAACCTAGACTCAAGAATTCACACCAGAAAAGTAGAAAGACCATCCAAAGAAGAACTGCAAAAATTAGTATGGGAAAAACCAACAACACAAATAGCCAAAGACTTCGGTGTATCTGACAAGGCGGTAGAAAAATGGTGTAAAGTTTATGGAGTTGAAAAACCACCCAGAGGTTATTGGGTTAAGAAAATTTACGAGAAAATATAAAAAATTATTAAATAATTTACCAAGCAGCAAACTCCAAGTTAGGGTAGCAAAATTGACTCTCAAATCTAGTTATAATTTCTAACCTAACAGGAGTTTACAATATGCCAATGACCCTGATTAAGGGCAACTATAGAGTTGTGAAAGCTGCTCCTGACGGTGATTCTGTCCGATTTTATCCTGATAATGTTGAAAACTGGAAGAAATTACCTACACGAATCCAAACTAACCATTCTGGCGGCGCACAGTTACGTCTGGATAGTATTGATGCTCTGGAAACACATTTTCAAACGAAGGTAGGCAGTTTGGGTACGCAGCATCAACCACTAGAATATGCTCATGCTGCTGCGAGTGAGTTGTTAAAATTTTTGGGATTTAAAAATATTATCCGTAATTCTAGAGAAATAGTTACTAAAGCAGAACCAGAACAAGTTCCTGGTTTTATTCTCACCCGCTTTGCAGATGCTTATGGTAGAAGTGTAGCTTTTGCCTTTAAAGGAGAATCAGAAGCTGAGGACGGGAGTAGTGTTTTCTTCGATAAATCTCTAGTGAAAAAAAGCGCTAATTATCATCTGATCTCAAAGGGGTTAGTTTACCCAACTTTTTATTCCAAATTATATCCAGATATCCGTAAACAATTAACTATTGCAGCAGAAAAAGCTCGTCAAGATCAGAAAGGTTTGTGGCAAGTAGATCAAACTAATGCAGGTTTTATTTTAGAGACATTAGAAACAATCACTGACAAAGTTGTAATCCTACCTAAATTGTATAGACGTCTACTTAGTTATCTTGGCATTAATGATGGCAGTGTATCTTTAGCAGGTTTTTCCAACTACCTTAAATCTGTAGATGACAAACTGATTATTATTACCGAAGGTCATGTGACAGGATTTGATTATGTGGTTGAAGTTGATGGTCAAAATCTAAAGTTAAATTACCAGCCTGAAGATTTGGTATTTATTGAAAAATAAGTACTCAGCATAAACTGCCTATACCAAAAAATATGTAAACTCTTTGTGTCTTGGTGTCTTAGTGGTTAAAAATTTTTTACCACCAAGGCACAAACTCACCAAGTATTTTCAAGATAGTTCGTGATCAGTCAAATAACTATTAACTAATAACAAATTTAGAGACGTACCATGGTACGTCTCTCCAACAAATAATCACTAAGCA
This sequence comes from Fischerella muscicola SAG 1427-1 = PCC 73103, assembly GCF_000317245.1. Taxonomy (GTDB): domain Bacteria; phylum Cyanobacteriota; class Cyanobacteriia; order Cyanobacteriales; family Nostocaceae; genus Pelatocladus; species Pelatocladus muscicola_A. The sequence continues at coordinate 61,534 of NZ_AJLJ01000067.1, forward strand.
CTAACTAATTCTTTATTTCCCCTACATCCTCTTGGGCAATAAGGTTTTTTGTGCTTACATATAAAGAGGTGAAGTTTTGTAAAGAACATTGACTGCTACTTTTACACCGACAAACAACTTAACATTGCCAACGGGGTGGCACCGTCTCACTCCAATATGGCAAGGTGGGGAGGAAGTTATTCAACAAGGTTTGCCACATGCTCAACTAGCACCAGCTTGGCAATTGTTGCTTTTAGGTGACGGCTCCCCAACTAGACACTTACAACTGCTCACAAGTGAGCCAACAGAAGTAGATGTCATTGACATGTCATTGGTTGGCATGGATTTAGATAGCGCTCCTGATTTAATCAAAGCTGTACCAGGACCAAGACTGCGACGCCAAGTATGGCTACGTACTGCTTCTGGGCAAAGACTAGCCTATGCTACTTCATGGTGGGAAGCCTCTCATGTGGATGAATACTTACAAAATCGTTCACTACCTATTTGGGCGAGTTTAGCTCGTCTTCGCACAGAATTGTATCGAGATATCCAAGGAATATATCATGGTTACTCAGATGCATTACAGTCTGGTTTTAATGAGGAAGGGCCATTTTGGGGACGTCATTATTTGTTTTGGCATCATGGACAGCCGTTAACTTTAATTTACGAAGTATTTTCGCCTTATTTAACAAAGTACTTGGGATCAACCCAGTTATTGCCAAAAGATAAAGAGCAGGAGACAAAAAAGTTGTTAGTTAATGAACACTGACATTTTGGCAGAGCAAATTGAATACTACCGTCAACGTGCCTCAGAATACGATGAGTGGTTTTTGCGTCAGGGACGCTACGATCGCGGTGATCAGCATCGTCAGCAGTGGTTTTCTGAAGTCGCCGAAGTAAAAGCATCTCTTCACAATGCTGCACCATCGGGGGATATTTTAGAACTAGCTTGCGGGACTGGATTATGGACTCAACACTTGGTATCTTTGGGTACACACGTGACTGCGGTAGATGCTTCTTCTGAAGTCATTGCTTTGAATCAGCAACGTGTTGGTTCTGCCTCTGTAGAGTATATAGTTGCCGACTTGTTTGACTGGTTTCCTGCTCAACAGTTTGATTTTATATTCTTCGGATTTTGGCTATCGCATGTCCCGATGGAAAGGTTTGTGGCTTTCTGGCAGATGGTTAAGGAGGCGCTCAAAACTAATGGTCGCGTTTTTTTTGTAGACAGCTTGCTTAACCAGGAATCAACAGCGCGAAATCATCGAACTTTACATCAACAAGGATATTCAGAGAGAAAGTTAAATGATGGGCGAACATATCGTGTTGTGAAAATTTTCCATGAACCACTTCAATTAGAGAAATCTTTGCAAAATTTAGGTTGGTCTGGTAGTGTAAATTACACTGCAAACTACTTTCTTTACAGTTTGGTTTATCCTAGCGATCGCAGCCTCAAAAATTCTCCATAAGTTGGCATAAACTAACCTAAATTCCTATATAGCAATGGCAATTTTGGAAAAAAATGGTAACTTATTACCGAAGTATATTCCACTGTCTATATAAGGAAATAATGTAATTAATATTTTTATAGATCAGGAAACCTTTTGGCTTACCTTGCCAACAAGCAAGTAGAGAGTTCCCTATAATGAGGTATTTGTTTCAATGGCGCTGCCCGTCGTATCTGTTTCGATGAAGAAAAAGAAACCATCTCTGGTACTCACACTCTCGTCTGCTGGGATATTAATTGGTGGAGGTGTTGCGGCGTATTGGTTGTTAACCCAGGGGCAATCATTGTCTAGAAATTTACCAGTAGGTGCAAATATAATTCCCCAAGATGCTCTGTTTACAGTTTCCCTTACTACCGATCGCACTCAATGGGATAAACTCAGAGAATTTGGGACAAAAGAAACTCAAACCGAACTGGATAAGAATTTAGTACAGTTGCGCGATCGCTTTCTGACTAGTAATGGCTACGACTTTCAAAAAGATATTAGTCCTTGGGTTGGCGAACAAGTCACAATTGCAATTCTTAACCCAGAAACTACTAAACCTACATCTAAACCTGTAGCAAGTGATAGTAATACTACCATTAATCAAAAATCTACGGTGGTAGTGCTACCAATTAAAAATCCCCAACAAGCAAAAAATATTTTGGCACAACCAAGAAATCCAAAAGCAGATAAATGGATTAATCGTACCTATGAAGGAATTGCCATCAAAGAAACTAACTTACCATCGGGAGAAAATTTATCAGCAGCAATAATAGATCAGCGCTTCTTGGTGATCACCGATAATCCTAAAAACACAGAACGTGCGATTCAAGCATATAAAAATAAAACAGCCCTAGCTACTAGCGCGGGATTTACGGATAATTTTCCTAAAATTGCTACTTCTCAAGCCTTTGCTCAGTTCTATGTAAATATACCTTCATCGGCCAAAATAGCTGCTGCGTCTGGTAATCGTCATTTGCCTGCTCAAGTTTTAGCACAGTTACAAAATAACCAAGGTTTAGCCGGAAGCATTTCTTTAGAGTCACAAGGAATACGTATTAAAGGCATTTCCTGGCTTAATCCCAACAGTCAACGCACACTCAGGGTAGAAAACAAAGCCGGAAACATGCCAAGTCTTGTACCACCAGAAACTTTGATGATGCTTTCTGGCGGTAACTTACAGCAATTGTGGACAGACTACGTTTCCACATCCCAAGGAAATCCTCTTTCACCCATTCCACCAGAACAGCTCAAAGCAGGTGTAAAATCTCTGACTAATCTTGATTTTGAGCAAGATTTATTGAGTTGGATGGGTGATGAATTTTCAGTTTCAGTCATTCCTAATCGTCCCAAAGACACTTTATCGGATAATTTCCGTGCCTCTTTAGTATTCATGGTGCAAGCAAGCGATCGCAATCGCGCGGAAACATCTCTGGCAAAACTCGATGAAGTAATGAAAACTCAATACCAATTCCAGATTCAACAGACAACAGTAGTAGGTAAACCCGTTGTCAACTGGATTGGGCCTCTGGGAACTTTAACTGCTAGCCACGGTTGGTTAGACGGAGATGTTGCTTTCCTCGCACTTGGCGCTCCTATTAGCGATAAGATTATTCCGAAACTCAACAATACCCTAGCTAACACTCCATTATTTCAACAAACAGTACCTTCAGAACCCAATCCTACCAATGGCCAGTTTTTCTTAGATGTAGAACGCGCAACTCAAAACTTTCCGCTACCGACTTTACTACCAAATCAAAAAATATTCTTGAATGCAACACGCTCAATTGGTATTACATCGGCTATTGATGATAGTCGTAGTAACCGCTACGACATTTTTCTAGCACTTAAAAAAGCTGGAAATTTAGGTTCTTCATCTAGTCAGGAAAGTCGCAGATATGGATCGGGAATCGGGAAAATGACGAATGACGAATGACCGAGAATCAATGCGGCTTGCGCCGCGTTGTGCGTTTTAATAAAGCCCCTTCGGGGCGGGAACAGGCAAGAGGGAACTCTTAACAGAAGAAAAAAGTAGCCCCGAAGTAAGGTTTTAAACCTCGCCCCTGGTGGGCGAAAAAATCCTTGCATTTGGGGAAGGTAAAAACCCCGCCCCTTGTGGGCGGCTTGGCTTTTCTGTTGCCTGTTAAGAGTTCCCTTTTATCGCCGTCTTTCTATGTTATGATAGTATTTGATACCACTTAAGTTAGTATCAATTGTGTTTATCTACGAGTACAAAGTCAACCCAAAACCACAACAAATAACCGCCATTAATGAAGGAATTAGGACATCACAATTTGTTCGCAATAAAGTGCTTCGTTATTGGATGGATAATCGTGGTGTTGGGAAGACAGAGATGTTTAGATACAACACGCTACTAAGAAAAGAATTTAAGTTTGTAGAAGATTTAAATTCTCATGCTTGTCAAACTGCTGTTGAGAGAGTTTTGAAAGCGGTTAATCGTTTTTACAACAATTGCAAGAAGCAGGTTCCAGGCAAAAAAGGGTATCCCAAGTTCAAGAAAAACACTCGTTCAGTTGAGTATAAAGTCTCTGGATGGAAGCTATCAGAGAACAAAAAGCACATTACTTTCACAGATAAGAAAGGAATAGGTACTCTGAAACTGATAGGAACTAGAGACTTAAATTTCTACCAGATAGACCAAATTAAACGAGTTAGAATTGTGCGTCGTGCTGATGGGTATTACGTGCAATTCTCGGTGCAATTAGACCCCAGAGATACGGTTAAACCATTAACCCCTAGCCAAAAAGCAGTGGGTATTGATGTTGGTATCAAGTATTTCTTGGCAGATAGTCAAGGAAATATTGAACCCAACCCACAGGTTTACCGCCAAGGAGAAAAACGGTTAAACCACCTCAACCGCAAAAAGTCTAAGAAGTACAAGAAAGGTAAACCACAGTCTCGAAATTATCACAAAGCAAGAGTTAGATATGCTCGGAAACATTTAAAAGTAAGTAGGCAGCGAGAAGAGTTTGTCAAGAGAGTGGCACTCCGTTTAATCCAATCTAACGATTTGGTAGTCTATGAAGATTTAAATGTGAAAGGCATGGTTAAAAATCGACATTTAGCTAAGTCGATAAGTGATGCAAGATGGTCAAAATTCTACCAGTGGTTAGATTATTTTGGTTATAAATACGGGAAGATAACCATTGCTGTTGCTCCCCACAACACCAGTCAAAATTGCTCTCACTGTGGTGAAAAGGTGCACAAATCCCTATCAACTAGAACCCATATTTGTTCTTATTGTGGATTCATTGAAGATAGAGACATTAATGCAGCGCTTAACATCTTGCAAAAGGGACTAAGTACGGTCGGGCAGACCGGATCTTATAAGCTTGGGGAGTTTAATCCTCTAGCTCCATTGGAGCAATCCTTTGGGGTTACGATTGGACTGTGAACCAAGAATCCCCCGCGTTCACGCGTCGGGAGTGTCAATAACCACTAATTACGCCGAAACAGCTAGGATCAATACTGTGAGAATCCATACCTCTAAGAATCCACAGGGGAAAACACTTTATGAATTTGCTTCAACTCCAAAGTTGGCTAGATAATACTTCCTTTGCTGTCCTGTTTGCCACAATGCTGATTTATTGGAGTGGGGCGGCTTTTCCCAACTTGCCGTACTTACCAGCATTAGGAACAGCAGGAATGGCGATCGCGAATTTGTGTATTGCGACAATGTTAGGGGCGCGATGGCTAGAGGCTGGTTATTTTCCTCTCAGCAATTTGTATGAATCTTTGTTTTTCCTGGCTTGGGGAATCACTACTATCCATCTGATTGCAGAAAACAACAGTCGCAGTCGTTTGGTGGGAGTTGCTACCGCCCCTGTCGCCATGGGTATTACCGCTTTTGCTACCCTCACACTACCATCCGAAATGCAAGTAGCAGAACCATTAGTACCTGCATTGAAATCAAATTGGTTGATGATGCACGTTAGCGTCATGATGTTGAGTTACTCTGCTTTAATGGTTGGTTCACTTTTGGCGATCGCTTTTCTCGTTGTCACTCGTGGCCAAGATATCCAACTTCAAGGTAGTTCTGTCGGTACTGGTGGCTATCGCAGCAAGGACTATCGCTTACAAAAAGCAGGTGAGTTAGTTTCTCAATCACAAGCAATTATTGCAGAGAATAATGGTCATGGTGTTGCCCGTTATGAATCTAACAACAATGGTAAAACTGCCGTATTAGATAGCGTATTAGTACCGACAATCCAAAATCCAAAATCCGATATTCAAAATTCTCAACCCCTTTCTCCCCAACGCCTTAGCCTTGCTGAAACTCTAGATAATATTAGCTATCGGATCATTGGACTCGGATTTCCTCTGCTCACAATTGGTATTATTGCTGGTGCAGTTTGGGCGAACGAAGCTTGGGGTTCTTACTGGAGTTGGGACCCAAAAGAAACTTGGGCGCTAATTACCTGGTTAGTCTTTGCAGCATACCTCCACGCCCGCATCACTCGTGGTTGGCAAGGACGTCGGCCAGCTATTCTAGCTGCTAGTGGTTTTGTGGTTGTCTGGATTTGCTATTTAGGTGTGAATTTGTTAGGTAAGGGTTTACACTCATACGGCTGGTTTTTTTAGGAATCTACTACTCACCCCTTTTTGCAGACAAAGAGGGGTAGCCTAACTCTCCATGCTTTTATATAGTCTATTTTCTTGAGCCTATCTGCTGATTTTTATGAGTGCAGAAATTATTTGTGTTGGTACTGAAATGCTGTTAGGAAACATCCTTAACAGCAATGCTCAATATTTAGCAATTGAATTAGCAAAATTAGGGATTCCTCACTACTATCAAACAGTCGTCGGGGATAATCCTCAAAGGCTCAAGGATGTTATTCAAATAGCTAGTCAAAGAGCAGAGATATTAATTTTTACAGGTGGTCTTGGCCCCACACCAGATGATTTAACCTGTGAGACTATTGCTGATTTTTTTAATACTCCCTTGGTAGAACGCCCTGAGATTATCGAAGATATTACTCGCAAATACACTCAACGCGGTCGGCAAATGTCGCCCAGTAATCGCAAACAAGCTTTGATACCTAAAGGCGCAGAAATATTGCCTAATTCTACGGGTACTGCACCGGGTATTATCTGGCAACCTCAGCCAGGATTGACAATTTTTACTTTCCCTGGTGTACCGAGTGAAATGCAACAGATGTGGGAAGAAACCGCAGTACCCTATTTGCGAAACCTTGGTTGGGGTCAGGAAATTATTTATAGTCGAATGTTGAAGTTTTGGGGAATTCCTGAATCTGCTTTAGCTGAAAAAGTTACTGCTTATCTCAATTTAACCAATCCCACAGTAGCACCCTACGCTAGCAAGGGAGAAGTCAAGCTAAGAGTTTCAGCAAAAGCTGTTTCGGAAGTTGAAGCACAGGAATTAATTGCACCTATACAGAAGCAAATTCAAGATATTGCAGGGCTGGATTATTACGGTACTGATGATGATACGCTGGCTTCGGTGGTTGGTGAGTTATTGCGTAATCGGAAAGAAACTCTCTCAGTGGCAGAATCCTGCACTGGCGGCGGATTAGGACAGATGCTGACGGAGATTTCTGGTAGTTCTGATTATTTTTGGGGTGGGGTAATTTCTTACGATAACTCCGTTAAAGTTAATCTTCTAGGTGTCAATGGCGCAGATTTAGAAAAATTTGGCGCAGTCAGTGATACTGTTGCAGAACAAATGGCCTTGGGAGTGCGATCGCGTCTTGGAACTAGTTGGGGACTAAGTATTACTGGTGTTGCTGGCCCGACTGGTGGAACTGAGACTAAGCCAGTTGGTTTGGTTTACATAGGTTTGGCAAAACCAAACGGCGAAGTAGAAAGTTTTGAGTATCATTGGGGTGGAAGGCGGAGTCGATTTTTAATTCGTCACCTCAGCGCTTGTAGTGCTTTAGATCGACTACGAAGGAAGTTGCTAACCAATTACAATGAGCAATGATTTAACTAAATCTCTCATTCTCCATTAATTTACATAAATTAATAAAAGTTTTTCGTAAAAGCCTCAGAAGAGCTTGATTAGTTATATAGCAACCAATCAAGAATTCCCTAATTAAAGAGGCAAAAATGCATCTATCTTATCGTGGCGTTCGTTATCAATCTCAGACTACTCAAGTACCTACTTTAGATAATACAAAAAAAGGTTCTTATCGAGGAGCGCCTTACAACATTAATCAGGTTAAAAGTACTACGAATCAGCAATGTTTGCAACTTAAGTATCGTGGTATTAATTATAAAAATTGTCTAGCTTAATTAGCTTTTCTAAAATTACATTTAAGTTTAGATTACAGTTCAAACCTGATATATATTTTCATTGTAGAGATGCGATTAACATTGCATCTCTTAGCTTTTTTTAGTAAAAATTATTTTTTTGAAGCATAGCATCCCAAAATTTAACAAAATCCACCTGCGATTCAAATAGCAGGCGGATAAAAATCTTGACCTCAGTTTCTGAGTTCGCCGAAATGATTTTTGTATGCGCCGAAATGATTTTTGTGTGCGCCAAAATAATTTTTGTATGCGCCGAAATGATTTTTGGGTGCGCCGAAATGATTTTTGTGTGCGCCGAAATGATTTTTGGGTGCGCCGAAAAAAATGTAGTCTGCTTCAGCAGACTTTCGCTATGAGACTGCAATTTCAATCGCAGGCTCTCTATTTTCAAGCTAGAACTAAATTATCCCGATGGACTACAGTTTCTGCTCCTTCATATCCTAAAATTCCTGGAATTTCGCTGGAATGACGCCCACAAATTTTTTGTAGATCAGCTTTGCTATAATTTACCAATCCTCTGGCGATTTCGTTACCTTTAGAATCACACAGCAGCACAGCATCTTGTGTATCAAACTCTCCTGCCAAGGCTGTGATACCAGCAGCTAACAAAGATTTCCCAGCCTGAGAAATTGCGACTACGGCTCCTTCGTCGAGGTACAATTTTCCAGCAGGAACTAAACCATAGGCAATCCAGCGTTTACGAGCAGATGTTGGTTCTAGATGGGGTTCAAAATGAGTTCCAATTGGTTCACCTTGTAGTATTTTTTCTATATTTTGGAGACGTTTACCTTCGGTAATTACGGTACGAACGCCAGCGGCAGTAGCAATTCGGGCGGCGGATATCTTCGTTACCATGCCACCTGTACCCCATTGGGAACCTTGATTGCCTGTTTGTACCTGCAATTCTTCTAATTCTTTTATACTGCTAACTAGTGCGATCGGTTGGGCATCAGGTACAGAACGAGGATCGGCAGAGTAAAGTCTATCTACATCAGTGAGCAAAAATAACCAATCTGCATGTACCAAGCTAGCAACTAAAGCAGAAAGAGTATCATTGTCACCAAATTTTAGTTCCTCTACTGCTACAGTGTCATTTTCGTTCACCACAGGAATTACACCTAGTTCCAGTAATTCTTTAAAGGTGTTGTAGACATTTAGATAGCGACTGCGCTGTACCAAGTCACTACGAGTTAGCAATACTTGAGCAATTGGCTGTTGCAGGGTGGTAAATAAATCATCATAGACACGCATTAATCGCCCTTGTCCAACTGCTGCTACTGCTTGTTTGAGGGCGATCGCTTTTGGTCTTTCTGTTAAACCCAAGCGCGCACAACCCACTCCCACAGCACCAGAGGAAACCAAAATCACCCGATTTCCCTGTCGCCGCAAATGCGACAGAGTTTCCGCTAAAGTTGCAATCGTAGAAATTGCTAACTGTCCAGTTTCTGGCTGCGTGAGACTAGAAGTACCGATTTTGACAACGATGGTTTTGGTCATTGGTCATTAGAGACGCGATAAATCGCGTCTGTACAATGGTCATTTGTCATTGGTGTTTATTTTCTCCCTTGTCTCCCTTGTCTCCCTTGTCTCCAACTCCTGCCAAAATCAAATTAATTACTTCTTGAGTGTATTTTTCAATCATTTCTGGACTCAGCCTATCAACACCTGGGGTGAGATGTTTAATATTTTCATGAGCATTAAAGTAAAAAGTACAGATACCAGCAATTTGTAAACATACTAGAAATGGATCTAGTTGGCGAAAAGTCCCTTCTGCCATACCTCGTTCTAAGACTTTGATGAGATGGGCAAAGGTTTTTTGCCAATTACCTAATTTAAAATATTTGCCTTGATTTTGATTTGCTTCTTGAAACCAAAGCATTCCCCGAAAAGGATGAGCAGCTTCGTAAGCGATCGCTAATCTGATGAAACTCTTCAGTGCTTCTGGGGGTGATAGTTTTTCAACATCGAGTTGCTCAAGCATATCATGCATTTCTGTTGCCGGACGTTGCAAGACTGTTTTATACAACCCTTCTTTGTTCTCAAAATAATAGTGGATCATCGCTGTAGTGACGCCTGCACCTTTGGCGATCGCTTCTATCCGCGCCCCACTCAACCCGTGTTTAGCAAATTCTGCTTCTGCTGCATCCAAAATTTGCTTTTTTGTCGCCTCCGGATCTCTAACTTGGCGACTTGTGTTAGACGAGCGTCTCACTTTAGCTGAACGAACCACTATTGTCAAAATTCTCCACAAACATGTTTTTATAGCCTATCCTGATACATTGGAATTCTCATTTAATTAAAAAATTAATTAATACTTGACAACATACTTGATACTAAATCATACTAATTAAAAAATTAATTAATTAAAGGACACTAACATGAAATCCATGCTGGCTGGCGCTCCCTGGTTACTGGCACATAAATCCATGTTGGAAGTTAATAAACCCAAAAAATTTTCCATATACGGCTCAGACTATGTGTTATGGAAAGATAGGACGGGTAAAATTAACGCCTTACCAAACGCCTGTCCCCACATGGGAGCAATGTTATCAGAAGGTTGGTGTGAACAAAAAAACGATAATAGCAGCGTAGTAGTGTGTCCGTTTCACGCCTTAGAATTTGACAGTGAAGGTTGTACTATTTTGCCAGGTTCACAGAAAAAAACAATACCACAATTACAACCGTTAGAATTAATTATTCAAGGGGATTTTATCTGGTCTTATGGTGGACAAGAACCAAAAACGAAAATCCCTGAAATTTTAAATAAAATTGCTGCTGAGTATGACTTTATCGGTTACACAGCAGACACCAGCGTAGAGACAGATTTGCTTCCTATGCTGCTAAATATGCATGATTATAATCATCAAAATGGCACTCATCGTCCCCTATTTCGGATCACAGAAGTGAATTTCGGAAAATTTATTGATAATGGGCATGAATCTCATGCTTTTTATGAGATGCCGACAGCACCGACAACGGTAGCTGAAAAAATTAAAAAGCCCGATTTGTTTTTAATAGCAAAAGAAATCAAAGCGCATTTAGAAAATCACTTTCCGTCTTTAGTCATTTTTCATGGAGATATGCCACTTGGTAAAGTTACTCAATGTCATTTGTTTGTGCCAGAGTCGGAAACACGAACACGCACCTATGTATTAATGTTTGGGAAACCAAAACATCCGGTATTTAAAATATTCAGTAAGAGTATTCTTAACTTTGCCAAAGTAGTTGTAGAACAAGATACAGAGATTTTGCTGAAAATTTATCTAAATACACCTCAAAAAATCAAGCTTAATAACGAAGTTGGCATGGATTGGGTACGGCGAAATTTTGAAACTTGGCCGGAAATTTCAGAACCAAATTTTTCTAAGTAGTTTTCATATAAATATTGAAGTTATAGATCCCCGACTTCTCTAAGAAGTCGGGGATCTGAATACTAGCAACTCAATGCGATCGCTCTATTTTGATTAAATTTGAATATTTTTGCAACTGTTCAAATTTACTTGATTGTTTAGATATTTTTCTCAACCATAGAGCATTGCTCATATTTAATTTAATAAAACTTAAACGAATATTCAAAATTTTTGCCGACAAAACTTAGTTATAAAAATTAACAATAATAGATTGATAAATATAAAAAACTAATGTACAACGTGATCGTAAGGTCAAGGAAATATTCTCCTTTGATATAGCAGTCTCACTAAGTAGAGATTGTGAGTTTGAATTGATGGTGTGAGGAAATCACGGCGATTTGCATTTAACAATCATACACTGTTTTGTCGTCTCAAAATTACTGGTTACTAGTAATTTCTGATTAATCCACATCTAAACCGCTATTCAAGCAGATTTTAGTCTTGATTCAAGACATTTCAGCTATTAGCGAGAAAACTTTTGCAAATTACTGTGAAAACAGCAAATCTCTCAATTTCTAAAATTGAGCAAGTTTGTAATGTCTACATTCATTTTTGAAATCAAACAGTCATGACCACAACTTTAACAAAAGGCGAAAGCGTTAGCCTGTGGGATAGGTTCTGTCAATGGATTACTAGCACTGAGAACAGACTTTACGTCGGCTGGTTCGGCGTATTGATGGTTCCAACGCTATTAACCGCAACCATTTGTTTTATTATTGCCTTCATTGCCGCACCACCTGTCGATATAGACGGTATTCGTGAACCTGTTTCTGGTTCTTTGTTATATGGCAATAACATCATTACTGGTGCGATTGTACCCACATCCAATGCTATTGGATTGCACTTTTACCCAATTTGGGAAGCATCTTCTATGGATGAATGGCTCTACAATGGTGGGCCATATGAACTAATAGTTTTCCATTTTCTCATCGGTATCTTCTGTTGGATGGGACGACAATGGGAACTTAGCTATCGCTTGGGTATGCGTCCTTGGATTTGCGTTGCTTATTCTGCTCCTGTAGCTGCTGCTACCTCCGTCTTTTTAATTTATCCAATTGGGCAAGGCAGTTTCTCTGATGGTATGCCTCTAGGCATCAGTGGTACATTTAATTTCATGCTTGTGTTCCAAGCAGAACATAATATCCTCATGCACCCTTTCCATCAACTTGGTGTAGCTGGGGTGTTCGGTGGTTCGTTGTTCTGTGCCATGCATGGTTCTTTGGTGACTTCTTCTCTAGTGCGGGAAACCACTGAGAACGAATCTCTGAACTATGGATACAAGTTTGGGCAAGAGCAGGAAACGTACAGTATCGTAGCTGCTCACGGTTACTTTGGCAGATTAATCTGGCAATATGCTAGTTTCAATAACTCTCGTTCCTTGCATTTCTTCTTGGGTGCTTGGCCTGTAGTTTGTATCTGGCTTACGGCTTTGGGTATCAGTACAATGGCATTCAACTTGAATGGGTTCAACTTTAACCAATCAATTCTTGACTCCCAGGGTCGTACTGTTAATACCTGGGCAGATATACTCAATCGTGCCAACCTGGGTATAGAAGTGATGCACGAGCGTAATGCTCACAACTTCCCATTAGACTTGGCAAGTGGTGAAATTGTACCTGTAGCAATGAACGCTCCTGTAATTCATGGATAGTTAGCTTTTTCTCAATAATAATAAAGCGCTCTCTAGATGAGGGCGCTTTTTTACAGTTATTTCAATTATTATTCATCAATTTTATCATTTAGGTGTAGTTTTCAAAGAAAAGCTATTAACACCGATAGGTACACTTACGAAATAATCCACAGTTCCTAACCAGGGTAGTCCTGGCATCTGGTATGGTTGAAAATACAAATTTTCTAAACCTCCATATTTAACTATGTGAGTCAAGAAATGTAGAGATCCTGTCAGCAAATCGCTACCATTTGGCTCTGTGGTGTTTTCCCACTCTAATTTTGGTTGCAATCTGACTAAGTTTTTCACAGATTTAAATAGATTATTTGCTGGAGTATATAATCTGATAAAAGTAGATATAGAACGACGTATCTCAGATTCAACTGCTGCCGGATTCTTAATTTTATTACCTTCAATAATTCCGCCAAAGCGTTTCTTGACAAATGTCTTTATATGTTGTGAATATTCAATAGTGTCATATTGATAAATCGCTTTATAAATCTTAGCTTGAGGATCAGAGTTTAGCATCAATCCAACTAAATAAGCGGCAATGTTTGCAGTATAATCTGAGTCACTAGCCAAATTTTTTAGTACTTCGTTAAGAGTAGTTTTTGAAGTTTTGTCAGATTTAGAGCGATAAAAAATAATAGCCGAACCGATATCTCCAGCCCAGGAAGTATGATCGCCCGTCCAACTAGTTAAATCAGATTTACTCATTCCTAAAGAATTTATTTGGTCTGAAAGTGAGGCAATAAAATGAGCGAAATCAAGATTTTCACCACTCAACACTAATTCTTGATTGAGCTTTCCCTTAAATTCTCCTTCAATATATTTTTGATTGTATCCTGTTGCTAAAGTCCATAATCTTGTTGTGTATTCTGGTTTAGTGTACCCACGCAAGTGATTGGCTATTTCATAACTAGATTTACCAAAGTTTTCACTTTCTATTTTTTCAATGAAATTTAACACTTCTTGTAACTTAGACATAAATTGAGAAATTAGAGTAGATACGGTGTGCTTTTACACAATAATCTACCTATTTTGATCACTAATTTCCGAATAAATTAAGTAGCCATCATGAACTAGGTACACCAAAATGACTGAAAAACCTCATCGAACCAGAACACCAATTAAAGATTTTTGGCATGGAAATCTACACTTAATTTACGCCGATCGCCAAAACCAAACCCAGCTGATTTTCAATCAAAATCAAGCACCACTAAAAGTACAACGTCCTTTTTATCCAGAAGGACAAAAAGTCTGTCATAGTGTGATTTTACATACAGCTGGGGGTGTTGTAGGAGGCGATCGCCTCTCCTATAACTTCCACCTCCAACCCCATGCACAAGCATTAATTACTACTGCAACTGCTGGTAAAATTTACCGTAGTAACGGTATGACTGCCAAACAAATAATTGAGATCAAAGTTGATGAGCATGCTTGTTTAGAGTGGCTGCCGCAAGAAACAATTATTTTTGATGGTGCATTATATCAGCAAGATTTACGTGTAAACTTAGCCACAGAAGCTAGTTATATTGGCTGGGAAATTACTAGATTTGGTCGCACTGCAAGAGGAGAGAAATTTTTGCAAGGAGAGTGGCGATCGCACACCGAAATCTGGCAGCAAGACAAACCCCTGTGGATAGATCGGCAATGGCTACCAGGTAGCGAAGAAATTTTTCACAGTCTCCACGGTTTAGCAGGGCAACCAATTGTAGGTAGTCTAATTTACATTGGGCAAGAAATATCACCAGAAATAGTCGAAAAAGCCCGAAGTCTTTGGCAATTGCCAATTACCCATCACCCATTACCTATTACCCATCCCCAAATTGGTGTGACTCGATTAGAACATGGACTTTTGTGTAGATATCGTGGTTCTTCAACTACTGAGGTGAGAAACTGGTTTATCGGTGTTTGGCAGTTATTACGCATGTCTTTTTTGAGTCGTGGTAGCTGTGTGCCAAGAGTTTGGCAGATATGAACGAACCGCCAAGAACGCCAAGAAGGGAGTTAGAAAATGCAACTGACGCCGCAGGAAAAAGACAAGTTACTCATTTTTACTGCTGCTTTACTCGCAGAAAGACGTAAAGACAGAGGTTTAAAGTTAAATTATCCAGAGGCTATTGCCTATATTTCTGCTGCAATATTGGAAGGTGCGAGAGATGGTAAGACAGTTGCAGAGTTGATGAGTTATGGTACTACCTTGTTAACGCGAGATGATGTCATGGAAGGAGTACCAGAGATGATTCATGAAGTGCAAGTGGAAGCGACTTTTCCTGATGGGACAAAGTTAGTGACTGTGCATAATCCCATCAGGTAAAGAATTTTAGATTTTAGATTTTGGATTGAGTATGATGATTCCCGGAGAAATAATTACACCAGAAGGTTACATAGAAATTAATGCAGGACGCCCCACTATAAAATTACAAGTGGCCAATACAGGAGACAGACCAATCCAAGTAGGTTCCCACTTCCACTTTTTTGAAGTCAACGCCGCCTTAAACTTTGATCGGGAACAAGCACGAGGAATGCGCCTCGATATTCCCGCCGGAACAGCAGTTAGATTTGAACCAGGCGATGAAAAGGAAGTTACTTTAGTTCCCTTTACTGGAACTCGCCAAGTCTACGGATTCAACAGCAGAATTAACGGAGATTTAGATAGTTAAAATCATTAAACTCTATTTTCATTAAACAAGGTAGGGAATAAATGCTATGTACCTGCGATGGATTTAGCAACTACTGTTGTAGCTGCAATTAAATTTTGTGCAAAAGCAGCATATCCATTTGGACAACGATTTTTGAGAATTGCTAAATCAATCTCAAAAGCAAGTTTCCATCGAATTTGTAGAGGGCGTTGATTACCACTATTTTCAGACAGATAGGCTGATTGTGCGATCGCATTTTCCAAAATATCTTTTCCACCATCTAATTCTTCTAAATTTTCCAGATGTTCAAACTCTACACCTAAAATCCTTGCAACAGTTTGAGTATCTGCCAACAACCACATCTCAAAATTTTTAATCGCTAAACCTCCTGCACTGCGATCGCAAATTTTTTGCTCGTTAATATCTAGATGGTTATCACGAATTTTATTTAAGGCACGTTCTAAGTCAATTTGCCTTTGATGAAGCTTATCATCTGCATCAACCACAATCAAAATCATATCAACTTCTTCAGGTTTCCACGCGATAATCACCTGCGCTAAATATTTTGGATCTAAAATTGAGTGTCCTACACGTCGTTTAAAGACTCGACTCTCGCTGATGGATGGATGTCTTTGTACAAAATCACAATCAGGTAATCCCAAATTATTAATTTCTCGTCTAATTAAGGTGTGAAGCGCCCCTTCTTTATTTCTTTCTATAACTTTTCCACCATCTTCTGGTTTAACATAGGGAATACTTGCTCCAAGTTCTGCTTCTCCTTCAGCAATTAGCCCAATACGAATCGCCCGATTCATACTGGATTACCTCCAAAAACATTCGTAAACCAAAGTTCACCTAACGCTCCATCGTAGGCTTCTAGGGCTTTTTGAAAGCGTTCCGAATCTATGGGTAAAGCATGAATTTGAGTTTTACCTTCGCTGTCTAACTCAACAGCACGCACTTGCTGAGGTTCGACATAATTTAGCAACACAGGAGAATGAGTTGTGATTAAAACTTGAACGGGTTTACCTGTGATTCCCTCTGTGGAAATGATTTGCAATAGTTCCATCATTTTATGTAACAACCAAGGATGAACTCCGTTTTCTATCTCTTCAAAACAAATAATGCTTGGGGTATTTTCTTGATACAATGCGGTGAGAAATGCCAAAATTCTCAGTGTACCATCTGATATATCAGAAGCAGGGATATGATGTTCCGAATATCTGTCAATTAATTCCAGTAAAAATGTTCTATCTTCTCTACGAATTAATGAAATTCTCTTGATATTAGGAACAAGGCGTGTCAAACGTTCCTCCAATTCATCAAAACTTTTACGGTTACTGAGCAAAATATCAGCTAGAGCATCAACAATTCCCTGCCCTGTTTTATCCATACCACCAGATGATGGAATATTATTAGATAGACTAATTGGGGCAAAATCATAAATACTAACTTTTCTGAGCGAATTGGCTAGAGGAGAATTTAAATAGTTATTAGAAACTAAAAAATGTCTTATTTCTCCTGTATGGTGATTCCCCACACTACCAGTATTTACCAAAGTATCTTGATTCTTCTGACTATTAATAGTGACTATTTGCTGTGGATAATCAACATGAATTGATATATTGAAAATTAAGTCTTTATTTTCTACACTTGGGTTATTACCAACCTCAAAAAAAAGATAATCTTGTTTTCCCTGCCAGAATTTTGATGCAATGTTCTGCTTGTTTGCATTTCCAGCAATTAAAGATTCAGTGAATAAAGTTATTACTCCCTGATAATTTATATTAGTTATGAGTCTTTGGAGAAAATCGGATAAGACGTATAAAGCTTCACAAATATTTGATTTTCCAGAAGCGTTAGGGCCAATAAATACAGTTAATGGTTCTAAATAAACTTCAGTATCAAAAAGGCTTTTATAGTGCTGAACTCGCAGTTTAGATAACATTTTACCTCAGCTTCATCTCCATTTGTTTGCTTAATATAATTCTATAATTTCTGCATTTCTAACTTTAATTTTAATTTCGTGTAAAATTATTTACAGACATTTACCACTACTACAAAATTATAAACTTATACAAAAATTCTCTCTCCCCTTGCCAAAATAGCTCAAGAATAATCAAAGCAAAACCACCCTAGAAGTATATTATGAGTTACAGAATGGATCGCCGCGCTTACGCGGAAACCTATGGTCCGACGGTGGGCGATCGCATCCGTCTAGCCGATACAGAATTATTTATCGAAGTTGAACAAGACTTCACCATCTACGGCGATGAGGTGAAATTCGGTGGTGGTAAAGTCATTCGCGATGGAATGGGACAATCCCCCATCTCCAACGCCGATGGTGCTGTTGATATGGTAATCACCAATGCTTTGATTCTCGATTGGTGGGGTATCGTCAAAGCAGATATCGGTATTAAAGATGGCAAAATCTTCAAAATGGGTAAAGCCGGCAATCCTTATATTCAAGACGATATAGATATTATTATTGGCCCTGGTACAGAAGCCGTTGCTGGTGAAGGTATGATTCTCACGGCTGGCGGTGTTGATTCCCACATCCACTTTATTTGTCCCCAACAAATCGAAGTGGCGATCGCATCCGGAATTACTACAATGATTGGGGGTGGTACTGGCCCAGCTACAGGCACAAATGCTACTACTTGCACACCTGGCCCTTGGAATATTTACCGAATGCTGCAAGCCGCCGATGCCTTTCCTGTCAACCTGGGATTTTTGGGTAAAGGCAACACCAGTCAACCCCAAGGACTTGTAGAACAAATTTTAGCTGGTGCAATGGGGTTAAAACTCCACGAAGATTGGGGAACCACACCAGCAACGATTGATACTTGCCTCAGTGTTGCTGATGAGTACGATGTACAAGTGGCAATTCATACTGACACCCTCAACGAAGCTGGATTTGTAGAAGACACCATCGCCGCTTTTAAAAATCGTGTCATCCACACCTACCACACCGAAGGTGCAGGTGGGGGACACGCACCGGATATTATTAAAGTCTGCGGTGAGGCAAATGTTTTACCTTCCTCCACCAATCCCACCCGTCCTTACACGGTTAATACCCTCGATGAACACCTAGATATGTTGATGGTTTGCCATCACCTTGATCCGGGAATTGCTGAAGATGTGGCGTTTGCTGAGTCACGCATCCGTCGCGAAACCATCGCTGCTGAAGACATTTTGCACGATTTGGGTGCGTTTAGCATGATTTCTTCTGATTCCCAAGCAATGGGAAGAGTCGGAGAAGTAATAATTCGCACTTGGCAAACTGCACATAAAATGAAACTGCAACGGGGAAGCCTTGGTAGAGATAGTCTAGCTGATAATTTGCGGGCTAGGCGCTATGTTGCTAAATATACTATTAACCCAGCGATTACTCATGGAATTTCTCAGTATGTGGGTTCAGTAGAAGAAGGTAAATTCGCAGATTTATGTTTGTGGCGTCCGGCGTTTTTTGGTGTGAAACCAGAGATAGTCATTAAAGGTGGAGCGATCGCATGGTCGCAAATGGGAGATGCTAATGCTAGTATTCCTACACCCCAACCTGTACATATGCGTCCGATGTTTGGCAGTTTTGCGGGTGCGCGTCACGCTACATCCTTAACTTTCGTTTCGCAAACAGCATTAGAAAACGAGATTCCTAGTCAATTGAAGTTGCAAAAGCAAGCAGTTGCAGTATCAGGAACACGCCAGTTAACTAAGCAGGATATGAAATTGAATGATGCACTACCGCAGATTGAAGTTGATGCAGAAACCTATGAAGTTAGGGCTGATGGAGAATTGCTAACCTGTGAACCAGCAACGATTTTACCAATGGCGCAACGTTATTTTTTGTTCTAACTCCAAAGTCTCTTAGTCCACTTAAGTGGACTTTTGCTGTTAGCCCGGAAATTGATTTCTGGGCGGTTTATGTGAAGAGGGTTTTAGAATTTCCAGAAAAATATATTTTTTTGCTAGCAGCGATTTTAGAATCTAGTTGAAGTCTTATATCAAGCAATTATCAGTTATAATCATTCACTAGTGGGCTTCTGTTTTCTAATTGACTAGGGTATTCATGCATTCAAGAAGCTAAAAGCGTGAGATTATTTTTGCTCTACCTACAAGTATCTCGCGTTCCTAACACCAAATTTATATTTTAATTTCAAAAGTCTAACAAAGTAGAGATCATGCCAAAAGATAGTCCAAAAGTTAGTCTAGATGCACTAATACCTAGAGAAGCATTTGAAGTTCAAGGGCAGCAAAGTCAAAACATAGGAAGAAATATTCCTATGATATCCGTTCGTGATTTAGAACAAAACTCTTTTTTCTATCCATTTCTACGTAAACCTGATTTTCAGAGAGAAACGAATGAGTGGGATGTTGGGAAAATCTGTGGGTTTATAGAAAGTTTTTTAGATGGGGATTTGATACCAGCAGTTATTCTTTGGAGAAGTTCTAGTAGTTATTATTTTGTCATCGATGGCTCACATCGCCTTAGTTCTCTAATAGCCTGGATAAATGATGACTATGGTGACGGCAAATTTTCTAAAGAATTTTATGATGGAGAGATCACAGAAGAACTGAAAAATGCTGCTCAAGAGACAAGAAAACTAATTAAATCAAAAATCGGTTCTTACAAAGATTATCAATCATTAACACAGAAGCAAGGACAGATAGATCCAAAAATGCTTGAGAGAGCAAGAAATTTGGGTGCTTTAGGTGTCCAACTTCAGTGGCTTGAAGGCGATGCAGCCAAGGCAGAAGCCTCTTTTTTCAAGATAAACCAAAAAGCTACACCAATCGGTGAAACCGAGATACGTTTACTAGAAGCTCGAAAAACGCCTAATGGTATTGCTGCTCGTGCAATCATGAGAAGTGGTAGCGGTCATAAATATTGGTCAAATTTCTCCCAAGACAAGCAGGATGAAGTCGAAAAAATAGCTCAAGAAATACATCAACTTATTTTTGAACCAAAATTAAAAAATCCGATCAAAACTCTAGACGTTCCAATAGTAGGAAATTTATCATCTTCAGAAAAACTTGAACTGATTTTAGAGTTTGTAAATCTCGTTAATGGTATAGAAGAAGATAAAGAAATGGGAGAAGATTTCATAGGAGAAAAAACAATACAATTACTAAAAAATTGTGTCAAGTTAGCTCGAAGAATAAACTCTAATGATCCTTCGTCTCTCGGTCTTCATCCAATAGTATATTTTTACACTGGTTTGGGCAAGTCTAAAATTGGCTCTTTTTATGGTGTAGTTACCTTAATATTACATTTGGATAGAACCAAATATTTTTCTAAATTCATACAAGTAAGGAAAGATTTTGAATGGGTTATTTGGCAGGATGATATGATTCCTGAAATTGTCAGGAAGAGTAAAGCTGTAGAAGCAAATCAGAAAGTCAAAGATTTTTACTTAGAAATAATTCACAAATTATTGAATGGTGTAGATAGGAAAAATGTCATTAAGGAAATAGTAGCTGAGAAAAAATTCGGTACATTAAAAACAAAAACTAAAGCTAATACAAGTGATTCCGAGGGTAAAAAGTTTTCAGGAGAAACAAAAACGGCAGCTTTTATCAGAGATGCTTTACCCAAAGTTCCACGATGTAAAATATGTGGTGGTTATCTCCACAGTCACTCTATTTCTATAGATCACATTCAAAGGAGAGCAGATGGCGGTAATGCTACTTTAGACAATGCACAATTGACTCACCCATACTGCAATACAACATTTAAAAATTAAAATTGCTAACTGCATCGGCTCTCTAGAAAAACCAAGAAGAATTTTCGAGAAGGATTTTGTAAATCAGATTGAGATTTAAATACTTAGACAGAATTAATCACACATATTGTTTTCCTGTTCTCTGTTAAAGCTTTTTCGTTCCCTATCTCCTTATTAACTAATAAATTTTGTATAAATAGGTCAATTTTTTGGGTAGAAATATGCTGCATGACGACGATGTGGGCAAGATTTTGCTCTGTGGCTAATTGCCATTTACGGCACAGTTCGATTCCAGGTTTATCAAAAACCACTGTGGTTGAAAAATCATTAAGTAAAGGATGGTAATTTCTTTCTAAGAGGCGATCGCGCAGATACCGCGCATTTTGCAAGCAGCTAGCTACTTCCTTCTGGAAGTGCTGGCTTCTGGTTTGGATAGCATACCACAAAAGTAAAGCAGTGATTCCGCTACGTGAACCCAAAATAGTTGTATCTTGACTGCCAATATATTCAACACTTGTCTCAATTTTGTTTACATAAGGTTGACGGGTGAGAACAATTCCATAAGTGATAGGAGAACCAATAAACTTATGTCCGCTGACAGAGATACTTCCAATTGGATAGTCCCGAAAACTAATTTTTGGTGCCTCCTTGATAAAAGGAAGTAACATTCCTCCCAATGCGCCATCACAGTGGATGTAAAAGCGAACTCCTACCCTTTGTACTATCTCAATAATTCGCTCTATATTATCTACTGCTCCTTTCATCGTAGTGCCTAAATTTATATTGATGATGGCACTTTGCTGTTTTCGTTGTGATAACTCATATTCTAGATGTTCATAGTTAATTTCCCCGTTCAATTGTGAACAGATAACAACATGAGGTATTTTCAATAAACGTGCGGCTTTGGCAATTGAATAGTGAGTATCACGAGAAGAATAAAGGATTGCATCAGGGTTGAGTTCTCTACCCAAAAATATACTGTAGAGATTGCCTTCTGTACCACCATTGGTGAGATATCCCCAGTATTCTTCTAACTCATAAAGTTGGGCAAACCAGTTAATACATTGTCGTTCAAATTCTTTAGAATTAAGAGCAAAGTTGCCGTCGATAAATGGATCACCTGCATTATTAAGATAATATTGAAAGAATGGCAGCAATAAAGTGTAATCAAAGTTGAGATTAGCGGGATAGCCTATAGAAAGTTTTGTGCATTTAGCTATATGCTGCTGTAATCGTTTCAAAATTACTGAAGTATTTTTATCAACTAATCGGGGAAACATACATTTATTTTTCTACATAGTTGGGATTGAGACGAATCGCTTCTGTTAAATCAGCTATTGCACCCTTGTAATCTTTTTGATCATACTTATCGTAGGCTCTGATATAAAAGTCATCTGCTTTCAGCCCAGTTGCCACAACATCTGGCGGACGCACTCCCACATCCACACCCACGGCTAACATTTGCCGCAATGCTGAATAAATAGTAGTACCTAAACCCGTAATAATTTTACTCTGACTTTTCTCACCAACTTCTTGCTCATCAACTCTGCCGTGAATTGCTACCACTTCCCCTTGTTCATTCAGCACAGCCCCACCACTCATACCACTCAAAGTATCGTTATCGTAGAGAATGTTGTAACCATCACGCTGCGCTGCGCCGTTTGCTTGAACTTGTCCCTTGTTGAAAAATAACTGCGGATTAGAAATTGCTGCTGTTCTGCCCGGAAACCCTGCTACATATACACTCGTACTAGCCGTAGCTTTGTCAGAATTCCCAATCTTGGCTATTTTATAATCCTTGCTACTACTAAACTCAACCACAGCCAAATCTACATTCGGTAAGCGTTTGACAGACTTCACCTGATGAGTTTGTGTATCTGGCGTAATAATTTCGTATTTACCAGCATCTTTCACCACATGATAAGCAGTCAAAACAGTGTAAGTGTTGCCAGAATGTTTAATCAAAACACCCGAACCAGAAACAGTTGGATTTTGACTATCGACAATCCGCACAGTAATTTCTTTACCAATTTGTTCCACCTGTTGCGAAGATAGGGCAACTGCAACTTGTGATTGCACCAATACCATTGATACGCCGATGAATACAGGTGGCAGTGTATAGAAGTACTTCATTTTATATTTATATAAAAAGTGTGTTGCTAAAACTTGTGGAAATATCTGGCAATATAAACAGCTACAAACCAAACTTGTAGCTTTGCAGAATCATACTTAGATATATCAAGAAAAATAGAATTTTTGAATTAAGAAAGCTTAAAATGTAGCGCTTCTGGTTTGAGTGTGATTAGGATTATACCAATTCGCAATACTCGCGCTTTGCGCTATTGGCGCGAGAAGCAAGCTACGCAATTAAGAAACACAGATGCTGCAATACTTTCCTGATTTACATCTGTTGCCTCATTGTGGAGAATTGGTATTATCTGAATTGTGGTATAAGCGATCGCTTACAAAGATCAAATAATGCACTTCTGAAAACAGGCGATCATTGTTTACCTTCCCTGTAGCAACTTTCGTCTTCCTTGCAGCAACTTCTGTCTTGACGTTTGCGTGTTTCGCGCAGTCTGTAGCAACTTTTGTCTTCCTTGCAGCAACTTCTGTGTTAACGTTTGCGTGTTTCGCGCAGTCTGTAGCAACTTTCGTCTTCCTTGCAGCAACTTCCGTCTTGACGTTTGCGTGTTTCGCGCAGTCTGTAGCAACTTCTGTCTTCCTTGCAGCTGCTTGAGCTAGTATAAAGACTTTAATTGTAGCCAGTGGTTTAGTAAAACAGGCGATCGCTTGACTTTCAAGACAGTTGCTACCTACTACCTACTTATCTAATTCGTCAAAGCCACTGGTGGATACTGCTGCAACACATGCTTCAAATACTTTCCAGTATATGACTTGGGATTCTCTGCTACTTCTTCTGGCGTACCCTTAGCTATGACTTCTCCACCTTTATCACCACCTTCTGGGCCCAAATCTATCACCCAATCAGCACAACGAATCACATCTAAGTTGTGTTCAATCACCAAAATCGAATTACCTTTATCTACTAATCTTTGCAACACATCTAATAACTTATGGACATCATAAAAAGATAAACCTGTGGTTGGTTCATCAATTAAATAAAGAGTTTTTCCTGTGGCGCGACGTGATAATTCTGTTGCTAACTTGACTCGCTGTGCTTCCCCACCAGACAAAGTTGTTGCAGGTTGTCCGAGTTGAATGTAACCCAACCCAACATCTACTAAAGTTTGCAAGCGATTTACAGCTTTGGGAATATTCTGGAAAAACTCCAAAGCTTCTTCAACTGTCATATTCAAAACATCAGCAATTGATTTGTCTTTGTATTTTACTTGCAAGGTTTCGCGATTGTATCTTGCACCTTTGCAGACTTCACACTGCACATACACATCCGGGAGAAAATTCATTTCAATGACATTCACACCTTGTCCACTGCACGCTTCGCAACGCCCACCTTTAACGTTGAAAGAAAATTGTCCCGGTTTATAACCTCTGGCTTTTGCTTCAATAGTGGCTGAAAAGGCGTCGCGAATGACATCAAAAATACCTGTGTAAGTGGCTGGATTAGAACGGGGTGTCCTACCGATGGGTGATTGATCAATGACGATCGCTTTATCAATTGCACTTAATCCCTTAATTCCATCGATTTCTTTCGGTAAAGGAACCTTACGAAAAAGGTGATGTTGCAATGCTGGGTAAAGTAATTCATTAATTAAAGTAGACTTCCCAGAACCAGAAACACCTGTGACAGCAACGAGTTTACCAAGTGGAATCTCCACATCTATATTTCTCAGGTTGTTGCGACGAGCATTTTTAATAACTAAACTTATCCCATTCCCTTCTCTTCTATTTGCAGGAGTCTGAATCACTCGCCTTCCTGACAAATACGCACCCGTCAGAGAATGTTCTGCCTCTAATAAAGCTTTTAAATCACCCTCAGCAATAATATTACCGCCATGAATACCTGCACCCGGCCCAATATCAACTACATGATCAGCAGCCCGAATTGTTTCTTCGTCATGCTCAACGACAATTAACGTATTGCCCAAATCGCGCAACTTCGTTAAAGTCTGCAATAATCTACCGTTATCGCGTTGATGCAAACCAATACTCGGTTCATCTAAAACGTATAATACACCCGTCAATCCAGAACCAATCTGTGTTGCCAAACGAATACGTTGCGCCTCTCCACCCGAAAGCGTCATCGCCGGACGATCTAGAGTTAAATAATCTAACCCCACATCCAACAAAAACTGCAACCTCGCCCGAATTTCTCGTAGTACCAAATCTGCAATCTGCATTTGGCGATCGCTCAATTTTAATTGATCTACTCTCTGTTGACACTCACGAATTGAAACCCCAGTCAAATCCAAAACTCGGTACTGCCCCAATCTCACCGCCAAAGCTTCCGGTTTTAAACGCTTTCCCTGACATACAGCACAGGGTTGATCAATTAAATACTGTTCCAATTTTTGCTTAACTAACTCCGTACCTCCTTCATATTGACGCTGCAATATGGGAATTACACCTCTAAAACTCTTTTTCTCTGTAGTTTCTTCTCCATGTAAAATTATCTGCTGTTGTTCTTCAGTCAACTTTTGCCAGTGTGTCTGCAACTCAAATCCGTAAGCTTGACTCAAACCATACAACAACTCCAAATAATAAGAATTATCCTTTTCCGACCAAGGAGCGATCGCAGCATATACGGGCGCTTCCGGATCAGGTACCACCAACTCCGGCGAAAATGTTTTTAAAGTACCAATCCCATGACAATTGGGACAAGCACCGTAGGGCGAGTTAAACGAGAACAAACGCGGCGATAACTCCTCCATCACCGCACCATGTTCTGGACAAGCAAAGTTTTCCGAAAAAACTAGTTCTTCGTCATTGTTAGACCCCCCGCCTTCAGCACTCCCCCTTGGTAAGGGGGGGTTAGGGGGGGTTTCCTCAGAAGCAGGAGTAAAAAGAATTACCGCTATACCTTCGGATAACTTTAAGCAAGTACTGAGCGAATCGACCAAACGCTCTTGAATACCGTCTTTTTTCACCAAGCGGTCGATAACAACTTCAATAGTATGTGTAAAATTTTTATCTAACTCAATGGCATCTGAGAGTTCCCGCACTTCCCCATCGATCCGCACACGCACAAAACCTTGGGAAGCGAGACTAGATAACAGCTTTTTATGAGTGCCTTTTTTACCTCGTACCACAGGCGCAAGAATTTGAAAGCGGGTGCGATCACTCAAATCCATAATCCGATCCACCATCTCATCAATGGTTTGGGGAGCAATACAGCGATCGCAAATTGGACAATGGGGTTCTCCCGCTCGTCCAAATAATAACCGTAGATAATCGTAAATCTCGGTCACCGTTCCCACTGTCGAACGGGGGTTATGGGAAGTTGATTTTTGATCAATAGAAATCGCCGGACTCAACCCTTCAATTGATTCCACATCCGGCTTATCCATCTGTCCTAAAAATTGCCGAGCGTACGCACTCAGAGATTCTACATAGCGGCGCTGTCCTTCAGCAAAAATAGTATCGAATGCTAAAGAAGACTTACCAGAACCAGACACACCCGTGAAAACAATCAGGCGATCGCGTGGTAATTCTAAATCAATATTTTTTAGGTTATGCTGCCTAGCACCGCGAATTCTAATAGTATTCAGGCTGTTGGGGTTAGGATAGGGAAGGCGTCCATTTAGGGATGCAGCAAACTCAGTTTCTGACATATCAACAGGCTAATAAATATGGGGCAGCATGAACAGTCCTTAATAATACTAGCGTTGACTTGCACAGAATAGAACAATCGTACTGTTTGATTCACGGGAAATCAGTTACCAGTTACCAGTTAACAGTTTAATTTGATAACTGATAACTGATATCTTGCACCAACCCCATATCCCGCCTCAGAATTAATTCTGAGGCTAATAGCATAAGTCAGTTAAAACGGACTCAAACACCCTCCTAGTCAGATTTATCTGACTTTAGTTATTAGCCAATAAATTTATTTATTGGCGGGATGAAAAGCTGATGCAAGATATGAAATAACTGATCACTGATTAGTACTACGCCTGTTCCCAAAGTTCGCGCACGTGACCGGGAAGCCAGCTAGCAATTTCTTGAATTCGCTCTTCGGAAAGTTCTTCTTTGGTAGCAGAGAATACAGCTTTTACCACTTGCTCACGATCAGCTGTGGGTGGTAAACCTCCCTCATTGGCTACTCGGAAGAGGAAGCGATCGCTATCAATTTTAAAGATACCAGGGCCTTGCCAAGGTGGACGAACCCGGCTCAAAAAGCCGACAATCGGATTAGTATCTCGCCAGAGTTGAGCTACTTCTAGCTTCTGAAGTTCTTTTTCTTCTGTGGTGTAGGCTGGTTCATGCAATTCTGCTTCGACATGATCGGCGGCTTCTGTGGTCATTAAATCGCGCATGACGCGAAACACAACTTCAGTTAAATCTCTGGCATCATAAGGATCAGCAAGTCCACCTCTGACCATGACTTTGTCTAGAAACGATCTGTGTTCATCTGCGATCACAACTCTAGTATCTTCAACCTCAGTAGGATCGACTTCCGGTAAATCTTTTCTTAAAATTTCGTCCGGCATATTTTTTCCTGTGTTTTTAGTATTTAGCAATTATGCTCATTTACTAAATTGCACTAGTTAAAAATGCTTAACACCGCTCAAAGGTTGGAGAAGCCAGGTAGCCAAAAGTAAGATATCCTCTCTTGCACTACTGGAAGTTTTGCCCAAAATCCCATTAGTCAACAGACATCACCTTTGTTCTATGCGATCGCTTTACTCCAAACTCTGTAAACCAATCGCAATCTTGCTGTGCTTCTCAATCTGACTCATCACTTGTTTTGCACGTTGAATTACCACCCCAGGTAAACCCGCCAACCTTCCCGCTTCAATACCGTAGGACTTATCCGCACCCCCCGGCTGAACCTGATGCAAAAAGATAATTTGGTCTGGTAACTCCTTCACCGTCACTTGATAATTCGCTACATTCGGTAAAAGGCTTGATAACTCGTTCAACTCATGATAGTGCGTCGCAAAAATCGTCCGCGCCTCAATCTCAGCGGCTAAATATTCCGCCACCGCCCAAGCGATCGAAAGCCCGTCAAAAGTCGCCGTCCCTCGCCCTATTTCATCTAACAACACCAGCGATCGCGACGTGGCATGATTAAGAATATTCGCGGTCTCATTCATCTCCACCATAAATGTAGATTGACCAGTTGCCAAATCATCCACCGCACCCACACGAGTAAAAATGCGATCGCACACACTCAACTTCGCATACCTAGCAGGCACAAAACTACCAATTTGTGCCATCAACTGAATCAAACCCACCTGTCTCAAATAACAACTCTTACCACTCGCATTCGGCCCCGTAAGAATAATCAAATCCGGAGAAACCCTCTCCTCCTCTTCCTTCTCTGCGTTCTCTGCGCCTCTGTGGTTCATTCCTCCCAAACTCGTCGAATTCGGCACAAAAAACCCCGCCGGCAAAGACTGTTCCACCACCGGATGACGCCCATCCACAACATAAATCTCTCGTCCCTCCACCATCTGAGGACGACAGTAACCTTGATATACAGACAACTCTGCCAAACCACACAACACATCCACCGCTGCCACAGCCCGCGAAAGATTACGAATCACCTCCGCCTGGGCTGCAACTTCCTCTCGTAACGCCACGAAAATTTCATACTCCATCTGGTTCAAATCATCCCGCGCCGTCAAAATCCGCGCTTCCCGTTCCTTCAACTCTGGAGTAATGTAGCGTTCTTCATTCGTTAAAGTCTGCTTGCGTATATAATTTGACGGTACTTGGTCAGCCTTGGCACGGGAAATACTGATATAATATCCAAAAGTTTTATTAAATCCGACCTTTAACGTTGGAATACCCGTCCTCGCCCGTTCATCAACCTCTAAATTTGCAATCCATTTTTGGTCTTCTTCCACCAAACTCCGTCTTTCATCCAACTGGGGATTAATTCCCTGACGAATCAAGCTGCCTTCTTTAATATGTATCGGTGGTGACTCCACAATATAACTACGGATTTTTTGCCCTAACTCCTCCAAGCCAGGGGGAACTTTCTGCAAGGCTTTCAAAAATAGAGACGCAGCATCCATCACTAACAGCGCTAATTCTGGCAACTTGGACACAGAATCAGCCAAAGCCACCAAATCTTTAGCATTTGCTGTACCAGAACCAGCCCTTCCCGTCAGACGTTCTAGATCGTAAATTTGTCGTAATAACTGCCGTAAGTCTTGGCGTAGGGGCGTATTTTCTACCAATTCTTGAATTGTATCTTGTCGCGCTTGGATACCTTTGATATCAAGTAGCGGTTGTAACAGCCAGCGTCGTAAAGCCCGACTACCCATCGCCGTCGAAGTTCTATCCAAAGCCCAAAGCAAAGAACCGTGAAAACTGCCATCGCGGACAGTTTGCGTAATTTCCAGGTTACGCCGAGTTTGATGGTCTACAATCAAAAAATCAGTAATTGTGTAAGTTCTCAGCGGTTGCAGGGGTACAGAATTTTCTTTTTGTGTATCTTCCAGGTATTCTAAAAGACCACCAGCCGCCCGGACTGCGAGGGGGAGATGTTCGCAACCCAAACCTTCAAGCGATCGCACCTTAAATTTCTGCAATAATCTAGATCTCGCTTCACCAGCTGAAAAAGGTAGTTGCGATCGCAGTGCATAACAAAACGCTGGTGGTAAACATTCGGGTAAATGCTCAGATTTCTCTCCCGGTCGTAGTAAACTTCCCAAATCAGGCGCATTCGTAGGAACTAATACTTCCGCAGGCTGCAAACGCATTAACTCTTGGGTCAAATGTTCGCTAACGCTACCTTGGGTAGTTAGGAATTCCCCTGTAGAAATATCTGCATAAGCCAAACCCCAATGTTCCCCAGCAATTACCACAGCCGCCAGGTAATTATTGCGACTGGCTTTCAGCATTCCTTCCTCTAGCAAAGTCCCAGGAGTGAGAATCCGCGTGACTTCACGCCGAACCAATCTCCCAACAGCTTCGGAAGCATCTTCGACTTGATCACAAATGACCACTGCATACCCTTTTTCTACCAACAGAGTAGCGTGGCGTTCCCAGGCGTGGTGTGGGACACCACTCATTGACACCCTTCCCACTTCTCCTACTGGTTTGCTGGTGAGGTAAAGTTCTAATTCCTGCGCCAGAATCACAGCATCTTCAAAGTAGCACTCAAAAAAGTCTCCCACTCGATACAACAACACCGCATGGGGATACTTCTCCTTCGTTTCGACATAATGCTGAAACATTTGAGTTAGCTTACTGCGATCCACAAGTCGATGATCAGTAATGAATGTGTTCGCATTGTTGCTAGCGTTTGGCTGGGATGCAGAGTAAGAAGCGGTCATGGATGTTTAGGGATACACATTTTTAACATGCCAATAACCGATGATAACGCGTCATCAGGGCTACCAAGAAATTGCTCAAGGTTTATTTATTTTTTCTTTATCAATTTATTGTAGACGCGGAAGGGTTTGCGGTAGGCTACCGACAAGACGCTAGGAGTTCAGTTAAGGCTAGCACTCTTTGTCAAAGTCATTTTTTCTAACCAACCGCAGAGGCGCAGAGAAGCCAGTGCGTTGCGGGGGTTCCCCCCGTTGTAGCAACTGGCGCGACACAGAGAGAAGAAAGAGAAGGAAAAATTGCTTAGTATTGTAATATGGGCTGCTTTTTTAGCACTGTTTAGCATCACTAGGATTTACAAAATCATGTAAATTCGCATCCCATATACTGATATAAATCAGACCACAATTTTGACGCACAATCTGACCTTTGAGGAAACCGACACTAAAACGGAAATGATCCAAGCGTCGGTGAAAAACTTGCAGTAGTCCTTGCTTAATTTCTTCAGTTAATTTACCGCCTAACATTTCTTCAAAGGTTGTTAGTATGAGCTGAATATCTACAGATTGGGCAAAAGCGATCTCAGTTTGTCGAATTCTTCCAGAATTGCGGTCAAATAAGTAACCAAGCTGAATTTGATTTGGCACTAAGATGTAACTAACAGCACGAGTATTACCCCAAACACCTCTGGAATCTTGATTTGGCTTACCAAGGGCTGCTTGTACAGTACTTCTTGCTGTACCTGTAGGGAAACCCGGAACGTTGCGTTTGTTGGTAGTGTTAGGTGATTGATTACGAGGCGTGTTGTTTTCTGGTTGAGAAACCACAGGAGTATTAGGAGTATCTTCAGGCTCTGGTGGCGTCGGTGCAACTGAAACAGGCTGTTTTGGCGATGGTTGCGAAGCCACTGGTGTATTACTTTGTTTATCAGTAGAATCTTGGGGATTTGTGGTTTCAGATTTTGAATCAGATTTTGAAATTGGTGTAGGTGTTGATGTTGCTGAGTCTAAAGACTCTGGCTTGTGGGTAATACTAATAACTGCTACCGTACCAATTAAGCCTGCCACAACCAAGCTACCAACAATCCAAGTCGGCTTTTGCCAGTTTTTAGGAATTGGATAGGTAAGGGTAGCTGGAGCGCTGGAATTAGAAGACAATGACTGAGTTTGTGCAGATGCCACAGTAGAGATATCTGGGGAGACTGGGGGTTGAGTGGTAGTCGTTGGTATAGAAAAGCTAGTAAGTGATTGCTGGGAATTAGCAGCAGATTGCAAAGCATATAGCATTTGGCTTGCAGTACTATAGCGATCGCCTGCTTGGGGTTTAATGGCGCGACTAATGATCATTGCCAATTGTGGTGATACCCCAGGAACATGATACTGCCAAAGTATTTCTCCTGTTCGTGGCTCAGTTTGCAACTGTCGGGGATGTTTGCCACTCAGTAGATAAATTGCTGTTAATCCTAAGCTATAAATGTCAGTTGCATAAACTGCGCGTCCTGTAAATTGCTCACTAGGCATATATCCAGGCGTACCCATCACCAGCGATTGAGTTGTATATCCCGGAGAATTTGCCACTGATATGATTGTTTCTTTGACTGCACCAAAATCAATTAATACAGGTTTGTGATTAGACGAGTTGAGAATAATATTATCTGGCTTAATATCACGGTGGATAATGCCTTTACTGTGAACATAATCCAAAACTGACAGCAGACTCAACAAAATTTCTCTGACTGCTGTTTCGCTCAGTGAACCTTGAGTTTTAATGATATTAGCCAGGGTTTGACCTTGAATCCATTCTTGAACTAGATAAAACAGCCCATTCTCGCAAAAATAAGCGTAGAGTTTAGGAATTTGGTCACTACCTTCCCCTAAAAGCTCTAAAGTCACCGCCTCTCGTTCAAAGCGCCGTTGAATTTTCTGATAAATATTGGGATCATTGGCGATCGGTTTTAGTTGCTTAATCACACAATAACGACGAGATGGCAGATAGGTATCTTCTGCCAAAAAGGTTTCGCTAAAGCCACCAACAGCCAGCACTTGGATCACTTGATAGCGATTGTTCAACAGCGTCGTTGTCATGCTTCTTTAAAAGCTTTTGTGAAACTCCTCCGGCTCACCCTCTTCAAATGTAGACTAAATACCTAGAGGTAAAGCTTCCTGACAAAGAAAGAGAAAGTATAGAAGAGAAAATATATATTCCGGTGTATTGCGGGTTTTTAAATAGGGAACGGGCAATAGGGAACGGGTCTAATACCCTCAGTACAAACGCGATTAATCACCCCTCTACTTATGCGATTAATCACCCCTCTTGTACAGACGCGATTAATCGCGTCTTATTTCCAAATTTTCGGAGCAACAGCAGCCATAAACACGAGAAAGACAATTTCTAACACATAGCTGATAAAAACGCTGCGATTCAACAAACCATCCCAGAGATAGCCTTTACGTTTCGGGGTGGGGGTGCGCTTGAAAGCCTGAGTCCAACTGCTGTAAATACCAGGGCTATTTAAACCATAATTCTGAGTGAGAATAGACTCAATTTCTGCTACACGGGGATAGAAACCACGCTGAAAGTGTTTCCATTGACTTTCCAAAATCCAGAAAAATAGAGGAATCGCACAACCGATCAGAGCGATACTACTAGCATTGGGTTTTTGCTGTAACATCAACACTAAAACAGCCCCAGTACCAGTAATCCCCAGTGCTTTGATTACCCAAATCTGCTTATTATAGTCTTCGATAGTATTTTGCAGAAAAAAGTATTCCTGTTTCAGCAAATCTAATTCAAAATCATTGAGAGATTGAGGCTGAGAATCAGCCGGGTTTGGGGTTGGGTTAGACATTGACAAGTGCAAAAGTCAAACAATTTAGGATTTTATCCCAATTTGAACCTTGTAGAGACGCGATTTATCGCGTCTGATATTCTAATGGTCGCGTCTGATATTCTAATGGTCGCAAACATTTTTTGAATCAGTATTAGATTTTGGATTTTGGATTGACTCCACAGATAAACCCGCTTGTCCTGTACCATCAAGGAATTATCGACCAGTGAGAATTAGATAGAGACTAATATATATAGATAGGATATTGTTTGGTGAAATCGGAGATTTTACCAAACAATATGCGATTTTCGAGACAAAAGACTTGTTAATGAGTATAAAAGACTCGTTAATGAGGATAAAAGACTCTTTAATGAGGATAAAAGACTCGTTAATGAGGATAAAAGACTCGTTAATGAGGATAAAAGACTCGTTAATGAGGATAAAAGACTCGTTAATGAGGATAAAAGACTCGTTAATGAAGATAAAAGACTCTTTAATGAGGATAAAAGACTCGTTAACGGAGATCAAACACTCAGTAATGAAGTTTAAATGTAGGGAAAAATCCCATTTTTTCAATATCCGCGCTTGGGTTTAAACCCTTAGCTAATAGCACAAGTCGTCTCAAGACAACTTCATACAATCAAACAGTCTGCTTCAGCAGACTTTAGCTATGAGACTGCGATCGCGATCGCAGGCGGATTTGAACTCCCAAGCTACCAATTGTTCCACACACTATGATCAACTGGACTGGCTATTTAGAATCACTCTGCGACGATAACAAGTACGTCCACTGGCAACAACATTATACGGTGACGGATGTAGTAGGACGCCAGCCAGTTGAGCAGAAAGCATCATCTTGGCAATTTGATTTGATGGTGCAGACAATGCAACGTGCAAAAAAAGAATCCAGGGAAGGGCAAGTTGCAAAAGAAGAATCCAGGGAAGGGCGAGAGAAAACCGAGCGCTTGGGTGTATTGGAGGGGTTACAGAAGTATGCACAAGAACATGTGTTACTAGTAGGGCGTCCCGGTTCGGGGAAATCGACGGCGTTAGCGCGGTTGTTGTTGGAAGAGGCAAAGCGGGCGCGTAAGGATCAGCAAGTAAAAATTCCGGTGTTGGTAGAACTGCGCTATTAC
The DNA here is from genome assembly GCF_000317245.1 of Fischerella muscicola SAG 1427-1 = PCC 73103. Taxonomy (GTDB): domain Bacteria; phylum Cyanobacteriota; class Cyanobacteriia; order Cyanobacteriales; family Nostocaceae; genus Pelatocladus; species Pelatocladus muscicola_A. The sequence goes on from NZ_AJLJ01000067.1 coordinate 96,130, forward strand.
CAAAATTCAGTGCTGGATTTGATACAGACATTTATCCAACGACATGATCCTAATTTAGATGTAGATGATGAAAAACTCAAAAGTTGGTTACGTCAAGGTTGCTTACTACTGTTAGTTGATGGCGTGAACGAATTACCGTCAGAAGAAGCGCGGCGGGATTTGCTGAAGTTTCGGCAAGATAATCAGAAAACCACACCGATGATTTTCACGACGCGAGATTTGGGTGTAGGGGGTGATTTATACATTACCAAGAAGCTGGAAATGCAACCCTTGACAGAAACGCAGATGCAGCAGTTTGTCAAAAATTATCTGCCAGAACAGGGTGAGCAGATGTTGCGACAGTTGGGCGATAGGTTGCGGGAGTTTGGGGAAACACCACTGTTGTTGATGATGCTATGTTCCTTGTTTCAAAAGACGCACAACATACCGCCAAGTTTGGGGATAGTGTTTCGCCAGTTCACTCAGTTTTGCGAGAATCAGCGCTTAGAGGGTGTCTTTGTCACGGATGAGTCGCGGCGTTGGTGGCAACGAATGTTGCAAAATTTAGCGTTGCAGATGACTCAAGGGAAAGAAAAAACAGAGTTACAAGTTGCTCTTCCCAAGGATGAGGCACAGGAAATACTGACAGCGTTTTTAGATGCTCAAAAGTATCATCAACCCCGAAATGC
>NZ_AJLJ01000068.1 GCF_000317245.1 Fischerella muscicola SAG 1427-1 = PCC 73103
CCGCCATTCTGCACCACTTCCAACCACAAAATCTGTTAATCCTGGGATTAAATTCAGCTTGGCAATTGGATTACCATTACAAAACTCGCGCCAGCATCAATCCCCAAGCAATTAACAAAGCCATTACCGATATCCGTAAAAATCAAGAATATCAAAACTGTCTGAAAATAGCGGTTTGGCACCATCCCCTCACCAGCGCTTTTGAAGACCGGATCACAGACCACGGTTTTATGGAACAATTAGCAAAAGCAGGTTTCCGCTTTGCCCTCCACGGACACATCCACAAAGCCGATACTAGCCTCTATAAATATGATATAAGTGCAGACGGACGCAAACTTGATATCATCTGTGCCGGCACATTTGGCGCACCTATCCGCGAATGGGTTCCCGGTTATCCCCTGCAATATAACCTGCTGAAATTTGCAGATAATCAACTAACAGTCCACACTCGCCGTCGCGAAGAACTCAACGGTGCTTGGAAACCCGATGCGCGTTGGCTAATGGGCGCAGGGCAGAACCCATTGCCTTATTATGAAATTGCGCTTTGATAAAGGGAACGGGGAACAGGAAGAGAATGTGTGTTTGAGTACTTGGTGCGATCGCATCCTAGAATTGTTGATGTCTAAGTCCTGATTTAGATTTGTTCAATTACATTATTTGCGATCGCTCATCAGAAATACACTTAGCTCGCCGACTTCTCAAAGAAGTCGGCGAGCTTTCTTTATTTAGTTTGTGTAATTTTTTTCACTGTTTGAGCGATCGCTTTAGCATCTTTACCGTCAAAAGTTTGCTCATCGCCATTACTCCAGGTAATAAAACAGACAAATTGCCAAGACATTTGCATATAAAGATCGCAAAATCGAATTTGACGAGCGTAACTTAAATTTAATAAGCCTCTGGTAGGTGTTTGACAAAGAATAGTTTGTGGCATCATATTTAATAAGACCTTATTAATAGAGGTTGGGTAAGAGAGGCGTTGTCTACTTGGTCGTGGGAGCGCCTCTCTTATTTTTTATATTAATACGACTGGCTATTATTTACAATACCTTTTTCAATATTTTTTGATATTATTTGATATCCACAACGCTAATTAATTTACTGGATATGTCGCATAATGAGTAGGAGCATAGATGCACTCTGCGCCCCTACTGTCAAAAATGTCTTGATATTGATCATGAATATTGATTTTAAAAAGTGCGTAGTTGCGTAGCAGTTTCTTGAAACGCGATCGCCAATCAATAAATAACAAGATTCCCAACTTCTTGAAGAATACAGCTGGCGAATGATGGGTCTGAACCCTCACCCTAACGATTTTATAGGTTTTTCGAGACAACATTTATGGTGCGATCGCGCTGCACGATTACTTATTATTAATCTTTGATAACAAACAGTATCAAAATAGACTGTTTCCTAGTTAAATGTAACACTAACATGCTTGCAAAAGTTTTTAGCTAATTCATTTGAAAACAATTTAGACATGAGAATTAATCGGCGTAAATTTTTGGTCTACGGTTCAGCTTCTTTGGGAGGAACTTTTTTCTTAAAGGCTTGTGCTAACAATTCTTCTACAAATACCGCAGAAACTCCAGCCCCAGTCGCATCTGATGCAGCTTCTCCTGTCAGCGCTGCGAGTAATGGAAACACCATTAAAGTGGGAATATTGCATTCTCTTAGCGGCACAATGTCTATCAGTGAAAAAAGCGTTGTCGATGCCGAAAAATTAGCAATTAAAGAAATCAACGCTGCTGGCGGTGTTTTAGGTAAGCAAATTGAAGCCATTGTTGAAGATGGTGCTTCCAACTGGGATACTTTTAGAGAAAAAGCCACCAAACTCATCGATCAAGATAAAGTTACTGTAGTTTTTGGTTGCTGGACTTCTGCTAGCCGTAAGAATGTTAAGCCGGTATTTGAAAGCAAAAACCATATGCTTTGGTATCCGGTGCAGTATGAAGGTCAAGAATGTTCTAATAGCATTTTCTACACTGGCGCCGCTCCTAATCAACAAATTGAACCTGCTGTTGATTGGTTACTCCAAAATAAAGGTAAAGAATTCTTTTTAGTAGGTTCCGACTACGTTTTTCCCCGCACAGCAAACACAATTATTAAAGCGCAATTACAAGCAAAAAACGGTAAAACAGTCGGTGAGGATTACTTACCACTCGGTAACACAGAAGTAACACCTATTATCACCAAAATTAAACAAACTTTACCCAACGGGGGCGTAATTTTCAATACCTTAAATGGTGATAGCAACGTCGCTTTCTTCAAACAATTGCAAGGTGCGGGATTGACACCAGATAAATATCCCACCATGTCCGTAAGTATTGCTGAAGAAGAAGTTAAAGCCATCGGTGTTGATTACCTCAAAGGACACTACGCTGCTTGGAATTATTTCATGACAGTTGATACTCCCGAAAACAAGAAATTTGTCGAAGCATTCAAAAAAGAATACGGTAGCGATCGCGTCACAAATGACCCGATGGAAGCAGCATATATCGGAGTTTATTTGTGGAAGCAAGCAGTCGAAAAAGCCAATTCTACAGACATCGCCAAAGTCCGCGCCGCAGCCTACGGACAAACCCTGAATGCACCCGAAGGTAAAGTTACAATGGAAGCCAACCATCACATATCCAAAATTGTGCGGATTGGTGAAGTCAGAGATGATGGTTTATTTAAAATTGTCTATGCTACCCCCGCACCAGTTGAACCAATTCCTTGGAATCAATTTGTGAAAGAAACCAAGGGATTTGCTTGTGATTGGTCAGACCCAAATAAAGGTGGTAAATACAAAGTTTAACCGATGAATTTTTCTTGGTGTCTACCTACGGTAGGCGCGTAGCGACTTCTGCAAGTAGCCGCTAGCGCGTCTAAGGTGTCTTAGTGGTAAAAAAATATTTTTTGAAACACATAGACGCGTCAGCGGCTACTTACCCTACGGGAACCCTTTCAGGGAACAGAAGCCACTTCGTGTCTACCCGCAGGGTAGACACAAAGACACTAAGAATGTTGAATTGGATTGATAGCTGCTTGGGGGAAATGTGTTAGCAGGATTTTTGGATGCCATATTTAATGGCATTAGTATCGGTGCTGTATTGTTAATTGCAGCATTAGGTCTTGCCATTGTTTTTGGATTGATGGGTGTCATTAATATGGCCCATGGTGAGTTGATGATGTTGGGAGCATACACCACATTTGTGGTGCAAAATGTTAGTAAGCAATTTGGCGGAGTTTGGTTTGAGAGTTATATATTTTTTGCTCTGATTTTTGCTTTTTTATTAACAGCAATTGTGGGATTAGTTTTAGAAAGAGGTGTGGTGCGTTATCTCTACAAACGTCCCTTAGAAACTCTGTTGGCAACTTGGGGTGTAAGTTTGATTTTGCAGCAGTTTGTCCGCAGTGTGAATTGGGTTTTAGTAATTGCGATCGCACTGTTTTGTTTATTATTCTTTGGTGGTTTATGGGTTTTGAATTCCCGGACAAATTTAGGACGGGTTCGTAATTGGATTGTGACAGTGATCTTATTACTTTCTTTCGGGGTGACAATCGCTGTCAGCAATTTTTTAAGTGCTACTTATAAATTAGCAGTTACTCAACCTTGGTTTGGCGCTCAAAATGTAGATGTGACTGCACCCAGTTGGTTACGAGGGGGTATGTCTTTGGGTGGTGTGCAGTTACCTTTTGCGAGGTTATTTATTATTGCTTTGACGATTATTTGTGTGGTGGCTATTTACCTATTTTTACAACGTTCAAATTGGGGATTAAGAATTCGCGCTGTTACACAAAATCGGAGTATGAGTGCTTGTTTGGGTATCCCGACACAAAAAGTTGATGCGATGACTTTTGCGCTGGGTTCGGGATTGGCTGGTGTGGCTGGATGTGCGATTAGTTTACTCGGTTCTGTGGGGCCTAATACGGGGCAAAATTACATTATCGATACTTTTATGGTTGTGGTTGTGGGTGGTGTAGGCAACCTGCTCGGTAGTATTGTGGCAGCATTGGCGATTGGAACGGTCAATTTTTTGATTGGTTCTGGAACTCTGGCTTTGTTGTTGACTCCTGTTCAGCCTTTATCAGATTTGTTTACGTTTTTTGCGACGACGAGTATGGCGAGGGTGATGGTGTTTGCGTTGATTATTTTGTTTTTACAGTGGAAGCCTGCTGGTATTTTTCCACAGAAGGGGCGTACTGTTGATGTTTGAATAAGGGAACTCTTAACAGGGAACAGGGAACGGGGATTGGGAGACGTGATGAGAATATGAAAAGGAATAGAAAAAGGCTGATTTTAATTGAGGTGGGGGTGGTGGTGGCGATCGCACTCATCCTGATTTTGATTATGCCTGTTGTTTTGTCTAGTTTTCGGCTGAATTTGCTGGGACGATTTTTATCGCTGGCGATTGTGGCTTTAGGTATAGATTTAATTTGGGGTTATACGGGGTTGTTGAGTTTGGGACATGGGATTTTCTTTGGTTTGGGTGGATATGCGATCGCTATGTACCTGAAATTGCAAGTTCCCCAAGGTGAGTTACCTGATTTTATGGGATTGTATGGGGTGACGGAATTACCTTGGTTTTGGCAACCTTTTTATTCGTTTCCTTTTGCAACTGTTGCTGTGGTAGTTATTCCTGCAATCTTAGCAGGATTATTAGGATATTTGGTATTTCGTAATCGCTTGAAAGGTGTATATTTTTCGATTTTGACGCAAGCGGCGACAATTGTTTTTTTCAATTTCTTTAATGGTCAACAAAAACTTTTTAATGGTACGAATGGGCTGATAGATTTTACAACTTTATTTGGGGCGACAGTTAGCGATTCAAAAACGCAGTTTGTTTTCTATACTCTCACGGTATTGTTTCTTGTTGCTACTTATGCTCTTTGTCGGTGGTTGACAAGTGGACGTTTCGGTAGGTTACTCATCGCAATTCGTGATGATGAAAGTCGGGTGCGTTTTTCGGGTTACAATCCTACAGAATTTAAAGTCTTGGTTTTTGCTGTTTCGGGAGCAATTGCCGGAATTGCCGGAGCATTTTACACTCTGCAAAGTGGTTCTGTATCACCCAGAGCTATGGACATTGCTTTTTCAATTGAAATGGTAATTTGGGTGGCGGTGGGGGGACGCGCCACATTAGTAGGAGCAATTTTAGGTACTTTACTTGTTAATTATGCTCGTGTGTTTTTGAGCGAACAATTTTCCGAAATCTGGCTATTTTTCCAAGGCGCACTATTTTTAATAGTTGTGACAGTTCTACCAGATGGCATAGTTGGATGGTTACGTGAGCAAAAAATTTCTTTTTTACAACGTCCTTCTCAAATTGCTACTTATCCGAGTTTAGAACAAGACCCCGAAGTGCAGCATGAACGTCAAAATCTTGGAAACTGAAAACCTCACTGTAACTTTTGATGGTTTTCAGGCATTAAATCAATTGAACTTTAGCATGGAAGTAGGGGAATTACGAGTAGTAATTGGCCCGAATGGTGCTGGTAAAACAACTTTTCTCGATGTAATCACAGGTAAAGTCCAACCCACAAAAGGAAGAGTTTTATTTAAAGGGAAAAATTTACATTTTCTCAAAGAGCATCAAATAGCACGTTTAGGAATTGGCCGCAAATTCCAAACTCCTCGAATCTACCTAAATTTAACGCCTCGTGAAAATCTGGAATTGACTAGTAATCGTAATAAGAATGTTTTTTCGACTTTGTTGGGACGTTCTAGTAATGCAGAAAAAAATAGCATCAAAGGATTACTTGAAACTATAGGTTTAAGAAATAAAGCAGATATCCCAGCCGGTTTACTTTCTCACGGCGAAAAACAACGTTTAGAAATCGGGATGCTAGTCGCCCAATCTCCTGATTTATTACTCGTTGATGAACCTGTGGCTGGGTTAACTGATGAAGAAACTTATAATGTCGGAGAATTACTTTTAGCATTAGCACAGAGTCATTCAATTTTAGTAATTGAACATGATATGGAATTTGTGCGCCAAATAGCTAGGAAAGTCACAGTTCTCCATCAAGGTTCGGTGTTGTGTGAAGGTAGTATTGAAGAAGTGCAAAATGATCCGCGCGTGATTGAAGTTTATTTGGGTAATAGTCATTAATTGTAGAGACGCGATTAATCGCGTCTGTCGTTGGTCATTTATAAAAATAATGTTGCAAATATCTAATCTCGATGTTTACTACGGCGAAAGTCACATTCTTCGGAATGTAGATTTGAGTGTTCCAGATGGACAAATGATATGTCTCATCGGACGTAATGGTGTGGGGAAAACTACTCTCCTCAAAACAATTATGGGGTTACTCAAACCCCGTGGCGGTACAATTTCTTTGGCTGAGACTATGATTAATTCCAAGTCTCCCGATCAAAGGGCAAAAATGGGAATTGGTTATGTACCTCAAGGACGGGAGATTATACCACGTTTAACGGTGAAGGAAAATCTTTTATTGGGTTTAGAAGCGAGAAGAAAGCCAGCGAAAAATCAAGAAATTCCAGAAGAAATTTTGACGCTATTTCCAGTTTTGAAAACTATGCTGGCGCGTATGGGTGGTGATTTAAGTGGTGGACAACAACAACAATTAGCGATCGCTCGCGCTTTAATGGGACAACCCCAATTACTTTTATTAGACGAACCCACAGAAGGAATTCAACCTTCGATTATTTTAGAAATTGAAGCCGCAGTTCGTCGTATTGTTGCTGCTACTGGTATTTCTGTTTTATTAGTCGAACAACATCTGCACTTTGTCCGCCAAGCCGATTATTATTACGCTATGCAAAAAGGTGGGATTGTCGCCTCTGGTTCTACTGATGAACTCAGTCAGGAAGTGATTCAAAGGTTTTTGGCTGTCTGAATTTCAGAACTATATTTCACATCTTCATCAGTTGCTGAACTGAATTTTCCTTCACGCCAATTATCACCAACGCTTTTGATAAAACTTGCTAAAGGAATCGCAACTAAAAGCCCTAATAATCCCCCTAATTTTGCTCCTATTAATAAAGAAATTACTACCCAAACTGGATTTAAACCAGTTAAATTACTCAAAATGCGAGGAGCAACAAAATTGTAGTTAAATTGATCGATCGCAACTGCTACAGTTAAAGCTTCTACTCCTAACCAAAAATTACTTAATGCTACTAAAGAACTTACTATCGTAATTCCTATTCCTGTACCAAAAGGGAACAAAGCAAAGAAACCAATTACTAATCCAAAAAGTAAACTCAAAGGAACTCGTAACGCTAAAAAAGCGAGGGTAATTCCTGATGCTAAGATAGTCGCTAATGTGACTTGTCCAATAAAATAATTTTGAAAGTCTTCTCGTAATGACTGACGCACTTGTAAGCCAATATGAGATGGAAACCATAAGAATATCCCATCCCAAAGACGTTCGCCATTTAAGACGAAGTAAAAAGTCAGTACTACTGTTAGCAAAACATTGACTAAGCTACCAATGGTATCTAAAGCAAAGCCTAATATTTTCCCTGTAAAATTTTGAATTTGGTTGGATATCCTATCGAGAAGTTGAGGAATTAATCCACTTAAATGCACTGGTAATTGTTCAGTTGTTGCCCAATTTTGCAAAGCTTGTAGTTGTTGGCTACCAGAATCTATCCATGTGGGCAAAATGTTAGCTAATTCGTTAAGTTGTTGGATGATGAGCGGTACTAAAGTAATACCTAAACCTACCAATATTAGTACAGCTAAAAGAAGTACTCCCGATATGGCAAGATTACGTTTTACGCCTCGCTCTTGCACAAATCGAATTGGATAATCCAGAATAAAAGCTAATAAAATAGCCGCAATAACAATGCTTACTAAAGGTTGAAAATAATTAATTACCTGAAGCAATACCCAAGCATTTAAGATGAGCAAAGGAAATGCTAAAGCTAAAGTTAACCATCTGGGTAGCTGATTTACATATTGCATACTAACCACTAACTACTAACCATTCTATTTCCCATAAAATCTAACAAAATTCGCTGATGCACTGGCCCAAGAGGCCGGATTTCCCCTGCAATTTTGGAATAACATTGTCCCTGGTGAATGTCTTCTAGTGTGACTAAACCCATATCCCAACCTTCATTGAGAACAAGTTGGTTTAGTTCCACCAACAACGGTGCTTGGAAGACGTGACGCACCACAGAATCATCAGCATAGCAGCCAAACTCAGACACCATTGGTGGTAGATTATAGCCAATTTCCTCTGAGACTTCTCGCTTGACAGCGATATCTGGAGTTTCTCCAGGCTCAATGTGTCCACCAAATAATCCCCAGTAACCAGGGTAGAGAATATTGGGGATGTTATCGCGCAGTTGCATCAGAAATTTGTCTTCTTGGTAGAGAATAGCGATCGCTACATGCACCAGTTGCTTATTCATAAATTTTTGATTGAGAAAATGTAACGTTACTATTATTACTTCTCTTCTATATAAACTTCCCCATATTCTTTGCCCGCAATTGGAATACTGCGGTAGCGAATTTGACCTTTAATTACTACTTCGTCTCCAACTTGAAAATTAGTTTGATTTGTAATAGCCCAAATTTTACCAGTCTCATCCTTTACCAAATAGGCTTGCTTTTTTAGCAGGGGAGCAATTTTTTCAACCTTGCCTTGGATGTATACTGTTGTATTACTATCTGGTTGCGATCGCAGTTCTCGAATCGGAGTCACATTTGCACCAATTGTATTGATACCAGAAAAACTGAAATTAGCACAACTTATTAATCCTGCCATGAGAAAGTAAGTCAATCCCAAATGGAAAACTGTGAAAGGAAGGTAAAATTTTGGTGCCTGTAACATAAAAGGTACCCTGGGAGAGAATTTTGGCATCAATGGTTGGTTCGTCGCTATTTACAATGAATCAGTTCCCACCTAGTCTATGTTCTCGCCACCAAAAATACACTCTCAATTGAAGCAACCTATCTGAGAAAATGGGTAATGGGTAATGAGTCATTGGTCATTGGTCATTGGTCATTAGTCATTGGGCAACAAGTTCTTAATTTTGAATTTTGTACGCCTTTGGGGTTGCCCAAAGGGTATTTTGAATTTTGAATTGATATGTTCCCCGTTCCTCTAAAGTTTATGGCGTGCTGTTTGAAAAGCGCTACAGCATCAAGCAGCTAGACCAAAAAAGAGCTTATTTTTTGTTAATCTGATGGAAACAAACACTGCAAAACTGCTTGATGGTAAAGCCTTAGCAACAAAAATTCAGCAAGAATTAGCTGCTACTATTACCAGGTTACAACCCCAAATAGGACGACCACCCGGTTTAGCAGTGCTAATGGTAGGCGATAACCCAGCCTCAGCTGCTTATGTGCGCGGTAAAGAAAAAGCTTGTGCGAAAATTGGCATGGCCTCTTTTGGTAAGCATTTTCCCACACAAACTACTCAAGCTGAACTTGAAGAAGTAATTCACAACCTGAATCAAGATGAACGAGTAGATGGTATTCTCGTACAGTTGCCCCTACCCAGTCATCTAGATGCGATTTCTTTATTACACCAAATAGATCCCAACAAAGATGCTGATGGATTGCACCCAGTAAATATGGGAAAGCTAGTGCGGGGTGAACCTGGTTTACGCAGTTGTACACCAGCTGGAGTTATGCGCCTATTGCAGGAATATGAAATTTCCTTGCGCTCTAAACAAGCGGTAGTGGTAGGGCGTAGTATTTTGGTGGGTAAACCATTAGCATTGATGCTCTTAGAGGCTGATGCGACAGTGACAATTGCCCATTCGCGATCGCACGATCTCACAGCCATAACTAAAAACGCTGATATTTTAATTGCAGCTGTTGGCCGTCCAGAACTAATTACGGCTCAGATGGTAAAAACAGGCGCAGTTGTGGTAGATGTGGGGATAAATCGTGTCACCGATGCCAGTGGCAATAGTCGCCTAGTCGGCGATGTCCACTTTGAATCAGTTGCAAATGTGGTAGAGTTCCTCACCCCAGTTCCTGGCGGTGTTGGCCCTATGACTGTCGCCATGTTATTGCAAAATACGGTGGATAGTTATAGCCAGCGCCTAAAGACTAAAGAGTGATTATTGCTCATTGTCATTTGTCTATTGTCCGTTGTCATTTGTGAAAAACTATTGACCATTGACCATTGACTAATGACCATTGTACAGACGCGTAGACGCTCGTAAGAGCGGCTTCAAGGTAAGAGTATAATCGCGTCTCTACTATTGACCAATGACTCTTTCCCTTAAAATTGTTACTTAAATAACAGAAATTTAAGGAAATTAAGGATGGTAACAACGGATAACCTGAAACTAACTCCAGAAAAAGCCCATTTTGACCTCATTACCTATTTAAAAGAAAGACAAAAGCTATGTGAAGTAGCTTTGGAACAGGCTATTACCGTGAGTTATCCCGAAAAGATTTATGAAGCAATGCGCTATTCTCTGTTAGCTGGAGGTAAGCGTTTGCGTCCGATTATTTGCCTTGCTACCTGTGAAATGAGTGGTGGAAACATCGCCATGGCCATGCCAACCGCGTGTGCGCTGGAGATGATTCATACCATGTCTTTGATTCACGATGATTTGCCAGCCATGGATAACGATGATTATCGTCGCGGCAAACTCACCAATCACAAGGTATACGGCGAAGATATCGCAGTTTTGGCTGGAGACGGCTTGTTAGCTTATTCTTTTGAGCATGTAGCAATCAACACCAAAGATGTGCCAGCAGAGCGAGTATTACGAGTAGTTGCTATTCTGGGGCGTGCAGTCGGAGCTGCTGGTTTGGTGGGTGGTCAGGTACTTGATCTAGAATCAGAAGGAAAATCGGATATTTCTTCAGAAACACTCAATTTTATTCATAACCACAAAACAGGAGCGCTTTTAGAAGCAAGTGTAGTTTGTGGTGGTATTTTGGCAGGGACATCGGAAGACAATGTACAAAGGCTCTCTCGATATGCCAAGAATATTGGACTAGCTTTTCAGATTATTGATGACATCTTAGATATCACCTCTACACAAGAACAGCTAGGAAAAAGTGTGGGTAAAGATCAAAAAGCCAAGAAAGTAACTTATCCAAGCCTCTGGGGAATTGAAAAATCTCAAAAACAAGCCCAACAACTTATAGAATCTGCTTGTGCAGAGTTAGAACCATTTGGGAAAGCGGCAGAACCATTAGTGGCACTAGCTCACTTTATCACCAATCGCACTCACTAGGCTGTTATTAGTAATCAGTTATCTATCAGTTATCAGTTTATTGCCATTTACTGGTTATTGGTTGACTTTTCACTAATTTTATGCTGCACAGCACTGGGTTAATTGGAGATTTTTGGTTGCATCTATTACTTACTCACACACAACTGCTGCTCATTGTTATTAACCTGACCAAGATACCATGCAGGATATAGGCAATATTTTAGACAACCGGGTGCTGGTGGTTGCTCTATTCGCTTGTTTGATGGCTCAAGCTTTGAAGCTCATCATTGAACTAGTCAAAAATCGGAAATTAAATGTGAGTGTTTTAGTCACAACCGGAGGTATGCCCAGCGCTCATTCAGCTTTAGTTACGGCTTTAGCAGTTGGTGTAGGGCAAACTCATGGTTGGGCTTCTGCTGAATTTGCCCTAGCCACAGTTTTTGCGATTATTGTCATGTATGATGCGGCTGGAGTCCGTCAAGCTGCTGGCAAACAAGCTCGCATTCTCAATCAAATGATTGACGAATTGTTTCACGAACACCCAGAATTTACAGGCGATCGCCTCAAGGAATTGCTGGGACACACACCATTTCAGGTAATAGCTGGTTCGGCATTAGGTATCACCATCTCTTGTTTAGCTAGTTATGCCTATAATTAAAAATTCGTTGTTGGTTAGTGGTTAGTCGTTAGTGGTTGTGAATCAATGACCAATGACCAATGACCAATAACCAACTTAATTTTGTGGTATGGTCACTGCCGATCGCAACAGCGTTACCTTACTACTATCGACAATCACTGCAAAAAAACCTCGTTCTGAAAGCTTCTTTAATGTACTGTATGCGTCTTTCTGATTAGTTGTATAAGTCGCTAGCAAGTAATGGCGTTGACCATAAGCTGCAAAACCCACATCACCTCCCACTGCTTGCTTCACTTGATTTGCAAGTTCTGGACGGTTGAAATAATCTACTAACACAGCAAAACCATTTCCCAAACGTTGAGGTTGAAAACTTAGTGTTTGAGTTTGAGTCGGTGCTACTGCTACCTGTGCTGGTCGAGTAGTAATAATAGCCGACAAACCCGCAATGCTATTGACATATCTAGCCCAACGGTTAGCATCATCAATTTTAGTAAATCCACCGATTCTAGTAACTGTATCGTTTAAATATTTACAGGTTGTACTCTTAAGCTCAGGCGGTAAGGCGCGACGCAATTGATTGCGACTATCTGTAGTTGGACTAATCACCAATAACACATATTCACCTGCTTTCGGAGATTGGCAAACGGGAATATTTTTTTCTTGGGCAAAACCAGTATCCATCCCAGCGATCAAGGAAGCGAAGGAAGCAACAGAGGCGATCGCTAGTGTAAAACTACTTACTACAATATTTGGTAGATTATGAAATTTATACACTGCTGATTTATACATAAATTCCCAGTATTATCCACCATCTTTGATGAAAAATACATACATTTGTTCCATATATTTTCGATATGGGGTAATGGGTAATCGAGCATTGAGAAGAAACGCCGTGACAAGGAGATACAGGAACACGGGATTTTAGATTTTAGATTTGCGATTTTGGATTCCAATCTACAATCCAAAATCCAAAATCCAAAATCCAAAATCCAAAATTGTTTTCAATGCCCAATACCCAATTACGACACAGTGGCAAGAGATGCCAGAGGATCGGTAATACTTTCAGAAGGAGCTTGAAATTCGCCTGTGATTACGTATTCTAATCGCAGTTTCAGCCAAGTAATAAATTGGTGATTAGTAGAAATAATTGCTACTGCTGGTTGCGGACATTTTGCCTTAATTTGTGCCATCTGGGGTGCTTCCAGAAAAGCGGGTTGCTTCACTACCCAAAAATCAATTTCTTTTTCTTGTTCGTGATAGTGACGAGTACGTTCTCGCAACACTTCTTCCATCGGTTCTTCTTCTAGTAGAAAGCGTTGACTTGCTAAAACGTAATAGTATGTTTTCATTTTCGTTATTTGCTAAATAAACTAAAGTCCGGACATAGTATTATCTACTATGTCCTTGAGAAATTATCTCAGCTTTAATCTTCTTAACCACGATCCAAAAGGACAAACATTGGCTGATTGTTGCTCATTAGCCTGTTTGTTCCCACTTGTGAGCTTGTTTAAAAATTCGCTATTGTCGAAATAATGCTCAACAGCAAGAATTTTTAAGTCATCCGTAACACGAGCCAGACTCATCCCAACTATCTCTACCGTCTGTCCTGTGGGTGCATAGTCTTTATATGGGCCGTTAAATGTTCCCCAATGTCGCCACTTGAATGTAACGTTGGGTGGGCCTGAATAAACCTCCAGCACTTCCCACAAAAATCCTTTGGGAAACGCAGTCCGAAAAAGTCTACCAGAAGATTCAAAGGTTTCCTCAGAAGCTTTATAATTTTCTACATCACCAATAAATACATTGTAAGTTCCAGAGGTGTGTACATCTTGAGCAGCGTAGAGCGGGCCGCCGTTACTACTCATACGGAACTTATCTTGTACAACTGATAACCACTGTTGAGGATTGCTTTTAAAAGATACCTCCATCTCAAAGGTTCTCACCAAATTTTGTACGATCGCTTCTAGTGAACCTTCTATATGACAGCATTTGCTCTCCTGAGCCAGACCTGCTTTTGATTCTGAATAATCAGGAGGGACACCATAACGCCATTGAGCATCTTTGCTTTGTGCAATGACTTCATCCCGGTCTTGTACCCAAAGCGGTAGGTCTTGAGATTGTTTTGCGCTCATAGAATTTTTGGTTTTAGATTTAACTTGTAGTGACCGTAATTACCAATAAATTTCTAGATTTCGCAGAGATTTTTTCTTTTAGGGATCGGGGAAAGGGGATAAGGGAGACAAAACAATTCAAAATACCTACGGTAGGCGCGCAAGCGACTTCTGCAAGTAGCCGCTTTGCGTCTACAAAATTCAAAATTCAAAATTATGACTATTGTAGAGACGCGTAGACGCTCGTCAGAGCGGCTTCAAGGTAAGAGTATAATCGCGTCTCTACTAATACCCAATACCCAATACCCAATACCCCATGCCCCATGATGCCCAATCCTCTAAAATTGCCCGCGCATAGCTAATTTCATCTCCTGGACTGCTCTTTCCATACCTACTAACACAGCCCGACTGATGATGGTATGACCTATGTTAAGTTCTTCCATACCAGGAAGACAAGCAACGGGGTAGACGTTCCAGTAGGTAAGTCCATGACCGGCATTGATTCGCAATCCGGCTTTCATCGCTTGCTCGCACCCGGCTGCTAACACATCTAATTCCTGCTTGCGACTTTTTTCGTCTTTAGCTTCAGCATACCGTCCAGTGTGCAGTTCAATAAATTTTGCCTTTACCTTGACAGAAGCGTCTATTTGTGCAGATTCGGCATCGATAAACAAACTCACTGGAATACCAGCACTTTGTAGTTTATCAACAACCTCCCCAATTCTAGCAATTTGACCCGCGATATCTAATCCACCTTCTGTGGTCACTTCTTCCCGTCGTTCGGGGACTAAAGTTACATAGTCTGGTTTGATATCGAGGGCGATCGCTACCATTTCATCTGTAGCAGCCATTTCCAAATTTAAATGTGTTCTGACTGTCTGTCGCAGTAAGCGCACATCCCGTTCTTGGATATGTCGTCTGTCTTCTCGCAAATGGGCAGTAATCCCATCTGCACCACCTAATTCTGCCAGTACCGCCCCTGCGATCGGATCTGGTTCCACTGTCCGTCGCGCTTGTCGAATGGTGGCGATATGATCAATATTTACGCCGAGTGTAGGCAACCCTAGTCTCTCCCTATGCACAGTTCACAGGATTTGATTGTAGCGGAATACTGCTGGCAAAGCGATCGCCAATCATCTGAAAATATAAATAACAAGAAACTTTTTAGTGATGGCTTTAGCTTCAAAATTGATGAAAAGGGCTAACGCCCTTACCACAAACAATTTAATTTTGTTTTTTTGCTGGAGATGAATTATCCAATATGTTGTCACCAGCAGGCAAACCTCGAATACGATTCATTTGTATCAGAGCATATCGGGCTGTTGCTTGGACTTCGGGATCACAATCTTGCACTGCATGACATAAAATTTGACTAATTTGAGCCATCATGTCATAAACACGAGTGAGATCACGGATAGCATTTTGCCGTACCTGGGGGCTTTGATCTTGTAGAGAGATAGCCAAAGCGTTATTCATCGGTTTAAGTGTGCTAATCCCAATTTCTGCTAAAGCAGCCAAAATGAGACTGCGCTGTTGTGAGTCTGCATCAATCATCATATCTACTAATGGTTGAATAGCACGGGAGTCTCCTTGTTGACCTAAACTCCAAATCGCTTTACGTCGCTTGATAGGATCGAGACTGCTTAAATCTTGAATTAATTCTTCAACAATATTTACTTTGGCTAGGCGAGAAGTACTTTCTGTTGGCGACGGTGGTAGTAATTTTGTAGATTGTGACGTGGTAGATACTTGTACAGTGGTATTTAATTCTTGTGAAGGTAGTGTCTCTTGTGGGAAGTCTGTCTGAGTAGTTGAGCTTTCCAACAAGAGGATATCTTTTTTACTCAACGCAACTTTTTTGCTCCCACCCAAGGATTTGATTAAAAATAATAATGCACCAATACTTCCCAAAATAGCGATCGCCACTACTAACCACCAAACAAAATCGTGCTCTTTTGGTTGCTTGTTGTTTTTGCTAGATTCTGAGTTGAGGCTAACAAAAATATTTTTATACCTAGTTGTGGTCAAATCTGACACTTTGAGCGCTGGGTAAGTAGGGAGGTGCTTCCTGGTCAAAATGGCGGGATTTCTGAATACAGTCTCCCGCTCACAAAACATCCCATCTCCGAATCTCCCAAGGTTTTGTGTCGTTGTGCTTAGGGAACTATAGCCCCAACTCAAGTAAGTAAAACAGATAGTCAGCGTAATTGAATAACGGCATAGCCTCATATACTAAGTATCAGTCAAAATATATGTGGAATTCATGGATACCACAATAACTTCAGAAAGAACTAAATGTTAACTGTTACTGAGAAAAATATTTTATGTTGTGGGGAACTACTATCCTTTTGTTTGTCGTTCCAGATATTGACGTACTCCTTCGCTCATCTGTAATAGATTTGGCTCAATTTTTTTACTGAGAAAATCTTCAACTATATCTGCAACTTTACTAGCAATGAACCAAGGTACACCTTTGATTTGCTTGGAGTCAATTATGAGTTTGCCACGACTTTTAATAATTGTGCTATCACCATCTGCAAGAAAGTGGTTTATTCCTGCACAGTTAACTGCTTCTGTATAGACGTGAGTTTTAATCCGCCACTCCACTGAAAACTCAGCTTCGTTCCAAGTATTATATTCTGTCCAAGAGAGCATATCTTCACTGAGTATAGCCCTTGCTGCGAGTGGAATTTCTCCCCCTCCATGCCATTCGTTGATACTGTAGACTCGTCTATCCTCCTCACGGCGAGATTTCACCTCAATTTGGCGTATGTTTGGCATGTAGGGAATTAGTTCAACTAGCTTATCTCGGTAGGTGGCATAAACTAGGGAACGAGGGAAAGAAATCCGCGTATCAGCAGAGATCAGCATTGTGCAATTTCTTTGGAATTTGAGATTTTTGATTTAACTGGAACTTTAATCTTACAATTTTCCATAAATCAGCGATATATTAAGATGCTTGATCGCCGCTATGACAAATTTCTTTGGTTTCTTAGGAATTAGCTATTATATTTTTATCTCGTCGCCAATTATAAGTACTAGTTAAGCCAATAACTCTTGTCGTAAGCGAGTCAGTCGTTCTGAGTAATTTCTGATCACTTCGATCGCAAATACCGGAGTTTCCTGAACAGCGAACAAAAACCTTGCTTGATCTAGACAAGCTAGTTTACACTCTGTTTTGGCGATCGCTGTGTAAGTTCTGTTTTTGATACCAATCAGCACTCCTGTACCAAAAACATTTCCCGCTTCTATAGTCTCTACAATCCGACCGTTGACTCTTAACTCAACTTTCCCTTCTACCACACCATACATACAATCTCCTAATTGTCCTTCCTCGAAGATTATTTGACCAGGTGAAAAGATTAATGGGCCAGGTTGTTTTTGAAAAATGGTAATAGTTTGTATAGGTTCTAACATAGCTTCTTCACTCCACTTCAAAATAAATTGAAATTATAGTGTGCTTTATTTTATAGATTTTATGAACAAAATCTTACACTCTAATAATAAGTTTGATACATTGTTCGTCATGAAGTAGGTAGACATTAAAACCATCTCAGGAATGATTTTTCTCTCTGTTTTTAGTGGTGATGCTTCATATTTAGTAACTTTAACGCTGATATCTGATTGATAAAAATTAAATTATATGACCTTATTTTCTATTGAACATTTGCGGGTTGCCTATCCTCACCGTAGTCATGAAAATACTCAGTGGGCTGTTGATGATGTATCTTTGAGCCTGCAACCGGGTGAAAAAATGGGATTGGTAGGAGAGTCTGGGTGTGGTAAATCAACTTTGGGAAGAGCTGCAATGCGGTTGTTACCACCATCTACTCAGATTGAAGGACAGGTGACATTTCAAGGTAAATCAGTGTTTGATTTAACACCACTACAAATGCAGAAATTTCGGGGTGAAGCGGTAGCGTTGATCTTTCAAGACCCAATGACGCGCCTCGACCCATTGATGACCATTGGCAATCATTGTGTAGAAACATTAAAGGCGCACTCACCCCAATTATCAGCAAAAGCAGCGAAAGAAAAAGCGATCGCCACTTTAGAAAAAGTCAATATACCTGCCACTCGCTGGAATCAGTATCCCCATGAGTTTAGCGGTGGAATGCGACAACGGGTAGCAATTGCTTTAGCTTTATTGTTACAACCAAAGCTAATAGTTGCCGATGAACCCACCACCAGTTTAGATGTCACAGTCTCAGCCCAGATTTTGCAAGAACTAACTCGGCTGTGTGCAGAAGAAAACATGGCACTACTCTTAATTTCCCATGATTTAGCAATGGTGGCAGAGTATTGCGATCGCATTGGCGTGATGTATAACGGCAAAATGGTAGAAATGGATGCCACAGAATCTGTATTTCGGCATCCAAAACACGAATATACGCGATCGCTCCTTCAGGCGGCTTTGCATATTCAAAGTGTAGAAGAGACTGATTGGGGAGAAGGAGGACAAGGGAGACAAGGAGGAATTTCTTTTTTATCTTTTCCTGATTCCCAATCCCCAATTACCGATTCCCGCTCCCCGATATTGCGTGTTCAAGACCTTAAACAGCACTATACAATCGAGCCTAGTTTTGTTGAGCGCATCTTTAAAGGGCAAGGTCAAACCATCAAAGCTGTTGATGGCATTAATTTAGAATTGTATCCAGGGGAAATTTTAGGATTAGTTGGGGAGTCTGGTTGTGGTAAAAGTACATTATCGCGGACAATCTTGCAACTAGTTCGTCCCAGTGCTGGCAAAGTTGAGTTTCTTGGTAAAGACATCACTAACTTATCTCGACAAGAAATCCGCCAGCAACGACGACAAATGCAAATGGTATTTCAAGATCCCCATGCTTGTCTCAATCCGGCGATGACTGTAGGACAAAGTATAGCTGATCCACTATTAATTCATCAGCTCGCAACTCCTGAAGAAGCGAAACAGCAGGTTTTGGGGATGTTGGAAAAAGTTGGGTTGCAACCGCCAGAGGTTTTTTATCAACGTTATCCCTCAGATTTATCAGGAGGACAACAGCAACGAGTCGCAATTGCTCGTGCTTTGATTACTCACCCTAAACTTTTGATTTGTGATGAACCCGTGAGCATGTTAGATGCTAGCGTACAGTCGCAAGTATTAGATTTGATGCTGGAGTTGAAAGAAGAATTTGATTTAACGTATTTGTTTATCACTCATGATTTATGGTTAGCGAGATTTTTGTGCGATCGCATTGCTGTCATGAACAGTGGCAAAATAGTTGAAATCGGCCCCACCAAAGAAATTTTTGCCAACCCCCAACATCCCTATACACAAACTCTCCTTGCTGCTGCGCCTTTATTAGCAAGAGCATAAGGAAGTGAGGATGTAAAAAGTAATACTAATTTGAAAAAAGAATGCGACAGATAAATTTGTAGAGACGCGATTTATCGCGTCTCAAATCCTGAATCGCGTCTCAAATCCTGAATCGCGTCTCAAATCCTGAATCGCGTCTCAAATCCTGAATCGCGTCTCAAATCCTGAATCGCGTCTCAAATCCTGAATCATGTCTCAAATCCTGAATCGCGTCTCAAATCCTGAATGTGTTAATACTAACTATTGACTAACTTCCAACCCCGAACACTCAAACAAATGTAAACCCAAATGTTGAGACAATTCCTCACACACCTTTACTCCTCGGACGCTGTTACCGCGTGCATCTAAACGCGGGGAAAATACTGCAATCCCCATCTTGTTAGGTACTACGGCAATAATTCCACCAGAGATCCCACTTTTGGCAGGAATACCAACTTTATATGCCCACTCTCCAGCAAAGTTATACATTCCACAGGTATACATTACACTCAGAATGTCTTTGATATAACGGCTATCAACAGCTTGTTGCTTTGTCATTGGGTTGATACCTTTATTTGCCAGTGTCGCTGCCATCACTGCTAAATCATGGCAATTTACCATCACAGCACACTGCTGAAAGTATAAATCCAAAGCTTCATCAATGGGTTTGTCAATCATGCCAAAGTTGAGCATGAGGTACGCCATCGCTCGGTTACGGTGTCCAGTTGTACGTTCTGAGGTAAACGCTGAGATATCAACGAAGACATCACGCCCGATGTACTTTTGGAACATCTCTAACATCCGGTTTAAACGCTCAGTTGGGTCTGAACCTTTGATCAAACTAGTCGTGGCGATCGCACCAGCATTTACCATTGGATTGTAAGGTCGCTTGGATTGTTCGTCTAGCACAATGGCGTTGAATGCGTCTCCTGTCGGCTCCACACCTACTCTGGTCAAGATATAATCTCGCCCGTGATCTTCAAGTGCGAGTCCGTATGCAAATACCTTCGATATCGATTGAATCGTAAATAATTGCTGATAATTCCCAACTTCATATAGTTCACCGTTCACACTGACGATACTGATGGCAAACAAATCTGGGTCTACCTTAGCCAATTCTGGGATGTATTTGGCTACTACACCATCCTGCAATGGTTTGTATTTGGCATACAAATCATCAATAAAAGTTTGTAGTGATGATGAATTTTTTGCTAAATCTTCTTGGTTTGTCATGAAGCTGAGTGCAAAAGTCTGAAGGATGAAGGATACACAGTTTAAAAAATCACGCGTTCTCAACTACTCAAAGTATGATATTGTGTCTCTTCGCCGTAGTTACAAATGATTCGCATAGCACCAGCAATTCTGGTTAAATTTATTAGATAATGATTTTTTATTTTTTTGTAAAAAATTTTTCTTCTAAGTAGAATTTCCTTTTTAGTCTTTTGTAGAAGACTTATGTAATTTATCTTACTATATCTCTGCTGTGCTTGATACATTCAGTATATCTAAACACTTGTTACAATAAGAACTTTCATAAAAAGATAATCAATATCAAAATTATTGCAACGCTAATTCTGCATTTTAACTCTATTATTAGCGATCGCCTTGTTGCTGTTTTTGATTAGCTATTGGCAATCGCTACTGAAAAAATGTTATAAAAATAACTCAAGATTATGATTAATTTTAAATTTTAAATAATAAGTATAATTACTTATTATAAGTAGATTTATGGAAAAATAGAATTTTTGAAAAACTCAATAACATTAATGAGCTTTTTAGGCAATACCATATGCAATGAGAATGATTTAAATACCAAATCATGTTAAGTTTTCCTAATAAAATTTCTAAACAATAAAAAAACTATTACATTGCCAAAATCCGCTTTTTAAAAAGGTTTTGAGCCTGAAATACCAATTTAATTTCGATAAAGTTACCAAGACTTGCGGTAAAACCCTGATCCCCAAGATCAGAAGTTCGTGTTAGTCTGTTGCAGTTAATAGCAAAAAGTGAAAGCGGAACGAGTTCGGTTGTTGGGTAAAGTTATTCTCAGTTGAATGCTTTAACTCACGAACTATCAAAGCTCCGTTCTACAGTCGCTTTAATATTCGGACGCATGAATCAAAAACATTTGTGGACTGTTGTCACTGTGTGTAGCACAGTTTTGGGAATGCCCTTAGTTGGACGTACTGAGACAGCTAAGAAAACCGCTCCAACCTTACCACTTACGCCTTCTGGTGATGTGGAAAAAGTAGGAGAATACCAATCCCCAACAGCAAATCCTGCTTCAGATGCTGCGATCGCTAAGATTCAAACACACCAGACAGCAGGTCGCCCAGTGGCAACGCTCTATATCCGCGATATTCCCGTTATCAGCTTTCTAGGACAAAAGTCAGTAGTTAGTGAAGAAACAAAAGTTGGTGAAATCGCTAACGTCAACGGGGTATCTCAAGCTCTTGATACCAGCAGTCCTACTCAAATAGCTACCAACGGGACAGGTACAAGTTTGGCAACTCAGACTAGCTCGGCAAAAGACGACCCAATTCAAAGGGCAAGTGTAGTAGCAGCAAAAATTAACCAGCTAGTCCTAGATAAAGTAGACGCCAGCAAAATTATTGTAAGTTGGAAAGCATCAGAAGCATCTACAAATTCCAATCAAGACCAAAACAAAGGCCTGAGTGGTCAACAAAAAGCTGGCGATCGCTTCGTTATTAAAGCCAACAACCAAGAACTGCTAGAGATCGATCAAAACACAAAACTCGCGGATACAACTAACGATCCCGCTCAAGATGCATTACAAGTAACCAACCGCTTACGCAGACTCATAGGCAATGCATCGCCTTTAGGTCAGATCGCTAACTTGCCTGCGCGTTCGTCAGTATCATTACCAGCTAAACTACCACACCAGATTGCCGCCAAAGTGCAAAATACTTTCAAAGGTGTAGCGTCCTACTACGGCTATGATTTTTCTGGTAATAAAACCGCTACTGGTGAGAGGTTCAATCCAAATGGAATGACAGCAGCTCACCGCAGCTTGCCTTTTGGTACAAGAGTACGTGTGACCAATACCCGCAATGGTCGATCTGTGGTTGTGCGAATTAACGACAGAGGCCCATATATTCGTGGTCGGGTTATTGACCTCTCTTTAGGCGCAGCACGCATTTTAGGTATGATGAGCAGCGGTATCGCACCTGTGCGAATTGAAGTTCTGGGAAGGTAGTTTTTTGGTGTTATTTGTTGTTTGTTGTTTGTCGTTTGTTGGTGGCAAGTTCCAAACAACAAACAACTATAACAACTACCAACAAGTGACCACCACTTCCTTTGTTCCCCTAGACTAGCCTCTTGCCTCCCAAATCGGATATAAACTAACGGGGGAGAGCTAGATCAAGACTAGGGGTATTTTTGTGCGCCTGTTGACAACTACTGTGGCTTTACGCTGCTATTTAGATCAGCGCCGTTCGGAAAATCAGCTTACAGAGCAGGAACGGCCATCAGAATTTGAGGTGACTGGCAGACCTTTTACGGCTGTTGGTCTAGTTCCCACTATGGGAGCCTTACATCAAGGTCATTTAAGTTTAATTCAACGGGCGCGGCAAGAAAATGCTACGGTTATTGTCAGTATTTTCGTCAATCCTCTGCAATTTGGCCCCAATGAGGATTTTCACCGCTATCCCCGTACCTTAGACCAAGACCTGCAAATGTGCGAACAAGCAGGGGTAGATATAGTTTTTGCACCGACTCCGGAAGAAATGGGAGTTGACCTGAAAAATATACAAGAATCAAAAGTTACACAAGTTAACCCGCCATCTGCTATGATATCAGGCTTGTGTGGTAACTATCGCCCAGGTCACTTTCAGGGTGTGGCAACGATTGTTACCAAACTGTTCAATTTAATACAGCCTGACCGAGCTTATTTCGGTCAAAAAGATGGTCAACAGTTAGCTATTATCAAACAGCTAGTAGTTGATTTAAATTTTTTGATCGAAATTGTTGCTTGTGCAACGGTGCGGGAAACATCTGGTTTAGCCATTAGTTCTCGTAACCAATATTTGACTAGCAGAGAAAAGCAGCAAGCAGCTGTGTTGTACAGTGGGTTGCAAAAAGCCCAAGCAGCTTTCCGTGCTGGAGAACGCAATGCTAACAAGCTTATTGCAGTGGCGCAGCAAGAAATAGCAATGGTCAGTTCTGTATCTGTGGAATATATTGAATTGGTTGAACCGAATACTTTAATGTCAATAGAAAAAGTTCAGGAGGAAGGAATGCTCGCGATCGCCGCTCGTCTTGGTTCTACACGTTTGATTGATAACACAATTTTACGCGATCGCCAGCCAATCATTGCTATTGACGGGCCAGCTGGAGCTGGCAAATCTACCGTTGCACGTCAGGTAGCAGCCAAACTAGGTCTGGTATATCTGGATACAGGAGCCATGTACCGTGCCGTCACCTGGCTAGTACTATATGAAGAAATCGCTCTAAATGATGAGTGTGCGATCGCAGAATTAGCCAACAGGTGTGTAATTGAACTGTCTCCAGGACAAGATTTACAATCTCCAGTGCAAGTGTGGATTAACCATCATGATGTTACCCAAGCAATTCGCTCAACTCAAGTGACATCTAATGTTTCCGCAATTGCTGCACAAAGTGCTGTGCGTCAAGCATTAGTTAAACAACAACAAAAGTGGGGCAAAAAAGGTGGTTTGGTTGCAGAAGGACGGGATATCGGTTCCCACGTTTTCCCCGATGCAGAAGTGAAAATCTTTTTAACAGCTTCTGTACAAGAACGCGCCCGTCGCCGTCTAGAGGACTTTAAACAACAAGATCAGCCTGAAATATCTTTAGAACAGCTAGAAAAAAATATTGCTGAACGTGATTGGAAAGATAGCACTCGTAAAGTTTCTCCCTTGAAGAAAGCGTCAGATGCTATTGAATTGATCACAGATGGTTTGTCAATAACCGAAGTCACAGAAAAAATTGTAGACTATTATCAGCAACGCTTATCTCAGTTTTAATAGTTATTGATTATTGGTCAATGGTCAATTGTCCATTGACTTTGGACAATTGACTCCACAAAGCAGAAGTTAATTTACATTAAGTCAAAGAATCTTAGAAGAAAGTCGCTATCCTAGAGGAAGAGCAGGACGATACTTTAACAAATGACCTTTAAAAACTTTCAGTTAAGTCTGTATCAACTCCGCCCCTGGCTCACCTTCATAGTAATTGCTTGGTTGCTAGGATCATTGGGCTTAGGCTGGTTGGTAAATTCATTGCTAATTATCGTTGGGCTACTTTTGCTCACACCAATTCTGGTATTTTTTGGATTTCGTTGGTGGTTGCAACGTAACCTAGTTACTGATCAATGTCCCGTTTGTAGATACGAATTTACGGGTTTGAATCAAACTCAGTTACAATGTCCTAATTGTGGAGAAATGTTGTCAGTAAAACAGGGCCATTTTCAGCGCACGACACCCGATGGTACGATCGACGTGACAGCTGTTGAAGTACCAGCACAATCACTAGAAGATTAATCACTGGTCATTGGTCATTCGATTTTGGATTTTGGATTTTGGAATTGGCTCTACAGATTTTTCTGCTTGCTCTGTACCATTAAAGAAGTATCGATCAAAAGGAAAAATAACAAATAACAAATGACTAGTAACAAATGACTAGTAACAAATGACTAATGACTGATTCCGAAAAAGCTTATGTATGTTTACGTACTATACCCATCACATTGTCATATGATACAGGTTTGGCGAGTAAATCTGTAGAACCTGCCACTTTAGCTCGAACTCGCTCTAAAGGACTATCAGTGTTTCTTAAAATAACTATGGGCGTATTAGCAAATAGGGAAATGCGCCTGAGTTGAGCGCAGATCTCGTAACCACTAGAAAATGGTAGTACTAAATTCAAAAAGATCAGGTTTGGTCTATGCTCAATTAGAATGGATAGGGCATGAACGGTATCTTGAATATTAATGAATCTAAATCCATTAGGAATGAGAATATTTTCTAGTGTTTGACTCAGCGAAATATTGTTATTTACACAAGCAATGAGTGGACTATTGGAAGTTATGATTTTTTCAATCAAAGAGTTTTTATTAACTTCAACTGTTTCTAAAGGTAAGTCAAAAACTTTGACTAATTCAATAATTTCTTTGGATATATAAGGAAGTAAAGAATGAGTAACTGAAAGTACACTTTGCTTCATTTGGACGGCTAAATCCCATAGAGTATATTTGCCGTTAATTAAAGTTACGAAATTATTGTAGACTATTGAAGTTACATGTTTTTGGAGTTCTTCTGGTTTTCGCAATTTTGGTGCTAAATTAGGTGATATATTTTTCAAACCACTTGCTAACCAATCTTCCCAAAACTCTTGCATAAGCCTTAAAGACATATCTGCATCAGTGATACTGACTGGTGCTTCTAAGATTATTTCTTGGTTGCGATCGCAACTTATAGAATAAAAGTTGGCTTGTTGAGTAATATCAAAGAATAACTCTGCGGTAGTGTTTTCTATAACAGCCTTCATTTGTTCAGGCTTAATTTTATGTTGATTATATAGAGACACCAGCAGAAAGTAATCCCAGTAATCAAGGGAGAATTCTTGAGGTTGCAAATATATATTATCAATATCAATATTAGGGCAGTATTGAGCAATTTGCCGCCTCAACCGTCGGAAAGGATGAGTACCTCCTGTTGCCCAAATTATTTTACCACCGTGGTAATAGAAAATCCATTTTTGTCCATTAACACTTTTAATATTTAATTTGCCACTATATTTTAATTGGGTACAAATTTGAAATTCATTAATTAATTTATTTGCTACCATCATTTGCGGATGGTTCATATTTTCTCCTTCTATTAATCACATTAATAGATTATTTTTAAAAAGTTATATATTGATGTATTGGTATATCAACTTCTTCAGTTCACAATGAAAATGTTATGCGAAATATATATCATCCTATACATTGAGCAAGAAGATTAAAACAGTATAAATTCTGAATTTATTTTTGTATGAACGATGTAGATGTTGGTAGTCTACCTCTAACAATTTGATAGATAAATAGCTTCAGGGTAAGCATTTTGCTTTTTTGAAGAAACATTACACT
>NZ_AJLJ01000069.1 GCF_000317245.1 Fischerella muscicola SAG 1427-1 = PCC 73103
ATTACACTTACTAAAAAGCCGATTCGATTAACATGGTATCTGGAAGTTTATCTTTAAAATGAATAAAATAATTAATACCAGTATACTTAGGCAATCCCTAAAATTTGACGCTTCTATTTCTAAGAGTTGGTGTAATTTTTACAGTTAGCGATCGCAGCTCTGAGATCACCTTGATTTTCAGAAAGTAGTTCTAGAGCTTGTTCTTTATCTAAGCCTGTCCAGTGCATTAAGAGTGCTAATTTTACCCATTTACCACTGCGTTCTAACAACAAATCTGATGCTTCACGACCTAAACCTGTTAAGTCTTGCAAGATTCTTAAAGCGCGATCGCGTAATTTGTTATTGGTCACAGCTACATCTACCATGCGATTTCCGTAAACTTTGCCCAAACGCACCATCACACCTGTTGACAGGATATTCAAAGCCAGCTTAGTTGCGGTTCCTGCTTTGAGGCGAGTGGAGCCAGCAAGCACTTCTGGACCTGTTAATAGGCGAATATCAATATCTGCTTCTATACTCACTTGTTCAGCAGGTACACAAGCCATAAAAACTGTGGTAGCTCCCCGTTGACGAGCAGCATTGATAGCACCGTGAACATAAGGTGTTGTTCCACCAGCAGTTATACCCACGACTACATCTAGTTGGGTTATATGTCGTTGGGCGATCGCCGCTTCTCCATCTTGAAAACGATCTTCTAAATCTTCGGAACTGCGTAACAACGCCCCAGCACCACCAGCAATAATTCCTTGTACAAGTTCTGGAGGCGTACAAAAAGTTGGTGGACACTCAGCAGCATCTAATACTCCCAATCGACCACTAGTCCCTGCACCAACATAAAACAGTCGTCCTCCGCGTTGCAAACACTCGGCAGTTCGTTCAATAGCTTGAGCCAATTCCATCTTCGCACCAGCAACCGCAGCCACTGCGTTCTCATCTTCGCGATTAAAAATTTCTACCAACTCTAAACAACTGAGTTGGTCTAGATTCTGACTATTAGGATTAACCTGCTCTGTGAGAAGATGGCCACGTTGCTGTAAATCAGTCATTTGTTTTTTGTCCTTGAACCACTATGTGAAGTCAACAGTCAATAGTCTAAAGTCAAGTGTCAATAGTTTTTTAACCCTTGACCCTAGACTATTGTACAGACACGTAGACGCTCGTCAGAGCGGCTTCAAGGTGAGAGTATAATCGCGTCTCTACTAATGACCATTGACTATGTTATAGTAACCCTTCTAATCGGCGACGAATACTATCAAGTTCGGAGTCGGACAAATCTGATTCTGGTGGCGGTGATTGTTGGTTACTAGACTGGGTGTCAGTCTGTGTTTGCTCGATTTCAGAGTCTGGTTTCCAGTCGGTTTCTTCTACGTTTATTTCTGGGGGAACCATTAAAGCATTATTTTCTGTCACCATTTGCCAATCATAGCCAGTACTTTGACAAAACTCTTTGATTTCTTCAGCATCAATTGCCTCAACTGCGGGTATCGGAAAATCTTGGGCTTCTAGCATCAAGGCAAAGCGCGTGGCGTCGTCTTCTGACTCAAACATCAGAATTGTGTTGCGATCGCCTACTCGAATCGTGTGAATTCCTTCGTTATCTGTGCCAGCATTAAAGATCAACACAAAAACACGCATGGGTGTAATCATCTTTCCTTTGTTTTGGGGTCTATTGTTAATTAAAGTTCTAGCTGGTCACTCAGGAAAAGGTTATGAGCTAATAGGGATAAGTTTAAGATTTAAAATCTTTGAAAAAAAGGGTCTGCCTTTCTTGGTAATCGCGGTTTTAGTTTTAGCTGAATCTGTACGTTTGTGGAGGAGGGTGTCTTGGTGTTGAAAGTCGAGTGGTAGATTGCAACTATCCGTTGACTCTGGCGATTCACAAAACTCTGAGTTTATCCTAGCGAAACTTGGTGCTTACGAATAAAATTTTCTCCGCAAAAATTGAACTTGCGATCGCAAGTTCAATTCTTTGATGCAGCCCCTCTGGGAGCTTTACAGGAATTCCACACAAACAAATCAATATGCTTTATGTTAGTTATAGGCTTAATATAAATTTAATAAAATTTGATTTGAGCTTGATTGAAACTTTATTCAGGCTTTGTGCGTCTACCTAAAAGGGTCAAACTCGTCATTATATAGAGCATTATTACGATACTGTGTTTCTACCAACACAATACATCGTTCTCAATATTTATATGTAAACCGCTCTAATTACTAATTTGAGTGAGTTGTTTGACCAGCATCAACAGCACTGATTAAATACAAGGTGTAAAAAATGACTTTCTTGTTCGTTTGGTTGAAAAAAGCCTGGCCAACCTAATAGTGGAAAAGTATTCAAGATACTGCATATCTAATTTGAATAAGCCGAATAAGTTAAGTGTGGTCGTTTGAGGATTCAAACATGATTCGGATTAAAGATGTTGTGCAAAAGGCTTTATCAACAGGATACCTGACTGTGGAAGCAGAAAATCAGCTACGGCAATTACTGAGTACACAGTACGATCTTGAAGATTTTAATGCTTTTATGAGTTTGCAAGAAGCTGCCATGACAGGTAAAGTCAAGCAGGAGTCTCGCGAGCGTTGCGGGATCAAGTAGAGATTTGACTTGTGATGTCTCTATTTATTAACGCTCACGCTGATCATCCTCAATATCGTCTAAAAACCCCCAATCTTCTTCATCTGCTTGATTTTTTTTATCGGTTGGATTATCTTTATCGGTGAAATCATCACTTGATGGTTGATATGGGGGAATAATTACCCGATAGTCAGCATCATAAATTGATTCAGTTTTGCCCACTCCAGAATTTTTAGGTTCGCGGTAGCTGTAAGAATATGAAGAACCTGCTCGGAAACTGTCTGTAGGTTCTTGTCGGCGTTCATAGCTTTTCGAGTCTCTGACTTCGGTATTTTGAGATCTTGTGGTGTCTGGCTTTTCTTCAAAATCCCAATCTTCGTTATCGTTTGTATCCCAATCATCATCTGGGTTAGGTTGAGATGAAGTTTGAGTAGCTGATGGTGGGGGACTAGTATAACTACTATAACTGTCGGTAGATTTTTCTCGCGTTGAGCGATCGCTCTTTGCTGTAGTTCTCCGAGATTTGGATGCAGCAGGAGTTGAACGTTGTGGTACTGCCAAATAACTCGACAATTGAAATAAACCAGAGATCACCAAAGAGGTAGCAGCACCAGCAGCTGTGCTGAACAAAATCCACATTGCTAAAGGTAATGATTTAGTCTGCACACCTAAAAAGACTAATGGGAGGATAGGAGACCAATTTTGCGCTAACAACAGCGCCAGACCTCCCATAATCGCTACTAACAAAATTAATCGCAAAAGAGCCATAAAAAATAGAAAGGATGAAGGATGTAGACGCGCCTACGTTTAGGGTAGGATGAAGTATTTAAAGATTAAGGTAAAAGATAAAAAGCAGAAAATAAAAAGTAAAAGGAAAATAACTCACACTTCATACTTTATCCTTACATCCTTTAGCCTTTAGAGACGACCTTGCCAACGTTGAATGGGAATACAATCAATATCTAATTGATCTAAAGCACGGGCGACTACAAAATCAACTAAATCCTCAATGCTTTGAGGATTGTGATACCAAGCAGGAATAGCAGGTACAATTCTCACTCCGCTTTCTGCAAGGGTGGTTAAGTTGCGTAAATGAATCAAGCTAAAAGGAGTTTCACGAGGAACAAGCACTAGTTTTCGCCCTTCTTTTAGCTGCACATCTGCGGCTCGTTCTAATAAGTCGGAACTTAACCCTGCTGCAAGCTTGGCTACCGTACTCATACTACAGGGAATTATAATCATTCCTAAAGTACGAAAGGAACCACTAGCGATATTCGCTCCCACATCTCCCCAAGGATGACAGTGTAGTTTTCCTCCTGTTTCAACTCCTGCTTGTTGTCGCCAAAATTGCTCTTGTTGAGCAGGTTCTACAGGCATACGAATATCCTGCTCAGATTGCCAAACCATGTAGGTTGATTTAGAAGCAACTAATTGAATTTCATAATCAGCTGCCAGCAAATATTTTAAAGTGCGAACTGCGTAGATTAAACCAGATGCACCTGTAACTCCTAAGATGAGTGGCTTGTGATTGTTGGACACGTTTCTCAAAAATGGGGATTGGGGATTGGGGATTGGGGATTGGGGATTGGGGATTGGGGATTGGGAATTGGGCAAGAGACTTGTTAAGTAATTCTCTCCACACACCCCACACACCCCACTCTCCCTTTACCCGATCCCCGATCCTCAATCCCTAACCTTTATTCGTCGTCTTCATAGGATTCTAAATCGTCTGGTTCCATGTCGCCACGTAAGTACATATCTGATTCTTCACCAGTTGGGTTGATATCTGAGCGATAAGGAACACCATCACTACCGACTGTGACGAGATCAATTTGTTGACGGTAGTAATCGACGCTTTTAACTTGTACAGCAACGCGATCGCCTAATCGATAGGAAGCGCGATTTTTTCGTCCAAACAGCGCCTGTTGTCTGGCGCGATATTCGTACCAATCGTCTTTGAGGGAACTGACGTGTACTAATCCTTCAACTCGTAAAGGTACGTTCCGATCATCAGCATCATCTTTTGGTGGGACTTCAATTTCCACAAAGAATCCATAAGATTGGACACCTGTAATCACACCACTGAAAACCTCGCCGATTCGCTGTTTCATTAGAGAGGCTCTTTGCAAACCCTCCAAGTCGGCTTCGGCTTCTTGAACTTCTTTTTCTCTGTCGTTGATTTGGGTAATTACTCTTGTCAGTTCGCTTTGCAACTCTTGTTGCAATTCTGGTGGTAAGACATTCCAGTT
Organism: Fischerella muscicola SAG 1427-1 = PCC 73103; assembly: GCF_000317245.1. Classification (GTDB taxonomy): domain Bacteria; phylum Cyanobacteriota; class Cyanobacteriia; order Cyanobacteriales; family Nostocaceae; genus Pelatocladus; species Pelatocladus muscicola_A. The sequence continues at coordinate 4,825 of NZ_AJLJ01000069.1, forward strand.
AATTTCCCCGTGGCTGGTAGAAGAACGCAAGTTCACACGCTCTTTGACACGAGTGTTGCGGCGATCGCGTCCGTGTTCGAGTAGTGCATAATATACCCTCTGCATCAGCAAATCTGGGTAACGTCGTAAGGGTGCGGTAAAGTGGACGTATTCTGGTAGTGCCAAACCAAAGTGGGTTGCTTTGTTGGTGCTGTAAGCTGCTTGTTTCAGGGTATCTTGCAATAAATAAGTCAAAACTTGCTCAGATGATGACTCCGCAAACACCCTGGTCAATTGTTGATAATCTAGAGGTTGAATATCAATATCTGGCTCTAGTGACAATTCGATCCCCAAATTGATCGCCAGTTTCAACATCTCTTGGACATCTTCGGGATCAGGTGCGCCTTGGACTCGCCAAATGCTGGGAATACCTAAAGCACTCATGTGGTTTGCCATGATTTGATTCACTAGCAATACGAATTCTGTGAGCAGCGATCGCACAGGTGAATCTTTTTCTACTACGCATCCGAGAATACCTTCATCATAGAAGGGATTTTTATTTGTGGGCAGATTTAACTGCAAACTTCCGCGAGAGGTGCGTTGTTGTTTGAGAAACGTCTGCAACTTTTTCAACTGTTGCAGCATTTCTACTGCTTCAGTAGGCACTTTGGTAACTTTTTTACCCAGAAGAATTGTTTCTGCTTGCTGAGTATTCACTGAAGCATCTACTTTCACTACACTGGGTTGAATTTCCCAATCCAGTATCTCTCCTGATTCCGAATCAAAGGTAACTAAACAAGAAATACTGAGGCGATCGCTTCCTGATACTAGAGAACACTTATCTATTACATTTTCCGGTAACATTGGCAATACTAAATCGCCAAGGTATACTGTTCTACCCCTTCTGAGTGCTTCCCGATCAAGTGCTTCATCTGGCTGTACGTAGTGGGAAACATCAGGAATATGAAAGCCTAACTGCAAGTTACCAGCACTAGTTGTTTCCAAAGAGAAAGCATTTTCTACTGTTTTTGTGTCAATATTATTACCCAGTATTGTAATAGTAAATTTGTTACGTAAATCTAGTCGCTCTTTGAGATCAGCTTTTAAAATTCTTTTTGGTAGTTTGGTTGCTGCTTCTTGGACGTTATCTGGGAAACTACGGGAAAGGTCATGCTTACAGGTGACTAGATCTATATCAGCAGCGGCTTCTGCATCGCTACCAAGGATCTGCACAACCCGTCCTAATGGAGGATATTGTGCTAGTGGGTAACGTAGAACTTCTACGTGAGCCAGATGGTCGATCGCTTCTTGTAATTTTAGACCATTGGCGTAAAGTTTCAATTCAAATAGCAGGCGATCATCTAAAGGTACAGCCCGATAGCCCGCTTCTACTTGTTTGATTCGTGCGAGTAAAGTGTGGTTGGAGCGTTCTAAAATTAATTTCACTTCTCCTTCAGGAGAACGACGGCGACTACCTTCTTTGAGAACCCGCACTAAAACGCGATCGCCATTCCAAGCATTACTTAAATGGCTTTCTCGAATGTAAATATCCTCAGTTCCTTCTACATCTTGAATTGCAAAGCAAAAGCCTTTGCTGGAACAGCGCAACTTCGCTTCTATAAGTCCTTCTTCTGTAATCCGGCGATACTTACCGCGTTCTTTGACTAAAATGCCAATTTTCTCCAATACTTCTAAGATGATGTGAAGTGTTTGTAAACTTTCTTCATCTTCACAACCAAGTTTCTTTTCTAGAAGTTTACGAGCTACCAATTTATCATCAGTGAAATTGGCAAGGAGTGTAGCGATTGAAAATTCCATGCAGTGAACCGACCTTTGGTCAAAACATCTTTTTTGTTGAGGACAATTGTGTGTGAGGGTTCCCCTCCACCTTTGCAATGTGTCCGTTGTTGAATCTGGTTCTTGGTTGATTACCTCACGACCCACAGACACTAGCGGTAAACGAACTTCCCAACAGGTAGGGCGCTACACAATCATCTTTTGAGTACCAGTTCGTTCAAGTCCCTTCACTTGGCCAATCTGACAAGGCAGTCCTCATACCGGATTTTACCCTACTAGGTTGTGACGCAACGGGTTTTTGAGAGGCTGTGTTTGGATCGTTCTCAGTGGAACTGCCCAAACTCGCTACGCAGGGGAAACCACAGGTGTTCAATTGCCTAGTTGAAAGGTACTTTAGGCGATTAGACTCTGATTTTTCACTAGGAGAAACTGCTGATCAACCTAAATGTTCCATATGTAGAATCAGTAACAACTAGGTAGCAGCTTAATAATCTGTGAGCACGAACCATTACTTCATTATTGTAGATTTAGTCGCACTTCCAGAAAAGATTTCTGGATATTAAATTGGGTAAACAGTATAGCATTGCTCGCAATAACACTTAAAGTTAGTTTGTGGTAGCCAATAATTTACCCAAAAAAATTTATTTTACAAACAGTATACTCAAGTTTTTAATACAATTTCGGTAACTCAGGGTTGCATTTATCGATCTCAGGGTGCGGGTACAAGGAAATTCTTGCTGGTGTAAAGTGCAAGCAGTAAATTAAAAACACACTGAAATTCTTTCTCTATTAAAATAGAGCCATACCCAATCGTGAATCCACAAGATAAATAAAACAAGAATGGGTGGGCAACTCAAAAACAATACTGAACTTAGTTATCAGCTTTATCAATTGGGTAAAATTATTTTGCTGATTGAATATCTTAACTGCTTCTTTCTTGCCTCTTGCCTTGTGCTTCTGACTTTAAATTATTCTGACGTAGATTTGGTGAAATTATGATTTTGGCTCAACTTCAGAGCTTGTATCCTACAGCTAGTTTAATCTCTGAATTAGTGCAAATTTATCATGGTAAGTACATTGTTCGGGTAACCTTACAAATAGAAGGTATCACCCGCGCTACTGGTATGGCAGCCGCAGCAACAGTAGAGGAAGCAGAAGATCAAGCCAGAACTAGGGCTTTAATGGTTTTAGGTATTGCTAATACCTCACAAGTACAGACGGGAAGTTTGATTGAGACCAAGAACGTAACTGATGTTCAGACTACCAAAAATAGTGAACCACCTCAAACAGAAGAAAATATCTCCGCTTCTGGCCATCTGTGCGTCCCTGTCTCTTCTTTGACCCAAACTCCCAGCGATACCTCCAATCTAGATACACAAGCAAGCACACCTATTAAATCAACTGTTTCTTCAACATCTTCAACATCTTCAAGAAACACAATTGATACCTATAGCCAGGATCAGGATTTGGAGCAAAATTTGCCTGCGATCGCACAACCAGAACTCCCTTTAGATACTAAAGCAGAAGATTTCAAGGAAATTTCTAGCAACCAGAGTGAAAACGAAACTTTACCAGAGATTAAATCTAGTAACGTCACACCATTTCCCCAACGCAGTTATCACAATACTCCTACCGAAGAAGTAGTAACTGCGGCGCCACCAGCACCGACAACGAAGAAAAAGAAGAAAAGCGAACCAGTTGATCAATCAGATGATATCGCCAAAATCGGTGTAGAAATGCAGCGCTTGGGTTGGACAACAGAACAGGGTAGGGACTATTTAATTCAAACCTACGGTAAGCGATCGCGCCATTTACTCGATTCCGAAGAACTACGTGATTTTCTCAAATATTTAGAATCCCAGCCTACACCTATAGATCCACTAGCAGGATTTTGACTAAATTATTGGTCAATGCTCAATGGTCATTGATTAATAGTTACTACTGATTACAAATGACCAATAACAAACAACAACTAAAAAATATGGAATTTTGGATGAGACTGGTATATAATAAGTAAAAATAATACAAAACTAATCCTTAGACTAGTCAGTAAAGTAAAAGCTGCGATATCTAAAAAAGTAGTAATCTCGGCTGTGTTACTATTTACTTACTGGTAAATGATTGCTGAAGTTCTTAGTCGGTTGAAATTTCAGCTTTAAACCAAATATTCTTCAAGGGCGTCTGCACTCTTGTAAACACAAAAAGGGTTCGTCTGGGTATAAAGATGAAGGTTAAAGGGTAAAGGGTTTTTATTTCCTTTTACTCCAAGACTTGCACACTCAAACGAAAAATCAAGCATTTGCTCGCTTGTGTTGGTGCAGGGGTATTAAGAGGATAGAGGTAAAGGTTTAGAGAAAAAACTCTACACCTTTACACCCTTACAACCTCAAACCCTTACACCCCAACTTCTCATTACACAACCGCCATTGGACGGCTACCAGCAGCGTGACGATCAATCACTTGATCGATTAAGCCATAATCTCTGGCTTCTTCGGGCGACATAAAGAAGTCTCTTTCTGTGTCTTCAGCGATTTTCTCTAGCGGCTGACTTGTATGTTCGGCTAAGTATTCGTTTAGCCGTCGCTTGTGGTAGAGAATTTCGCGGGCCTGGATTTCAATATCAGTTGCTTGTCCGCGAGCACCGCCCAAGGGTTGGTGAATCATAATCCGAGAATGGGGAAGACTCATTCTTTTACCCTTAGCACCTGCGCTCAGGAGAAAAGCACCCATACTCGCCGCTAGTCCGGTACAGATGGTACATACATCTGGGCGGATGTGCTTCATAGTATCAAAAATACCCATTCCTGCTGTTACCGAACCGCCAGGAGAATTGATGTACATATATATGTCTTTCTCTGGATCTTCGGCATCTAAAAACAGTAGTTGGGCAACAATCAAGTTAGCAACGTTGTCATCAATCGCTTGTCCCAAAAAGATAATACGTTCACGTAAAAGGCGTGAGTAGATATCAAAGGCGCGTTCGCCACGACCTGATTGTTCAATAACGATAGGAATCATTTAGCCAGCTTGTAACTAATGTAGATACATTCTATCGATTACAAAGGCTGATTGTTTTCCGAAACCATCTTAACCATTGTGTAGTCATATATAACAGATGGTGCTTACCCTATTAATTCGGCTGTTAGCCAGTATTCTTTTTTAATAGTTTTGTAAAAATTGCCATATTTTACCGAGAAGTTCCTGATATATCTACCTAATGGGGTAAATCATTAGTACAAGGTGCATCCCGGAGAACAAATCCTAATAAAAAATATCCACCCAAAGAGAGGAAGCTGCCATGCTAGAAAAATTGTTACAAGCTGCTATTATTACCTTCTTACTGCACTTGATCGTCGGACTGAACACAAACACTACAATGAGTACCAAAGCAGCGCGTCCCTCTGGTACGGCGCTTACACCAGTGGCTAGTTCGTTTTTACGTTCTTTAAACTAAAAAATCGCTGGTTGAATCGAATGTATATTGATTTAGTGTCAGTTATTCGTTGGTAGTTGTTTGTTATCAATAACTACCAACTACAAAAAAAATTATTAATTACCATTTTTGAATCTAAAATCTAAAATCCAAAATATAAAATCTTTCGAGGTAGACTGAACAGAGAAGGCAACTACTAGTGTCTAATTATGACTAATCGCCTTGCTGAAGCAAAAAGTCTATACCTCCGCAAACACGCCGAAAATCCGATTGATTGGTGGCCCTGGTGCGACGAAGCACTTACAACCGCAAAAGCAGAGAATAAACCGATTTTCCTCTCGATTGGTTACTCCAGTTGCCACTGGTGTACTGTTATGGAAGGAGAAGCATTTTCTGACCTGGGCATTGCCGAGTATATGAATGCCAATTTTATCCCGATTAAAGTAGACAGGGAAGAAAGACCAGACATTGACAGTATTTACATGCAAGCTTTGCAGATGATGAGTGGTCAGGGGGGTTGGCCTTTAAATGCTTTTTTGTCTCCAGATGATTTAGTACCATTTTATGCAGGTACTTACTTTCCAGTTGAAGCACGCTATGGTCGTCCTGGTTTTTTACAAGTTTTACAAGCGATTCGTCGCTACTACGATACAGAAAAACAAGATTTGCGCGATCGCAAAGCAGTAATTCTTGAATCTCTCCTCACCTCTGCGGTGTTGCAACAACAAGGTACTACCGCAATTCAAGACAACGAGTTATTACAAAAAGGCTGGGAAACCAGCACGGGGATCATTACTCCCAACCAGCACGGTAATAGTTTCCCCATGATCCCCTACGCAGAATTAGCATTACGGGGAACACGATTTGAAGTGACATCTAAATATGATGGCAAACAAGTTTGTACCCAACGGGGTTTAGATTTGGCATTAGGCGGTATTTATGATCATGTGGGAGGAGGATTTCACCGTTACACTGTTGATCCCACCTGGACAGTACCACATTTTGAAAAGATGCTCTACGACAATGGTCAAATTGTGGAGTATCTAGCAAATCTTTGGAGTACAGGTATAGAAGAACCTGCTTTGCGTAGAGCGATCACTCTTACTGTAGAATGGTTAAAAAGAGAAATGACCTCACCTGAAGGTTATTTCTATGCGGCTCAAGATGCTGATAGTTTTACAACACCAGCAGAAGCAGAACCAGAAGAAGGTGCTTTTTATGTCTGGACTTTCAGCGAACTCGAACAACTGCTGAGTGCTGAAGAACTCACACAATTACAACAACAGTTTACAGTCACCGCTAACGGTAACTTTGATGGTCAAAATGTTTTACAAAGACGCCGTAGTGGAGAACTAAGCGAAGTTGTGGAAACAGCACTCAAAAAATTATTTGTAGCGCGTTACGGTGCAACTCTTGAATCATTACAAACTTTTCCTCCAGCACGCAACAACCAGGAAGCTAAATCTCATAACTGGCCTGGTCGGATTCCGGCGGTAACAGATACTAAAATGATTGTGGCTTGGAATAGCTTAATGATTTCTGGCTTGGCAAGGGCGTATGCTGTTTTTCGAGAACCCGTGTATTTGAAACTAGCAACCACAGCCGCAGATTTTATTTTAGATCATCAGTTTGTCGATAAGCGTTTTCATAGATTGAATTATGAAAACCAACCAACCGTATTAGCTCAATCAGAAGATTACGCCTTTTTTATCAAAGCACTGCTGGATTTACAAACTTGTAGTCCGGAACAAAACAAATGGTTAGAAAGAGCGATCGCACTCCAAGCAGAATTTGACGAATATCTCTGGAGCGTGGAATTAGGAGGATACTTTAACGCCTCAATTGACGCGAGTCAAGATTTAATCGTGCGCGAACGTAGTTATGCAGACAACGCGACACCCTCAGCCAATGGAGTAGCGATCGCCAATCTTGTACGTCTGGCTTTGTTGACAGATAATCTACATTATTTAGATTTAGCAGAACAAGGCTTAAAAGCATTCCGAAGTGTCATGAGTAACCATCCCCAAGCCTGTCCGAGTTTATTTACAGCTTTAGATTGGTATCGCAATAGTACTCTGATTCGTACCACCACCGAGCAAATACACTCACTAACGTCTCAATACTTACCAAGTGTTGTGTTTGCGATCGCATCAAAACTACCAGACAACAGTGTAGGCTTAGTTTGTCAAGGGTTAAAATGCTTACCAGCAGCAGAAAATGTAGAGCAAATGTTGCAGCAAGTTCGTCAAAGTCAGATGAGAGGGTGATATCAGTTATCAGCTATCAAATTAAACTGGTAACTGTTAACTGGTAACTGTTCACTGATTTATGACAAATGATCAATTAACAGCCATCATTTTAGCGGGTGGTAAAAGTACGCGTATGGGTAGGGATAAAGCTTTGATCCCGATAGAAGATGTCCCGATGTTGCAACGAATTTGTCAAATTGCGGAAGCTTGTACAGAGCAAGTTTACGTAGTGACTCCCTGGCCAGAACGTTATCAAGATTTGCTACCACCCAAAAGTCAGTTTATTCAGGAAGTACTTTTACGAGAAGAAACTGGTAATGAACCGAAAACTCATGGGCCACTGGTGGGGTTTTCCCAAGGATTGACGCAGGTAACAACAGATTGGGTGTTACTGTTGGCTTGTGACTTACCTAATTTGCGGGTGGAAGTTTTGCAAGAATGGATTTCTGGATTAGAACAAATACCAGAAGAAGCGATCGCAGCTTTGGTTTATAGAAATAATAGATGGGAACCATTGTGTGGTTTCTATCGCCGTCGCTGTTTACCAGAACTAAATAAGTATATCGAACAGGGTGGGCGATCGTTTCAGGAGTGGTTGAAGCGATATCCTGTACAAGCATTACCTTTGCTTGATTCAGAGATGCTTTTTAACTTCAATAGTATGATTTGAGAGAGGCGTTTCAGTTTAAAATATATAATCTCTCCTCTCCCTAGCCTCTCTTGGCGAAAATGAAACATACTCTATCAGTACTTGTAGAAGATGAAGCGGGTGTTCTTTCCCGTATTGCTGGTTTATTCGCGCGTCGTGGCTTTAATATTGAAAGTCTTGCAGTGGGGCCAGCAGAACAGTCAGGAGTTTCTCGGATCACAATGGTTGTACCCGGTGATGATTGGGTGATTGAACAACTCACCAAGCAACTATACAAGCTAATTAACGTTCTTAAAGTGCAGGATATTACTGAAATTCCCTGTGTAGAACGCGAATTAATGCTACTTAAGGTGAATGCTACCAGCAGTACTCGTTCGGAAATAGTCGAGTTATCACAAATTTTCCGGGCGCGAGTAGTAGATGTAGCCGAAGATTCTTTGACTTTGGAAGTGGTTGGCGATCCAGGTAAAATGGTCGCGATCGTCCAGGTATTACAAAAATTTGGCTTGAAGGAAATTGCGCGTACTGGCAAAATTTCCTTAACTCGTGAATCGGGAGTGAATACAGAGTTGCTAAAGTCTTTGGAAGCCAAAGCTTCGTAGCAAGGGGTAGCTGTAACTGGCAAAATATTGAGGTTCTGAGCTTGAGCGATGAGGTTCTCAGATGCAAGGCGAATTCTATTCGCCGGGGCTAGTGAAACCCAATTTTATGATTTGTGTATTTCCACTGAAGTTATTTACTGGATAAAGTTAATTTAATAGCAATGTCGATATTCACGCTTCCCTGGCGATTGAAAATCGCGGCTACACAAACAAAACCCGCCTGCGCGGGTTTAATAATATGAGGTCAAATTTCACGCAATTATATCTTCACTGTGTTTGGGCAACCTGGGACAGATTACCTTTAATTACACCAGAGATCCAAAAGCCTATTTATGCTGCAATTATTGGGGAGTGCAAAAAACTCGGATGCACGGCGATCGCAATTGGTGGAATAGAAAATCATGTACATCTATTGACAGCTTTTCCCACAACCATAACAGTATCCGATTTAATTAAACAAGTAAAAGGTAGTTCTTCCCATTTAGTTACTCACGAAATCCAACCAGGTAAATTTTTTAAATGGCAAGGTAGCTATGGCGCTTTTACTGTTAGCCATGATGGTATAGATAAAGTAGCAAACTACATTAGGAATCAACCAATTCATCATCAACAAAACTCTCTAATATCCACTTGGGAACCAAATCATTGAAACCCGCGCAGGCGGGTTTCGCTTGTGTAGCCGAGCCAGTGCGTTGCGGAGGTTCCCTCCGTTGTAGCACCTGGCGTGCGATTTCCAATCGCCAGGGCTTTTTTCTGAGCATTATTAATTCAAAAACTTATCCACACAGCGAACAAACATCTCTACACCCATCGCCAACGCTGTTTCATCAAAATCAAAACGGGGATGATGATGAGGATAGGCTAAATTCTTCTCTGGATTAGCAGAACCCAAGAAGAAATAACAACCAGGTACTTCCTGCAAAAAGTATGACATATCCTCACCGCCCATCGTTTGGCACTCCGGTACAATACCCACGGGCGTTTCTACCACTTCTTCCGCAACTGATCGCACTAATTCCGCCATCCCTGCATCATTAATTGTGGCTGGGTAAAGTTCGCAGTATTCAAAGTCATAATTAGCACCAAAACTTTGGCAAACTCCAGCAATAATTTGCTCAATTCGTTGGGAGAAAAAACCCCGCAAACCTGGATTAAAGTACCTAATAGTACCACTCATTCTGGCTGTATCTGCAATCACATTACACTTTGTACCAGCATGGAGTTCACCGACTGTCACCACTGCTGAATCAATCGGATTGATGTTACGAGCCACAATTGTTTGTAGAGCATTGACGATTTGGGCTGCAACTACTACTGAGTCTACAGTTTGATGGGGCATCGCGCCGTGTCCGCCTTTGCCAAAAATCGTGCAGTTAAAGGTTTCTACAGCTGCCATTAATGCACCTGCACGTACACCCAGGGTTCCCAAAGGCAAATTATTCCACAGATGCAAACCGATAATGGCATCGACATTAGGATTTTTCAACACCCCAGCATCAATCATTGGTTTGGCGCCTCCTGGCCCTTCTTCCGCAGGCTGGAAGATCATTTTCACAGTCCCGGTGAAGTCTTGACGATGTTGCTGGAGATAATAAGCTGTACCCAGAGCGATCGCAGTATGTCCATCGTGTCCACAAGCGTGCATGATCCCGTCATGCTGAGAACGATACGCTACTTCGTTCTGTTCTTGGATGGGTAAAGCATCCATATCCGCACGAATCGCCAAGACTTTCGATTTTAGATTTTGGATTTTAGATTTTGGATTGGATGCTTCTGGTTGTTTTTCACCCCGGATAATCGCAACGATACCAGTCTCTGCAATACCTGTTTGATGCTCAATTCCCCATTCTTGTAATTTCTGGGAGACAAATTCAGCAGTGAGTTTTTCTTGAAAACCGAGTTCTGGTTTTTGGTGTAATCTACGTCGCCATTCGACTAATTGCGGTTGCAATGAGCGAATCGCAAGGCGAACGCGAGATAAGTCAATATTGGTATTGGGAAAGGTCGAAACCATTTTCTTGAAATTACTGTCGATTATTTATATTGTGAATCTAACAATTTTGGATTTTAGATTTTGGAGCCACTGCGTTGCGGTGAGTCCAGTCCCCGTCTTGGCGGTTCCCGTCACGATGGGGAACTGGCGAACCCGAAGGGAGGTTCCCTCCGTTGTAGCACGTGGCGTGATTTTGGATTGACTAACAAACGCTCTAAATCTAAATCTGAAGCTATTTGTGCAAGTTTGTCTATATCTGCTGGATTTTCTAAATAGGGTAAACAGCCTAAAACTGGGGTATTTGTCAAAGACTGAATTAAGTCTGCTGGCGTCCAGTTGGCGATTTCCTTATCTGTGCGGGGTTGGATGCAATTTAGAACAATTCCCAGCATTTGGACTCGTGTTTGTTTTGCTAAGGCGACATTCGCCACTGCTTGAGCGATCGCACCTAATCTGACTGGTACTACTAACACCGTAGGTAAACGCCATTCACCTGCTAAATCTGCTACCGTCAATTCTTCTGTTACGGGTGAACCCAATCCGCCCAAGGCTTCTACTAAAACAAAATCTCGACGCTGACATAAAGCTGTGTAAGCCTGCCAGACTACTGCTAAATCTACATGGCGATTTTCTTGAACTGCGGCAATGGGGGGGGCTAGAGGTGCTTGAAAATACAACGGTGTGATTTCATCAGGAGATTGTTCCAAGCTAAATAGTTGTTGATACCATTCGCGATCGCCCACTCCTGATTGTATGGGTTTCATAATACCCAAACTACGAGCAGAACAATATTTTTGCCAATAGGCTGCTAATGCTGTTGTTAAAACAGTTTTGCCTGCTTCTGTATCTGTCCCAGTGATTAGTAGTGCGTTCAATTGTAATAGTTAATGGTTAGTAGATAGTAGTTCGTGGATAAAGGTTGAATTATTGCTAGCTGCTTGTTCTGTTTTAATTTTGTCAATATATTATCGTTAAATCAACCTGTCGAGCGTAGTGAACAACCAACCATTAGCGACTAACAAATTGTTAGTAAGGACTTAAGTCCTTACTACAAACATCTTCTTAGCTATTGGTTAGACGTGCCATCAGTCGGTGGATTATTGGAATTTTGATTGGGAATAGGTAGAAATGGAGTGTTAGTAGGTGTTTCGGTTGGTGTTTCGGTAGGGGTTTGTGTTGGGATATCGGTGGGTGTTTCGATGGGTGTTTCGGTGGGTATTTCTGTTGGAATATCGGTAGGGGTTTCGGTGGGTATTTCTGTTGGAATATCGGTGGGTGTTTGTGTGGGTGTAGGCTGAGGTGGGCTTTCTAATTGGATACTGAGGTTATAGTCGCTTTCAGTAATTCCTGGAGGTAGTGTTAGGTCGATCGCATATTTACCATTAACAGGTAATGTACCTTGATAAAAAGTGGCATTTTTAGCAGAGTTGTCAATTGGTTTTCTATCTGGGCCTAAAACTGTTAATACAACACCACTTTCTTGCGCTAGCAACACAATTAAATTTTGCCCTCGCTGACCCCGGAATGTGTATCGGATGATTTGATTGCCTGTAATTTTACCCTCAACATTGGTTATGCCAGATGCATCTAAAGTGAGGGTTCTACTGACAATTGTCGGCTCATTTGTCGTGGGTGTAACTGTGGGTGTGGGTGAAGTTGTAGAACCGTCAGGAACTACTGGAGAAGGAAAAGTTTGTGTTGGTACTTCAGTTGGTTGTGCTGATGGTGTCCCACGAATAGTACGCACCAGCGCCCAAGAGCCAATTCCTGCTATACTCACCACGGCAATAGTAATTAATCCAACTGCCAACGGGTTATCCAAAAATGACCTACTAGCAGGTTCTGGAATTGTGTTAGCAGGTGTATTAGGTGTGGATGGTGATGCTGGATCAGGAGGACGACCAACGGGGATTGTTTGTACATTGGAGACTCCGGGGTTGGACGCACCTGCTACAGAGGCTGAAACTAGCGGTGTTTGTTGTCCACCAGATGCCAATGCTTGTGCTACTTGGGTTGCACTTTGAAAGCGATCGCTCGGCCTAAAGCTCAACATCCGATTTAAAATGTGAGTCAAGTGTGGACTCACTGTCACCCAACGTTGCCAGTTCCAAATCAAGAGATTTTCATCAAATAATTCTTGAGGTTCTTTACCACTCAGCAATACTATTGCTGTCACTGCCAGTGCATATAAGTCACTGCTGGGGTAAGCTTGTCCTGTTTGCATTTGCTCACTGGGAGAATAACCCAATTTTCCGACATAAGTTGCTGGTACTGTCGGATTAGCAGCTTGCAATCGTGTTGCGAGTTCTTTTACTACCCCAAAGTCGATTAAGACTGGCTGATTGTCAAGATCACGCAAAATAATATTGTCTGGTGAGATATCCCGATGAATAATGCCTCGAGTGTGAATATGTTCTAGTACTGGTAACAAAGAGCGCAGCAACTGTAATACTTCTTGTTCTGTGAATGCACCACCAACAGCTTTACGTTCATCCAGCAAAGTATGGTATGTTTTACCAGCTACATAGTCTTGCACCAAAAATAATCGTTGATCTTGTTCAAATTTTTCTCGGAATTTTGGTATTAGAGGATGTTGCATTTGATACAAAATATTTGCTTCTCGGAGAAAAAGCTCTTGTGCCTTTTGCCAAGCAATAGGATCTGTTGTGTTAGGAATTAATTCTTTGATGGCGCAAAGTTCGTTGAAGCGTCTCTGGTCTTCTGCCAGATAGGTTCTACCAAATCCCCCTTGACCAAGAATTTGAATAATTTGATAACGGTTTTGCAGAACAGTACCAGTTGAAATTGGTGGTTGCATCTTTTAGTTAATTGAGTGTAACGGCACTACTCGAAGGAACTCACCCGCAAAAATAATATCCAACAGTTGTAATTTGTCAACTGCTGTAATTGTACGCATATTAAAGAAAATATTAATACACTTGCTTATAATCTATTTTCACACTCTCTTTCGGGTACAAAATAGTAAAAAAGATAAAATAATCTCTATTTTAGTTCCCATTCTTTTGTTAGCTTCTATTCATTTCTTTTTCCTTGGTGATGGAAAACTATCTCGTAAGTCTGGTAATCTATTTATTTGCAGCTAGTATCATAGGATATCTAGACGACTATAATTAATTCATTCATAGGTGTTTTTACCATTACAAGTAAACTAGAATAGTCTTCTCCTATCTGTAAATAGGGTGGAAAAAAGTAAAGTAGTCCGTCCAACAAATCTATATGAGACTTCAGGTTTTTAGAGCGAGTTAAAACTCTCGACTACAGGTGTGAGCTAGTAAAAGTGTGTTTACCACAAAAACAGAAAAATGAGAACCTTGTAGTTTCATGGAGGTATGTATCAAGTTTTTATGAAAGCTTCAACAAAACTCACAAATGTTTTTCGGACTATTGCTCTTAAACAATCTAAATATCTGATGATAATATTGCCATGAATGCACATCGAGGACCTGCTGTGCTAAGTACTGCAACTTTCAAACTGCCATCAACTGCAACAGGAATAGCTGAAAATAATCGCCTGCGGCTGTTTTCTGGTTCTGCTAATGTACCCTTATCTCAAGAAGTAGCTCGTTATCTAGGCATGGACTTGGGGCCAATGATCCGCAAGCGATTTGCCGATGGAGAGCTTTACATTCAAATTCAGGAATCTATTCGGGGTTGTGATGTCTATTTAATCCAACCGAGTTGTCAACCGGTAAATGATCATTTGATGGAATTACTAATCATGATTGATGCTTGTCGGCGAGCATCGGCTCGACAGGTAACAGCAGTAATTCCCTATTATGGCTATGCTCGTGCTGACAGAAAAACAGCAGGAAGAGAATCAATTACTGCCAAACTGGTTGCTAACCTCATCACTCAAGCAGGTGCAAACCGGATCTTGGCCATGGATTTGCATTCAGCACAGATACAGGGATATTTTGATATTCCCCTAGATCATGTGTATGGTTCACCAGTTATCCTGGATTATTTAGTTAGCAAAGAACTGTCTGACATTGTGGTAGTTTCCCCGGATGTTGGCGGTGTAGCAAGGGCAAGAGCATTTGCGAAAAAGCTCAATGATGCTCCCTTGGCAATAATTGATAAGCGTCGTCAGGCTCACAACGTCGCTGAAGTGTTGAATGTCATCGGTGATGTGAAGGGTAAAACAGCAGTGCTGGTAGATGACATGATTGATACTGGCGGCACGATTACAGAAGGAGCCAAGCTACTTCGTGAAGAAGGAGCGCGTCAGGTATATGCCTGTGCTACCCATGCAGTATTCTCCCCGCCTGCGATTGAGCGGTTGTCAAGCGGTATCTTTGAGGAAGTGATTGTCACTAATACAATTCCCATTCCAGAGAGCGATCGCTTCCCGCAATTACAGGTGTTGTCAGTGGCAAATCTCTTAGGAGAAACAATTTGGCGGATTCATGAAGATAGCTCTGTAAGTAGTATGTTCCGCTAACATCACAAATATTGTCATCACCGTTACGGTTGTGCAAAAGACCGCAGGCTGGTTTTGCCTGCCTTCACTGAATTGATATATTTTCAGGGTGTCATCTTTTTACCAAATCAACCGCGAGTTTTTACCAAATCAACCGCGAGCGATCGCCACTTTTGGCTGAAAACCGGAGAGCGCAAGCCCCTAGTTTCTAACTATGGGCTTGAGTTTGTAGGCAGTTGAAATCGCCGTGAAGATTTTTGTGAGACAATCGTCAGAATCCATTAGCAAAAAATGTGTAAATTATTATACTTCTTTTTTTATGCTAATCTCTCCAATTCTGAAACTACCCGTTCTAATTCTTCAAAAATTGGACTAGAGCCAGTTTGGGAAAAAGCAGTTACCAATGCCCGATAATACCAAAGTGTACCTGCTTTACCTCCTTGAAAGCGTTGCCAAAGTGATTCACCCAAAATCCGATAATCCTTGAGAATCGATTGGGCATTGTGAAGTTTATCAGCAGCACTCACAAGTAGTACAGAAGGCGAAGCTGTAGGAATGTGAGCAATGTATGCTTCTTTACGTTCTCGCCACGGTGGTTTAGGTATTGTATCGGCATCAGTACAACCGTCCACAATTGCAGTCACATTCTCACCAAAGCGACCGCGAATTTCTTCTCGTGTTGCAGCACCGCCTTGATCCTCGACAGCGTCATGCAAAAGTGCAGCGATCGCTTCATCTTCATTTGCCCCATATTCTAAGGCAATACTAGCAACACCCAATAAATCAGCTATATAAGGAACACCCGATCCTTTACGAACTTGCTTGGCGTGCAGTTGGGTAGCATAGGTAAGAGCTTCAGTAAAGTTTTCTGATAGCATTTCAAATTAAAGAGTATTTGAATCAGATTAAACAATCAAAGAACACATGATTGTGAAAAGAAAAGGGAGGTGCAAACCATCCCTATGTGTATTTATACTTACAAAATAAATTAACATATTATTAACCAGCAGATAGATACATATCTCTATTTAGAAACAGGATAATGCTTGAGTTGAATTAAGCTAAGTGTTGAAAGACTGTGTTACTGTCGTGGATTTACCGTCCGCGACAGCTTTATTAATATGATGAATTATTTTAATGCGATCGCTCCTTGCAAAGGTGATGCCAGCATCAATAAATGATAAGGCACTTGCTAATTTTTTGTTAACAAGTGCCTTATGTTTTAGAAGCTTCTAAAGGTGCTAAGTAACCAGACAGAAGTTTTTACACATCAGGTTTTAGGCTGGATAAGGGTTTCAGGTCGAACTTTTTGTCATTAACTTTGTCTTACTTACCACCATGTTCATGCGCGTAACAGTACTCCTCACGACTCTGTCAACCTTACTGACCCTTACTTAGTACCAGCCTTTACCCCAACGTTTGTGGTGACCATAGTGGTGATGATGGTGGTGACCATGGTGATGACCACGCCAACCTTTGTAGTAACCTCCGTAGTAACCTCTGTGACCACCAACTAGATGTTGCTGTTCTTCTACAGACACATCTGTCAGGGAATCATCTTTATCCAGATCTTTCAGTAACTCAAGATTGGTAAGTTGATCAGACATAACTAATTTCCTCCATTTCATTAATCACCTACTACAAACGCTACTGATGATCTCAGAAACAGATTTGGCTCATCCAATTTGAAACCTTTATCATGTGTACCGTCGCTCAAATTTCAAACTATTAAACATGAGCGGCACGCAAGAACGTTCTTACAATTCCTACGCTAAAAGAATGTTGTAGTAAATGATCAAATGATTTACATTACTTTAACAACTATTACTTTTGTTTATTGTTTTTTGAGTTTTTACTTAGACCTAGCCAGCAATGGCTGTTGAAAACCTAATTCATCACTTAAACTCAGCCTTTTCAATGGTGGCGCGAAAGAATTCAAGATAACGTTGTGTACCAAACCACCAACCCGCTTTCACTTGAGATGGAATTGTGAAACCGCCAAACTTTCGTTCTGCTTGAAATTCTACTCCAAATGGGATATAATGCCAGCCACCATTATCTGTCTGATCTCCCCAACGTAGCAGAGAAAGCTTTAATATTTTGCCTTGAGCGTCTACAACCAGTGTTAGCGTTACAGATTCATCGTCAATTACAAGATTTGCTTGTATAGTCTTCTCATCAATAGCTTTCCAAAGGACACCCTGTTGAGGTAACAATGCAGAAGGTAGCCAGACAAATTCTCCTGCAAGCCTACCAACGCCAGAACGAGCAATATCTTGAGTATGAGCATTCACTAAAGGAACTAATCCCCAAAGAGAAAACCGCATTCTACCCGAACCATTACTGTAATAATCAGCACCAACTACTTGAGACAAACCACGACCGATCGCAGCTTGCCAAACAAATCCTTTGAGTACTGAAATTCTTTGTTTAGCTTGCATGGGAACCCAAGGTTTATCTTGTCCCAGCCTAAAACTACCACTCATTTCCAGAGTTACAGAAGACGCCAAAGGAGTTCCTGGTGCGATCGCATGTAAGAAATACCGCTGCACAGGTGCTGGTAATCCTGCAATCATATCTTTTGTAAAAACATTTCCTGTAGGAAAATCTGCTAATTTTTGCCAGATTTTACTTACTTTATTGTCATTTTTAATTCTCACGACTACCAAGAACAAGAATGCGATCGCCAGTAATGCTGCAATGCTGAGTAAGATTTTTGTCAACATTTAGAGTTAAAACCAGTCTGAATTAATTTCCAAATTAAGAGCAAAAAATGAGAAACTTTTGAGGAAATGAACTATAGGGTTTTTTGAATGATGGAACTAAAGTTCCATGAAACGCGATCGCAAAGTCAGTAACCCTCGGTAAAAATGAGAAAAAATCGTAAGTTCCCTCACACTCGGTACTCTCAACTTATTCAGACAACTGTGATTGTATTGGTATTATTGATCAGTTTCCTGTTAGCACCTGTACAAGCACAATCTGTAAAGTATGCACCTGTTGCTGTAGATGGTAGGTTGGTTTTTAGAGTCAGCAGTAATGAACAATCGAAAGCTCAAGAACGGGCTAACTTCATAAATTCTCAATTGCAAGCAGTTGTTAAATCCGATGAAGCGCCTGATATCAAGGTTGAACAACGCAACGATTCTCCAATTATCGTAGTTAACGGTCGGTACTTGTTAACTGTTACCCAAAACGATATAGATTCTGCTGGTACTCCCGAAGAACAAGCTAGGATTTGGGTGCAAAAAATTGAGGATGCAATCCAAAAAGCCCAAAGCGAGAGAGGCGCAGAGTTTATTCGCAATACATCAATCCTGAGTATTGTGATTGTGTTGATGGCGATCGCACTACATCGGCTATTAGGAATTGTATGGCAACTCATCCAGAACCGAGTCTCCCAAATGTTGGTTTCGGCTAACTCCTCTAGTGATAACCAAGTCCAAAATACATCGCGTTTTCTTCTCAAAGCAATATTAATTTCGGCGCGGATACTACTTTGGGTTGGAGTCTCCCTCTACATTACGAATCTATTTCCCCTCACCCGCGAGTGGAGTTATAACATCACCATCAGAATAATTAGCAGTCTCACCTCTCCGATTTTTTCCTTGGGACAAAAAGCCTATTCCCTCACAGACATCTTTATTTTGATTGTCTTACTTTTGGGACTAGTGATTTTTGCTGGTGCGACAACAAATTTATTACGCTCTCGGATTTTACATCGGACACGCATCAGTAGGGGAGCGCAAGAAGCGATCGCAATTATTTGCAAGTATGCCTTTATTAGTTTTGGTACAATCGTTTTGTTACAAATTTGGGGACTAGATCTTAGTTCTCTAACAATTGTAGCCAGTGCCTTGGGCGTGGGAATTGGTTTTGGTTTCCAAGACATTGCTAAAAACTTTGGTAGTGGAATTGTATTATTATTTGAACGTCCCATCCAAGTCGGTGACTTCATCGAAGTGGGCGAATACATGGGGACAGTCGAATATATAGGAGCGCGGAGTGTAGTAATTCGTACACTAGATCGAATTTCCATTATCGTCCCCAACTCTCGCTTTTTAGAGACTGAAGTCATTAACTGGAGCCATCGTAACCCTGTTTCTCGGATTCATTTACCAGTAGGCGTTGCCTATGGTTCAGACGTAAACTTGGTAAAAACAGCACTCGTGGAAGCTGCTGTACATCACCCCGAAGTTTTAAAACTACCCCAACCTCAAGTATTTTTCAAAGGTTTTGGTGAAAGCGCCATAGACTTTGAACTCCTAGTATGGATAGACAAACCTCACCAACAAACACCGATTAAAAGTGACATATATTTTCTCATCGAAGCCTCTTTGCGAAAACACAACATAGAGGTTCCCTTCCCGCAAAGAGATTTAAATATGCGTACTGGCGACTTACCCATCAAACTTTCACCAGAATTAGAACAAGCTTTGTTGCGCTTGACCAAAGAATTTAATAGAAATGGGAAATCGGTGAAGTAAGGGCATTGGGCATCGGGCATCGGGCATCGGGCATTGGGCATTGGGCATCGGGCATTGGGCATTGAGCATTGGGCATTGGGCTTTAAGAGTTGTCTTTCGTAAACAAGTATTTGTATTTCGCTGATGAGTCTTTGATACTCGGCGACGAGTCTTTGATACTCGCTGACAGTGGAGAGTAAAAGACAAGGGAGAATCTATAAAAAATATTCGACCTGTCCCCCCACACTCCCCACACTCCCCACACTCCCCACTCTCCCCACTCTCCCCACACACCCCACACTCCCTTGTCCCCTTATGATCCCTGTTCCCTTTTAATCTTGACTTAAATCTTTGTGTCCTTTGTGTCCTTTGTGGTTCGTTAAATAGATATTCTGTGATTGGGAAGAGAATGACTAACTCAAACTTATGACATTAAGAAAGAAGACATATCGCTTCTTCGCACTAATACTGGTAACTACCTTACTCAGCTTGAGTATCTCACCAGTTTTAGCAAAAATTCCTAACCCTCCTGGTTCTACTTCCTCCACAATCTCTGTTGTTTTACAACAAGGGAAAGTACTCTACGATAACGGACAGTTTGCACAAGCAGTACAAGTATTGCAGCAAGCAGCCCAAAATTATCGCCAGCAGGGAGAGACAAAAAAACTTGCTGTGACTTTGAGTAATCTTTCTCTGGCTTATCAACAACTCGGTGCGTGGAATGAAGCCAAGCAAGCAATTACAGAAAGTCTAAATCTCCTCAAAAGTACAGATGAGCGCAAAATATTAGCTCAAACTCTCGATATTCAAGGTCGTCTGCAACTTGCAATTGGACAACCAGAGGAAGCCTTGAAAACTTGGCAACAGGCAGCAAATATTTATACTCAAATAAATGATCAAAATGGCGTAGTACGATCGCAGATTAATCAAGCTCAAGCATTAATCTCTAGTGGATTTTACCGTCGGGCAGAAGCAACACTATTACAAGTAAACCAGACATTGCGATCGCAAAGTGACTCACCAGAAAAAACAGTAATGTTGCGATCGCTAGGCGATGTCTTACAATTAGTGGGCAAATTTCCAGAATCTCACACTGTTCTTGAACAAAGTTTAGCAGTAGCCAAGCGCCTGCAATCACCTAATTATATTGCTGCTAGTCTTTTTAGTTTAGGTAATAATGCTCGCGATCGCGAGCATACACAGCAAGCGATTGACTTTTATCAGCAAACAGTTAAAGAATCTCCCTCACCTCTGTTAAAAGTTCAAGCCCAACTCAATCTTCTCAGTCTACTAATTGAGCAAAAACCAACAGATGCTCTGACTTTAGTACCACAAATTCAATCTCAACTCGACCAACTTCCCCCCAGTCGCGCCAGTGTTTACGCCCAGATTAATTTTGCTCAAAATCTCGCCAAATTAGGACAGGGAAATATGGGGAAAAGGGAGATTGTCTCTGCTTTTTCTGAGGCATCTTCCACTCATCTTTTTCCTGCTCAAATTCTCGCCAAAGCTGTGCAACAAGCCCGTAGTTTGAACGATCAACGCTCCTTAGCTTATGCTCTGGGAAGTCTCGGTAGTTTGTATGAACAAACTAGACAGTGGTCTGAAGCACAAAAACTGACCGAACAGGCGTTGCTTTTAGCACAGAGTAGTAATGTACCTGATATTGCTTATAGATGGCAATGGCAGTTAGGTAGATTACTAAAAGTACAAGGGGATATTCCAGGAGCGATCGCAGCCTATGATTCAGCAGTCCAAACCCTCGAATCGATTCGTAATGACTTGGTAGCAGTCAATCGAGAAGTACAATTCAGCTTTCGCGACAGTGTCGAACCAGTTTATCGACAATCAGTAGAATTACTGTTAAATTCTCAAAAAACACAACCAGAAGCAAAAACTTTAGAAAAAGTACGCCAACGAATTGAAGCCCTGCAAATAGCCGAATTAGATAACTTTTTTCGGGAAGCTTGTCTAGAAGGTCAGCGTATACTATTGGATCAAGTTGTAGACAAAGAAAATCCTACGGCTGCTATTTTATATCCAATCATTCTTCCCAATCAACTACAAGTAATTGTCAAAATTCCCAAACAACCTCTAAAACAATACAGCACTCAAATTTCCCAAACAGAAGTAGAACAAATAATTGCCCAATTACGGCAAAATCTTCTGAATCCAGCGGCGATCAAAGCTACAAGAACCCAATCACAGCAGGTTTACAACTGGCTGATCAAACCGATTGAATCGCAATTATCAGCTAGCGGAGTCAATACTCTAGTATTTGTACTTGATGGAGCCTTGCGTAATTTATCAATGTCTTCTCTATATGATGGGAAACAATATCTAGTAGAAAAATACGCAACAGCTTTGAGTGTCGGTTTGCAAATCTTTGATCCCAAGCCATTACAGCAACAGCGCTTACAAGCCTTAACTGCGGGTTTAACTCAACCACCACAAGCCTACCCAGAATTTGCGCCCTTACCCGCCATCAAAACAGAAATTGAGCTAATTAGCGAATCCGGTATATCCACAACCAACTTGCTAGATCGACAATTCACTAGTAAAGAACTAGAAAACAAAGTTAATACTAATCCTTTTAACGTCGTGCATTTAGCAACCCACGGTCAGTTTAGTTCCCGTGCTGATCAGACATTTATCTTAGCTGCTGATGGCCCAATAAACGTTACTCAATTTGATAGTATTCTTCGCAGTCGAGATGACACCAGAGCAGAAGCACTACAACTATTAGTATTAAGTGCTTGTCAGACAGCAGCAGGAGACAAACGTGCGGCTCTGGGTTTAGCTGGCGCAGCTGTACGCGCTGGCGCACGCAGTACCATCGCTTCTCTTTGGCACATAGATGACGAATCCACCGCTCAGTTTGTCGGTGCTTTTTATCAAGAACTTCAAGAAAGCAGGATTAGCAAAGCAGAAGCGCTGCGTCGCGCCCAGCTAAAATTGCTCAAGCATCCCAATTACAACGCACCCAGTTTTTGGTCTGCTTACGTATTGATTGGGAATTGGTTGTGAAAACATGAATAACTACAAACCATTAACAATTAATTCCTGAATCAGCGACAATTTTTTTTGCGTAATTTTTGTAATTACGAGCGACCTATATACAGCAGCATTAAACTTTGGGGAATGATCCATGTCACACCAAGCCTATCGTCTTGAAGATATCGCTTTAACACTGCCCATCACTAAGGCAGCCTTAACCACTGCCCAGCAATTTGCTAATCAACTGCCACATTTTCAGACTGCGGAACGAGTGCGTTTGAATACTTTGTGTATATTAGCAGTTAATGATTATTTACAAATGATGGGTATTCCTACAGATTTGGCGGCTAGCGACAGTTGGAATCCGATTATGCATTTGTGTGCTGATGTGGCTGATTTAGAATTACCAGGAATTGGGCGTTTAGAGTGCCGTCCTGTGCTATCAAATCAACAAATTGCTTATGTCCCCCCTGAAACATGGGAAGAACGAGTAGGTTACGTATTTGTGCAAGTCGATGAATCTCTGCAAGAGGCAAAATTATTAGGATTTGTCCCCAGTGTCGCCACCGAAGAAATACCTTTAACTGAACTGCAATCTCTAGAAGAGTTAATCGAACACCTAGAACCTGCTTTTGAATTACCAGTTCCAGAATTGGTGAATTTGAGCCAGTGGTTTACAGGTATATTTGAAGCAGGATGGCAAACCATAGAATCCTTGTGGAATCAACCTGAAATGTCGCCAGCTTTTGCATTTAGAAGTGGCAACTTAATTGAAGATGAAACTAATGATCAGCAAGAAGCAGTAGTCAGACGAGGAAAATTAATTGATTTAGGAATTCAGATTGCCAACCAACTTGTCATGTTAGTTGTAGAAATTAGTCCCCAAGCTGATCAACAAACCAACGTTTTGGTACAACTTTATCCTGCTAACAATCAAAGTTACTTAACACCAGGAGTCCAACTTACAGTCCTAGATAAATCAGGATCAGTATTTTTAGAAGCCCAAGCCAGAAATGCAGACAATTATATGCAATTAAAATTTGCAGGAGAACCCAAAGAAGAATTTACCGTTCAAGTTGCATTGCAGGATGCCTGTGTAAAAGAACATTTTGTAATTTAGTCAATGGTCAATGGTTAAGAGTCAATGGTTAACAAGTCAAAAAGTTCTTAATTTTGAATTTTGAATTTTGAATTCTCCGAAGGAGCTGACTCTCTAATTTATGGGTAAGTTAGTAGTTCTGAAATTTGCAGACGGTAGCTTTGAGCAAGGATTTGCTGTTACCTTACAAATTGGCGAAGAAGGCGAATTACCTTCTTCAGAAATTGCAGGTAGGTTGCCAGTAGCAACAGAATTATTACAGAAATATAAAGAGTGGCAGTCTAGTTATTCAAAATTAGGCAATCGTTATCGTCTGTCTGCTGAGAAGGTGCAAGTCACAAATGTATCGATTCTTAAAGATTGTGACAAAACTGCTCATATTTTGCGATCGCATCTTAATTCCTGGCTACTAGCTGCGGAATTTCGTCCGGTGCGTGAAAAATGGCTAGAAAGATTATTGCCTACAGATATAGTACGAGTCATTTTACAAACAGAAAATCGTGATTTGCAGCGTTTACCCTGGCATCTTTGGGACGTGTTAGAACGCTATCCCAAGGCGGAAATTGCCATTGCACCTCCAAGATACGAGCGTATTGCTGCCAAGAAAACTCATAATAAAAAAGTAAATATCTTAGCAATTATTGGTAATAGTCAGGGAATTGATACTCAGGCAGATACGGCTTTACTCCAAGCATTACCCACAACTGAAGTCAGCTTTTTAGTTGAACCACAGCGTAAGGAATTAAATGATTATCTGTGGCAAAAAAACTGGGATATTCTGTTTTTCGCTGGACACAGTTCTAGCCAAGGAAATAATTGTAGCGGCAAGATTTTTTTAAATAAAACTGATAGTCTCACAATTGACGAATTAAAATATGCCTTAAAAAAAGCAGTGGAACGGGGTTTACAATTGGCAATTTTCAACTCCTGTGATGGCTTGGGATTGGGAGAAAAATTAGCTGATTTGCACATCCCCCAAATGATAGTGATGCGCGAACCTGTTCCAGATTTAGTCGCACAAGAATTTTTAAAGGGTTTTCTCGATAGTTTTGCTGGTGGTGAACCTTTATACTTAGCAGTGCGAGAAGCACGAGAAAGATTACAAGGATTAGAAGATAAATTTCCTTGTGCTACTTGGCTACCAGTAATTTGTCAAAATTTGGCAGAATCACCCTCTACTTGGCAAGAGTTTACAGGCTGGATTACTCCAAACAAGCCTGTTAAACGAACTGATAATTCTTCTAATTTATTACGTATAATTCTTTATTTTTTAATAAATACTGTATTAATTACAGCAATTCCTACTAGCTTGAAATTTTTGGAAGTCCTACAAAATTGGGATTTACAAGCCTTTGATTTAATGATGCGATCGCGTTCAGTTCTCATCAATGAAAACCCAGATCCACGCCTGTTATTAGTAACCGTTAGCGATGCTGATATTGCAGCCCAACGCCGCAGAGGTGAATCTTTGAAAGGGACATCTGTGTCTGATCAAACCCTCGACAAAGTTTTGGAGAAACTTCAACAATATCAACCGCGAGCTATAGGTCTAGATATTTACCGTGATTTTCCAGCAGAGTCAGCAAAATTATTCAATCGTCTCAAACAAACTAACAATTTATTTGGAGTCTGCAAAGGTAGCGATACAACTATCAATACTAATGGCATTGAACCACCACCAGAATTTCCCCAACACCGTTTAGGTTTTAGCGACTTTGTTTATGATGCTGATGGTGTAGTGCGTCGGCATTTGCTGTATATGAACCCAGAAGCAACTTCACCTTGTCCTACTTCTTTTTCTCTCAGCTTACAACTTGCACTACGCTATTTAGAAACTGAAGGAATTAAATCAAAGTTTACTCCCAGAGGTGATTTTCAAATTGGTAATATTAGTTTCCAACTTTTAAAACCACGAACAGGCGGTTATCAAGGCATTGATACTAATGGTGGTCAAATTTTACTCAACTATCGTTCCTCAAAGCAAATTGCTGAACAAATAACATTGACACAACTTTTATCTGCTCCAATTAACCCCAACGCAATTAAAAACAAAATAGTCTTGATTGGTGTAACTGCTAAAGGTGATTTTCCAGATTATTGGGCTACACCCTACAGTACTGAGTTAGACCAACAAATGCCAGGAGTATTGGTACAAGCTCACATGGTCAGTCAAATTCTCAGTGCTGTTCTAGACCGACGTCCACTTCTGCGCTCATGGAATCCCTTCGCAGAAGTGATGTGGATTTGGGTTTGGTCACTAGCAGGAGGATTACTAGCTTGGCAAGTGCGTCACTCTTTGAGACGTTTGCTAATTTTTGTCGTCATTGGCTCAGGAATTCTTTATATTTTCTGCTTTGGTTTATTTATCCAAGGTTACTGGGTACCTTTTGTACCATCAGCTTTAGCACTCATAGGAACAGCTGGTTTGACAGCAATTCATCAAGAGCCAAAGTAATTTGTCAAGAGTCAATGGGCATTGGGCATTGGTAGAGACGCGATTAATCGCGTCTGTGCAATAGTCATAATTTTGAATTTTGTAGACGCAAAGCGGCTTCCGTAGGTATTTTGAATTGATTTGTCCCCGTTCCTCACATTATGAAGTTAAATTTAGATCCAATTAAACTTATTTTGGTGTTAACTCTCAGTAGCACCAACTTACTGAGTAGTTTTTCGTTGGTTGTCGCACAGTCAACGCCAACTCAACCCTCACAACCAAATTCACCTCAGCCTCCTAAGAGTGGAACTATTAAGGTTGATTTACCTAATTTGCCACCTGGCCCTCCTCCTGGAGGTCGCCGCTTTGGGGGAGCGAGAAGAGGTAGCTGTCCAGAGGTTGAAACACCTCTAACTGCTTTGGTTCCCTCAACAGAGCAACCGCCATCGGTAACAAATGTTTGGGGATTAACAACAGAAGAACATCCTCAGTTATGGTTTTATCTACCGTACACTAAGAGTTCTGGTTACCCGGCTGAATTTGTCTTGCTTGACGATGAAACCAAAGATTCAGTTTATAAAACTGCGATCGCTCTACCGACAAAAGCAGGTATTATCAAAGTTCCCATTCCCGAAAATGTTCCGTCACTACAAGTCGGTAAACAGTATCGTTGGTTCTTCAACGTTTATTGTTACCCACAAAAGCAATCAACTCCTATTTATGTAGAAGGAGTAATTATCCGTAAAAATCCTACTCAAAGCTTAGTCAAACAGTTACAAAAATCACAGCCAATCCAACAAGTTAATATTTATGCCAACAATGGCTTTTGGTACGATGCGCTCACCACACTAGGACAACTGCGTCAAACAAATCCCCAAAATAATACAGTTCAAACACAGTGGAGAGATTTACTCGCTACTATTGGCTTAAGTGAATTAGCAATTCAACCATTGGTGCAACCGTAGTACTTAAATTGAGCATCGGGCATTGGGCAAACAAGTCAAAAGTTCTTAATTTTGACTTTTGACTTTTGACTTTTGACTTTTGACTTGTTTTGTTCCCCTTCTCTCTCTTCCCCTAGATGCTTGAACATAAAACTCAATTCGGTTTAGTTTTTTAGACAATCTTTCAATTAATTTTGTTTATTGTGGATGTGTCTGTTCTGATCAAAACTTTTATTGCTGTTTTCGTACTTGCTGATGCGATCGGTAATATACCAATTGTTTTGGTTCTCACTAAAGGTATGGAACCAGAACAAAGAAATAAGGTGATAGATAAAGCTATTTTGGTAGCAATAACAGTACTTTTGCTTTTTGCTTTTGGTGGACAATTTCTTTTAAGTTATTTGGACATCAGCATGGGATCATTAAGAGTTGCTGGGGGATTACTACTATTATTAATTGCTTTACAAATGCTCCAAGGCAACTTAGATACTCCAGTGATCGATAAAGATCGTGATGTGGCAATTACTCCCTTGGCTTTACCTCTACTGGCAGGCCCTGGCACACTCACAAGTGTGATGTTACTGATGTCAGAATCTACTCATCCGCATATTAGCGTGATCGTAGGAATTGTTGCTGCAATGTTCGTCAGTTGGTTAATCTTGCGACAGGCAAACTTTATTGATAAGTGGTTTGGTGCCGAAGGAGAAGTGATTGTTACTCAACTTCTAGGGTTTTTACTGGCAGCATTAGCAGTAGAAATTGGTAGTGCAGGGATCAGGGAGTTATTTTTAAGTTAAGTATTTGCTGGCGATCGCTAGCTTGCTAACTAGAAGCACTAGTATAAAAACGTAATGCAAACTGCCAAAACTGATTAGCAACAAAAAATAGCAGCACAGCTAGCATTCCCGCACCTAGCATCCAAGTAATTTCGCTACGACCTAACATTGCTTCTGCTGGTATTGTAGTTAAAAATGCAACGGGTACTATAAAAGTGAAGAAGAAACGATAAGCCACAGGATAGGCTACCATCGGATATCTACCAGCTTCCAACAAACCACGTAGTACCTCAGTAACATTATAAATTTTGACAAACCAAATACTGGTAGCTCCCAGCATAAACCACAGGCTATAAAGTATGATTAAGCCAAAACACAACGGTACAGCACTGAACAGGTAGTCACTTATTTCTAAATTGAGTTGTGTACCTGCATAGATAATCAACATGGTGCCAAAAACCAAATCTGGTAGTCCCCAAGGTGAAAGAGTATGGGTAGAAAGCCAAAATTGACTGGGGATTGGTTTTAGTAAAACAAAGTCGAGTGTTCCTTCTTGGACATGGCGGACAATGCGATTTAGGTTAGGAGCAAGAAAAGTTGCTGAAAACCCCTGCAATAGAGTAAAAATTCCCAGTACTAACAATGCTGCTTCCCATGACCAACCAGGGAAGGTGTAGCCTTTTCCATAAAATAAGAATAATCCAAATAAACTGCCTGCTAAATTGCCTATGCTACTAAGGGCAGCTAAAAGGAAGTTAACACGATACTCCATTTCAGCTGCCATAGCTGTACTCCAAAATATTCCTATTAATTTTAGATGTTTTAGCATTATTCATTCCCAACCACATTAGTTATCATCTTCTCTTCAGAATTCCTTGCCCACACGTTAAGCTTGATTAAGGTAGCAATTTATTGCGCTTTTTAGATTAATTCCTCTGTTACTGGTAACTTTTAACAGTTATCAATTTTATTCCTTTGGTAACGGTTTCCCCACCATATGCCTGATAACTGCTGCTGGTACTGTTCACTGATTTAATTTTCACTGCTTGAGAAACTCGGAATGCTAGACCAAATTTTTGACTATCTTAATTTTCATCTCAGCATTGAAGCGGCTATAGTTTTGCTGATTTTGATGTTTTTGGAGGCGGTGCTATCTGCTGATAATGCTATTGCTCTTGCTGCGATCGCTCAAGGACTGGAAGACAAAAAGCTGGAAACCCAAGCACTCAACATAGGTCTAGTTGTTGCCTATGTCCTGCGAATTACTTTACTGCTCACGGCGACTTGGGTGCAAAAGTTCTGGCAATTTGAGTTACTAGGTGCAGCTTACCTCCTGTGGCTAGTATTCCAACACTTTACTTCTGAAGAAGACGACGAACATCACCATCACGGGCCGCGTTTTAGTTCATTGTGGCAAGTGATCCCCGTAATTGCTTTGACAGATTTGGCTTTTTCTTTGGATAGTGTCACCACTGCGATCGCTGTTTCTCAAGAAACTTGGTTAGTACTGACTGGGACAACAATTGGTGTGATTACTCTGCGATTTATGGCAGGCTTATTTATTCGGTGGTTGGATGAATTTGAGAATCTAGAGGATGCAGGTTATATCACTGTCGCATTGGTGGGGTTACGTTTATTAATCCGCGTGGTAAATGAAGATTTGGTACCACCACAATGGTTGATGATTACTGCGATCGCCCTAATTTTAACCTGGGGATTTTCCCAACGCACCCTACCCCCATCAGTATCAACGGAATCACAAAAGAAAAAAGTAGCGCAGTCTAAAGAAGTTGAGGAAGTGTAAGGAGTATGGGGAGTCTGAAAACAAGGAAGACAAGGGAGAAAATTTTCCCATTGACTATTGTATTGACTATTGTACAGATGCGTAGACGCTCGTAAGAGCGGCTTCAAGGTAAGAGTATAATCGCGTCTCTACTATTGACCATTGACCAAGCACCAACTGTGAAAGCGCAGCTTTTGTTAATCTTTACCTTACTGGTTCTCAATTATGGAACGGCACATTCACAAACGCCTGTACCAAACCCACAGATCACAGCCACTCCAACAGTTACTCCTGCAACAACAGTTACACCAAAATCTTCAAGTCAGCTTAAGAACACAAAGGCTTCTGGTAAGGATTGGGTAAAAACTCTTGAGGAGGTAGATAAAGGATCTACCACTCTTGTCTTTTTATTGGTAAAAATATTAGTAGGATTACTGAGCTTATTTGTTATTAGGCGATTCTTTTTACTAATTATTAACCGCTCTTCCCAATTGATAATTGATAATTTCAGTAACGCAACTGGTGCGGATGAAATCAATGGTGTTTTACCAGGATTGTCACAATTGGCACGAGAAAGATTAGCTAGAGAGATGAAAAGCGTCTACCAAAGGTCAAAAGAACATATCAATAGTGTGGGGCCAGAAATTAATCTCTCTTCTACTAGATTTCCCTTACCACAAGCTACTGCAAATCAACAACTCACTAATTTTATATCTTCTGTCAAAGAGTTAACTCCTGACCAGATTGATCCATTGGTACAACTGCTTGGAGTCGTATTCCCGCCTTATGGTACTAAAGTTACTGGCATCTTGCAAAGCCAGAGTGAAGAATATAAAAGAATTGGTATCACATTTGAAATCCAGGATATAGATAATCGCATTGCTGCTCAGATTTACACTGTTTGGGAACTCCCTGACTCCGAAGCAGGTAAACAGTCAAACATAGCACTAAAAGACCGTTTTAGACAGCTATTGCGGACAGCTAGTCGTTGGCTAGCATTAGAACTTTCCAAGCGTGAGATGATCAGAGGCATACCCAAATTGTATTTGGGTAGCAAGCGCCAACGCTATCTAGGACAAATTCATAATTTCTTCGGTGTCCTCAACCAATCTAGCGCCCAAACTCATGGTAAATTTTTCTACCCATTAGCGATTGAGGAATTGCAAGAAGCCATAGAGTTTTATCCAGATTGGTATCAACCACACGATAACTTGGCTGATACTTACAGCCTCTTAGCACGCACAGAACAAGGTGACAGAAGAGTTAATCATCTCCAAAGTGCGATCGCTCACTACGAAGAAGCATTTAAACGAGTTACAGAACCAACGATACAATTACGGATCAAAGTTGCTCGTGCGATCGCTCAATTACTCACAGGAAAGGAAGATTTGATCTTGGCAGCAAAGCAGGAAATACAAAACCTGGAAACAGCGAAAAACTGGGATGCTACCAAAGTATTAAACTACCAATTACTGTATTATCTTGCTTGCTGGTATGCGCTAGCTTATCGCTTGGATGTAGATGTCGCCAATGAAACCCAAAGGCAAGCCTATACATACTTAACTTATAGCCTAGCCAGAGAAAAGAATAGAGATTTTTGGCAATGGACTAGTAAAGATCCGGATCTAGAAAGTATCCGTGGATGTTTTCCGGAACTCAAATCTACGCTTTTGAAGACATTGAATGAAAAGCCGGAACTACCAAAGCAAATAGGCAAAGATTTTGCCGAATCTATAGAAAAAGTTTTAGAGGGAGTTAATTGGGGATCGGGGATCGGGGACAAAGATGACAAGGAGGACAAGGAGGACAAGGAAGACACGGGGGACAAGGGAGAGTGGGAGACGCACCGGACGCGGAGAAAAACCAATGACAAATGACCATTGACCATTGACTAACCACCAACAAATTTAAAATGAGCCAAACTGATTTTGAAAAAGCCAAGCAGCGTTTAGCACAAGCAAAACAAGATATTATCTGGGCGATCAATGTTTTAGACGATGCTGCTAAGAACTTGAGCGATTACAAACTTACTCCTGAAGAGGTAGTTCAACTCGGCTACCAATTTCAGCGAGACTTGCAGGATATCCGCAAAACTCTAGAGCAAAAAACTGACTTAGAAAAAGATTTAGAATCATCAAAAACTAAATATTCTTTTCCTCCTCCAAATATTGGCGAATCTAGGGAAATATCTCCAAGAATTACAGGGCAAATACCCCCTTTCGATGATCCTGACGAAGATAATGATATGGGTGTAAGTCGTTCTATGTTTTAAGGTTCTAGGGTGATAGACGCTGTATTTTCCAATCGCCATTATCTAAGCGAGTATATAGTATGCGATCATGCAGGCGACTAGAACGTCCTTGCCAAAACTCTATTTCTGTGGGGATCACCCGTAAACCTCCCCAATGAGGTGGTCGGGGTACATCCTGGTTTTCATACTTAGCTTGTAGTTCTTGAAACCGTTGCTCTAAGAGTGTTCGGCTTTCTATGATATTGCTTTGATTGGATGCCCAAGCACCAAGGCGACTGTTAAAAGGACGACTTTGAAAGTACCTGTCGGAATCATTTTCCGATACTTTTTCTACATGCCCACAGATCCGGACTTGCCTTTCTAATTCTGCCCACCAAAAAACGAGGGCTGCTTGGGGATTTTCAGCTAATTCTTGTCCTTTATGACTGTTATAGTTAGTGAAAAAAACGAAACCCCTTTCGTCAAAATCTTTGAGTAACACTATTCTTGCTGAGGGTTTACCGTCGGTCGTGGTAGTCGCAAGGGTCATGGCATTTGGTTCTAGCAACTGTGCTGTTAGTGCCTCGTCAAACCATTTTTGAAACTGTATAAAAGGATTAGGAGCAACATCAGTTTCATTTAACCCCTGTAAGCTATAGTCTTTGCGAAGATCAGCAACAGTTTTGTCCATAGGGTTTTTATCCTGGTAGTTTTGTAAAAAATAATTATGATGATAATCAGCGCGAAGTAACTTTGCTAAGTAAGTTTTACCAATCTAGCCAAGAACTTTTGTAAAGAACATTACATCAAATGCGACGTTGGGCCTCTGTTCAAAATCTATTAATCTATGGTCTGGGCGGTCCAATCATCGCACTGAATGTTTGGCTGCTGTCTGTACTGTTTAGCTATTTTCAGCATCCTATTACAATTTTCAGTATTGCCACAATACTTGCTTTTTTACTGAATTATCCAGTGAAGTTTTTTGAGCGCGCTCGTATTTCTCGCGCCCAAGCAGTCATCATCGTATTGCTGCTGACCTTAACTGTGTTTGTAATTTTGGGTGTAACGCTCGTACCGATGGTTATTGACCAAACCAATCAATTGTTAAATAAAATCCCTGATTGGTTAAATAGTAGTCAAGACAACTTAGGGCAGTTGCAAATCTTGGCAAAGAGACGACGTTTGCCCTTAAATTTCAGTGTTATTAATCAACAAATCAACGCCAACATCCAAATATTAGTGCAGCAAATACCTTCTGGTGCTGTAGGATTTGCAGGAACACTGCTATCAGGATTGCTGAATGTTGTGTTGGTAATTGTGTTAGCTTTTTACATGCTTTTGTATGGCGATCGCCTTTGGTATGGTTTAGTCAGCCTTTTACCATCTCATATCCGTGTACCTTTCACCACATCCCTCCGACTAAATTTTCAAAACTTTTTTTTGATTCAATTCTTGTTGGGTTTATTTATGGTGGTGAGTCTAACTCCCATTTTTTTGATTCTCAAAGTTCCCTTTGCGCTTGTATTTGCTATCTTTATTGGCATAGCCGAACTTATTCCCTTTGTGGGAGCAACTCTAGGTATTGGTAGTGTCACAGTTTTACTATTGCTACAAAATTGGTGGCTAGCAGTACAAGTGGCAGTTGCAGCCATTTTCATGCAGCAAGTAAAAGATAATTTGTTAGGACCAAAATTACTTGGAGATTTTATCGGGATCAATCCCATCTGGATTTTTGTAGCGATTTTAATGGGATTTGAGATTGGTGGGTTTTTAGGATCACTCTTGGCAGTGCCAATTGCTGGGACTATTAAAGGTACTTTTGATACGATGAATTACACTAAAACTAAACATAAAGTATCAAATACAACATTTGAAGTAGACTAATTCACTATTGAGCTAAGTACCCAATTTGCTCACAAATAAGGTCATTCAATATTAGATTTTGGATTATGGTCATAAAAATTTCTTTAGTTGGAAAACTTAAAACAACCAACAACTAACATCTAACAACCAGCAACTAACCTTAATGAATGCTTCTGAGCTACTAACAACTATTGAAAATCTCATACATCAGGCTGAAGAAGGAGAAATAGATCCTTGGGATGTGCAGGTGATTGAGGTTATTGACCGCTATATAGAATTAATGGCACCGGAGACAACCAAAAAAGGCTATGAAGCTGATTTGTCTCAATCTGGGCAGGCTTTTTTATCTGCATCAATGTTGGTGTTATTCAAAGCCAATACTTTGATGCAATTACAATCTGCTGCCGATGAACAAGAGACTCTAGCTGATGATGTGCTGCTGGAGGAAATAGAAAATGGGGCATTGTACCAGGCTCATCGCCTACAATTTGAGCGACATTTACGTCGTCGTCCAGCAGCAATGCCTCCACCAAAGCGTCGCGTTACTCTGCAAGAGCTAATAGAGCAATTGCAGGTGATGGCAGAGCAACTGAAACTGGTGGAAAAAGTAAATAAGCCACCGCGTTCTCGACGTCAGCCTAGCTTGCAGACAATGCGAGCCGCATTAGAATTAGCTCACCAAGAAAATCTGACTGAAGTAGCTGGAGAATTAGAGCAGGTTTTGTACAGTTGGTCAACAGAGTTTTGTCTAGAGCAAAATTGGTTGAATTTGGAACAACTAGTGCAGTTGTGGACACAAACAAAACAATCACAGCATGAAACTGGTCATGATTCACCAAACAGCCATAAAGTCAGTGTTTTTTGGGCGTTACTATTGCTTTCGGCTCAATCTAAAGTGGAGTTATGCCAAGAGGAGTTTTACCAAGATATTAAAATTAGATTAATTACAGAGAAAGAAAATAGTATCAAACAATTGGAACAGTTGATGAAATAAGCAATATTTAATCTAGAAATAATTGATATTTCTAGAATTAATGCTTCAGATCACACCAAAATCTGGGTAAATTGAAAGGATAAGCGATCGCTTGTTGACTATGGAGAAAGTTCTTACTCAAGAAACGCCTCCCCCGTTCCATAAGAACGGGGTGGGCATTTTGGATGTCCTACGCGAACATATGTCATCTTGCTATGCATATGGTTATACCATGTTCGACAATTCCCGTATTCCGTGATTTTAAGGATGACTGGGAGCAAAAACAAACCGATGATTAAGTATCACTCACTTAAAGTTAACTGGCTTGTGGTTGAGGAATAAGTATATTATGAAGGCGATGATTCTGGCAGCGGGCAAGGGAACTCGGGTACGTCCGATTACGTACACTATGCCCAAACCGATGATGCCCATCCTGCAAAAGCCAGTGATGGAATTTTTACTAGAACTGTTACGCCAACATGGGTTTGACCAAATTATGGTCAATGTGAGCCATTTGGCTGAAGAAATAGAAAGTTATTTCCGTGATGGTCAGCGCTTTGGCGTACAGATTGCTTATTCTTTTGAAGGGCGAATTGTTGAAGGTACGCTAGTGGGTGAAGCCATTGGCTCTGCTGGCGGGATGAAAAAAATCCAGGATTTTTACCCATTTTTCGATGATACTTTTGTAGTGTTGTGCGGAGATGCCTTAATTGACCTGGATTTGACAGAAGCAGTCAAGTGGCACAGAGCGAAAGGGTCAATCGCTACCATTATTATGAAATCCGTACCACGGGAAGAAGTTCCCAGCTACGGTGTGGTTGTTACCGATGAAGAGAATCGGGTTAAAGCTTTCCAAGAAAAACCAAAGGTAGAAGAGGCCCTCAGTACCAATATCAACACGGGTATCTATATTTTTGAACCAGAGGTATTGAATTACATACCTTCTGGTGTAGAGTATGACATCGGTAGCCAATTATTTCCCAAATTAGTAGAAATGGGTGCGCCTTTCTACGCTATCCCTATGGATTTTGAATGGGTAGATATTGGTAAAGTCCCAGATTATTGGCGAGCAATTCGTGGTGTACTATTGGGCGAAATTAAAAACGTCCAAATTCCCGGTCATCAAGTTGCCCCTGGCATTTACACTGGCTTAAATGTAGCTGTGAATTGGGACAAAGTTGATATCACAGGCCCAGTGTACATCGGTGGTATGACCAAGATCGAAGATGGGGCGAAAATTGTTGGCCCAACAATGATTGGCCCCAATTGCTGGATATGCAGTGGCGCAACGGTAGAAAACAGCGTCATCTTTGAATGGTCGCGCCTGGGGGCAGGAGTGCGACTAGTCGATAAGCTGGTATTTGGACGCTATTGTGTCGATAAGACTGGCGCAACAATCGACGTCCAAGCAGCCTCTTTAGACTGGCTGATTACCGATGCTCGTCAACTACCACCATCTCATACTCCTGTTGAACATCAAGCGATCGCAGAACTTTTAGGAACGAATGCGAGTTAGGGATCGGGGATCGGGGAAGGTGGGGCCCCCTCTGGGGATAAGGGGCAACGGGGATCGGGGATCGAGGATTGGTGTTTATTTTCCCCCTTGTCTCCCCACACTCCCAGACGCGATTCATCGCGTCTCTACATTACTCTCCACACCCCCCACTCCCTTGTCCTCTTTGTCTCTTGCTTAATACCTACGAAGACAAATAGGTATACCTCCGCAAACTCTGCTCATAGGTTTGCAGCAATCGTTGAGATTCCGCTAGTGTAATGCGATTTTCTTCTAAAGCTAATTCGCAACGCTGGCGGATATTTTCTACCATATCTTCCGAATCGTATTGGACGTAACTGACGACTTCGGTCATGGTATCACCTTTGACTACGTGCTGAATTTGGTAGCCTTTGGGTGTCAATTGGATGTGAACCGCGTTGGTATCACCAAACAAGTTGTGTAAGTTCCCCATAATTTCCTGGTAGGCTCCATTGAGGAACATCCCCAGATAGTAGGGTTCTCCGGCTTTAAAGGGATGAAGTTCTAAAACTGACTTCACATCTCGTAAATCAATAAAACTGTCGATTTTGCCATCACTATCACAGGTTAGGTCTGCTAAAATACCCCGTCGTGTTGGTTCTTGATCTAAGCGGTGGATCGGCATAATTGGAAATAATTGATCGATCGCCCAACAGTCAGGTGCTGATTGAAACACAGAAAGATTTACGTAGTAGATGGAAGCCATGATTTTTTCTAGGTCTTCCAATTCATCAGGTACGTATTCTTCTTTTCGAGTAATACTCAGTATTTTCTGACAGCAGGCCCAGTATAGACGTTCCGCCTTGGCGCGTTCTGTTAGGCTCAATATTCCCAAATTGAAGCGGCTGATAGCTTCTTCTTTGAATTGGGTAGCGTCGTGGTAAAACTCCTGATAATTTTCTAGGTTGATTGATTGGTAAGTTTCCCAAAGGTAACTAATGATGTGGGATTCTCCCTCTTTGGGCGGTTCAGGTAATTCTGTGAGAACTTCGCTGGTACTAAGAACGTCAAAAATTAATACCGACTGATGAGAGGCGATCGCTCTGCCACTTTCACTAATCAGTGTTGGTACAGGTATATTCCGCTCAGAGCATGTATCTTTTAACTCTGCCACAATATCATTGGCATAGTTCTGCATGTTGTAATTTTTGGAAGCGTAGAAGTTGGTTTGGGAACCGTCGTAATCTACACCCAAGCCACCACCAACATCGAGATACTTCATGTTTGCTCCCAAAGCTGCTAATTCTACATATATACAGCTAGCTTCTTGGATGGCATCTTTGATGACGTTAATTGCAGAAATTTGTGAACCTACATGAAAATGTAGCAGTTGTAAAGAATTCAACAAATCAGCAGCACGTAACTTTTCAACTGCATGGATAATTTCGGGAATTGTCAGACCAAATTTAGCGCGATCGCCACTGGAGGTTCCCCAGCGTCCCATCCCTTGGGTACTAAGTTTTGCTCTCACTCCCACAATTGGCTGAATACCTAACTGGCGACTCGCCTCAATCACCAAATCGACTTCTTCAATTTGTTCTAAGACAATGATCGGTGTTTGCCCTAATCTTTGGGCTAACATCGCTGTTTCAATATATTCTTGGTCTTTGTAACCGTTACAGATTAACAATGCTCCCGGTGTGTCTAGCATGGCTAGAGCAATCATTAATTCTGGCTTAGAACCGGCTTCTAAGCCAAATTGATGGGGTTTACCAAAACGCACCAAATCTGCGACTAAATGACGCTGCTGGTTACATTTGACCGGAAACACGCCACGATAAACACCAGGATAGTTGTAGCGAGCGATCGCTTTCGCAAAACAGGCATTTAACCGCTCAATTCGGTCTTCTAAAATATCAGAAAACCGAATCAACATCGGTAATCCCAGGTTACGCTGCTTGAGAGCATTCACCAACTCATATAAATCCAGAGAACCGCCGCGATCGCCTTTCGGGGAAACAGTAATATGACCTGCTGCGTTGATGGAAAAATAAGGGTGTCCCCAACCTTCAATGCGATACAGCGCCTCGCTATCTTCTATTTTCCAGACGCTTGTTCCTTCTTGTATGCTGGCAGGTGGCAGCAATTTTTTGTGCTTGTGATTTTTCAATTCAGATTTTTTACCATTATGGGACGGCGGTTTCACCACCTCATCAGATGCAGCAGTAGAATCAAGACGCATTTTCCTGACCTTTATCTTTCACCCACGAATTTACAATTTAATCGATTCGTATTTCAACGCAATTAAACCAGAAGTTGATTTGTAAGATATTCTGTGATTGGTCATTAATCATTGGTCAATTGACAAATGACTAATGACAATTGACAAAGGACAACTTTATTCAGTTTGAGGAGATCGCTTTGGAACGCACATTTATTGCCATTAAGCCCGACGGTGTACAGCGCAAACTAGCTGGTGAAATTATCCGTCGTTTTGAAACCAAAGGCTTTACCCTAGTTGGCTTAAAATTCTTGAAAGTTAGTCGAGAACTAGCTGAAGCCCACTACGATGTTCACAAAGAAAGACCATTTTTTTCAGGGTTAGTTGATTTTATTACTTCTGGCCCAGTAGTAGCAATGGTCTGGGAAGGTGATGGCGTTGTAGCTGCGGCAAGAAAAATGATTGGTGCGACAAATCCCTTAACAGCAGAACCTGGGACAATTCGGGGTGACTTTGGTGTCAATATTGGCCGCAATCTGATTCATGGTTCCGACGCGATCGAAACCGCACAGCGCGAAATTTCTCTGTGGTTCAAAGATGAAGAATTAGTGAATTGGCAACCACACATCATGCCTTGGTTACACGAGTAATCTTATTTTAGACCTATTGCAAAAGTTCTTTTTGCGCTCTTGTGGGGGAAAAGGGAAAAGTTAAAAGATAAGGGAATAAGTTCTTTCCTTTTCCCTTTACCTTTTCCTGACTGCAAGCAGTGAGCGTGTGGGCTTCTGCTCGATCAAGCTAACCTTCAGTTGCTGCTGTTTTGGAGGAAAACTGAATTCTCGGATCTGGCATAAACTGATATCGTAGATAATACCCAGCCGCAACAAATAACACAATCAACAATGTACCAATACCTAAAGGGCTAGGAAGCCAGAAAACTGCTTCTATGTGATTGAGTTCGCCAGGATTAAGATGCCATACTAGCTGATTGTTATTTTTTTCTGGTAAAGGAGCGTTTTCTGTTCTTTGAATACTTTTTGCTCCCCAAGGAGTCTTTAAGTTAAAGTCTAAATTCAGAATAGAACCAGCATTTGCCAACACATTACCATCACTGGAAATTAAGGCGAGCGATCGCAAATCTAAATCATAAATCAAGTGGTTCCGCACCAATAGCAAAAAATTATTCTGATTTAGCAGTAAATTTGATTCTACTTTTGGTAATTGTGAGTCAGATTCACTGGTGACAGCTTTTTGATTAACAGTAGGGTGAAAAAATTGATTGAATTTTGTTTGCAATTCTTCACCATTACTGAAAGGAATTGTTACAATTACTTCTTCTTTAGAAGGTCGTCGTACTTTACCTTCTTCTTGACGGGCGCGATGCTCTATACTGTTTAACCATTCATACACAGGTTCACCACTAAAGCTGGTAAGGCGTTCTCCCAACTTAATATGCTGTACCAACTCACCACTATTAGAATTATCAAAACGTACCCCTACGTCATAATCCACGCAACCAGAAAGCAATAAAGTTGCTATCAGCACCAAGCAAATATATTTGAGCCGCGCTAAATTTATCACTATAAAATCTCCTCAAACGTCAATAGTTATTGGGCATTGGGCATGGGGCATTGGGCATGGGGCATTGGGCATGGGGCATTGGGCATTGGGCATTGGCATGGGGCATTGGGCATTGGTTATTCTCCCTGCACCCTGCTCCCTTGTCCCCCTTGTCCCCCTTGTCCCTGTTCCTTGTTCCCTGTTCTCTAAAAATTCAACCAGATTAAACTCAATAATGTTAGAGCGATCGCAATCAACGCCACCCAGATAAAGCGATTATCTTTAGTATTTACCTGGCTGAGGTCAACTAATTCTCGCTCAGGTGGCTTTTTAGATGCAGAAGAATTGTTAGGCTTGGCAGAAAAACTAATTTTACTTTCATTGTCAGCAATATTACTAAAATCAGGAATTTGAGTCATCCATTCTTGAGGACGTTGTAACCTGGGT
This sequence comes from Fischerella muscicola SAG 1427-1 = PCC 73103, assembly GCF_000317245.1. GTDB lineage: Bacteria > Cyanobacteriota > Cyanobacteriia > Cyanobacteriales > Nostocaceae > Pelatocladus > Pelatocladus muscicola_A. Next base: position 45,235 of record NZ_AJLJ01000069.1, read on the forward strand.
GCTTTGAGAATGTATTGCAGTCGCCGTGCTTCTTTACTAGTTTCTGAATGGGGATGACGTTTGAGTTGTTCACACAGAGCGATCGCATCATCTGTACGCCCTGCTGCTTCATAAGCTGTCGCCAACCAAATTTGTACTTCACCACTCAGACGAGTATTACGAGCCAACAAGGCGCTTGCTTTTTCTAGTTGTTCAATAGCTTCTCGGTATAGCCCACTCTCAAAGGCTACTCTTCCTTGCTGATAGCGATTTTTGGCAATTTCTATACTATCTGAACTCACGTTTTACTCACAAATTCAGCACTGCCTTCATTGTGCCAACGGTAGCAGCATTTGTGAAATCTTTTGGGCTAACCAGTCAACCGATTTTGGATTTTAGATTTTAGATTTTGGATTGACTCCACAGATTTTTCTGGATACTCGTAAGCTAATCGTCGCTCAGATCGTGTCCCTGCGTCTTTTTGAGGCTAAGGGTTTATACAACTTAAAAGCGCATTAGCTTATCACTAAGGAATAATTGGTCAAAAAATATCAAAGTAAAGTTTGTTCAATCTCATCTAGTTGCTTGTTAAGACGTTCGAGTTGTGTTTCTTCGTCTTGAAGTTGCTGTTCTAATTGAAATTGAACTGTTGGATTCGTTTCTAACGTTAAAGCTTTTCTGATGCGCTTCAGCTTTTCATTCCTGAGATTCCATTCGTTTTCAAGATTATCTTTTTGCTCCTCTATTCGTCGTCTTTGGGCTGCACTTAAGCCTGTTGTGGATTTGATCTGAGAACTCGGTGTTTCATTTGCAGAATCCTTGATAACTGAAGACTCTGGACTGGGTTGAATGTGCAGAACAGGTGTCAAATGTTCTGGTATGTTTTGTAGTCTGATTTCTACACAGCCGAACTTATAAGCTTGTTCTACCGTCCGTCCTGCTCCCAATGCTTTATAAAATCCGACAGCGAAAGCGATCGCAGCATGATCGGGAATGGCTTTTTTCATTCCAATCACAAAGGGAATATGTTGAGCGATCGCTTCTGCTTGCACTTGGGAATAGCAAGCATTCAAGACTACACAATTTACTTGATCGGCGACTAATTCAAATAATGCAGCCAAAGCATCAGGCTGTACAGTTTGAATTTTTCCTACTAAATCTTCCAAGCACAACTCACCTGTACTGATTCCATGTCCAGAGAAATGCACAATCTGCGGCTCAACATCGAATATAGCCTGAGTAATATCCCCTGGACGCACTGATTCACGAGATTCTAAGATAAATCTATCCCGCTCTTTGGCTAGTTGTAGCCGCTCACGAATATCCCGCAGTTCTTGTCCTAAGCGTAATCTAGAAGCATCACTCGGATCTGATGCGAGAAACAAAATCTTGATTTGGCGATCGCTGTTCATTTATACAACTGATTTCAGAATAATTGAGCGGTAAATTTTATATATACTTAAATACTCTATCTGCTGTTATGACTCATCCCTTTTTAGAACGCTTGCACAGTCCTGATCGTCCCGTGATTGTTTTTGACGGTGCGATGGGAACTAACTTACAAAGACAAAATCTCACTGCTGAAGATTTCGGTGGTGCTGAATATGAAGGTTGTAATGAGTATCTAGTCCACACTAAACCTGAAGCTGTGGCGAAGGTTCACCGTGACTTCCTGGCTGCGGGTGCGGATGTGATTGAAACCGATACTTTTGGCGCTACACCTATAGTATTAGCAGAATATGACCTCGCTGACCAAACATACTACCTCAACAAAACCGCCGCAGAACTAGCAAAGCGTGTCGCAGCAGAATTTTCTACACCAGAAAAACCCCGGTTTGTGGCTGGTTCAATGGGGCCGACAACCAAATTACCAACTTTGGGACATATTGATTTTGACACCATGAAAGATAACTTTGCCCAACAAGCAGAAGCTTTGTGGGATGGTGGTGTCGATTTATTTATTGTCGAGACTTGTCAGGATGTGCTGCAAATTAAAGCGGCGTTGAATGGTATTGAAGAAGTCTTTGCTAAAAAAGGCGATCGCCGTCCTCTCATGGTTTCTGTAACAATGGAAACTATGGGGACGATGTTAGTAGGTACGGAAATCAATGCCGTGCTAACTATTTTAGAACCTTATCCCATAGATATTCTTGGTCTGAACTGTGCTACAGGTCCAGACCTGATGAAGCCACATATCAAGTATCTTTCTGAACATTCGCCTTTCGTAGTTTCTTGTATTCCTAATGCTGGTTTACCAGAAAACGTTGGTGGACAAGCACACTACCGCTTGACACCAATGGAATTACGGATGTCATTGATGCATTTTGTTGAAGATTTAGGTGTCCAAGTAATTGGGGGTTGCTGTGGGACACGTCCAGATCATATTCAACAATTAGCAGAAATCACTAAAGAACTTAAGCCAAAAGTAAGAGAACCGCAGCTAGAACCAGCCGCAGCATCAATTTATAGCACTCAGCCTTACGAACAAGATAATTCTTTCTTAATTATCGGTGAACGGTTAAACGCCAGTGGTTCTAAAAAATGCCGTGAATTGCTGAACGCAGAAGACTGGGATGGACTGGTATCGATGGCGAGGGCGCAAGTCAAAGAAGGCGCGCACATCCTGGATATCAACGTCGATTATGTGGGGCGTGATGGCGTGCGAGATATGCACGAATTGGTTTCTCGCATTGTCAACAATGTAACACTACCGTTGATGCTCGATTCCACAGAATGGGAAAAGATGGAGGCAGGTTTAAAAGTTGCTGGTGGTAAGTGTTTGTTGAACTCCACTAACTACGAAGACGGCGAACCACGTTTTTTGAAAGTGTTGGAACTGGCAAAAAAATATGGTGCTGGTGTCGTTATTGGTACTATCGATGAAGATGGGATGGCGCGGACTGCCGAAAAGAAATTCCAAATTGCTCAACGTGCCTACCGTCAAGCATTAGAATATGGTATCCCATGCCACGAGATATTTTTTGATACACTTGCTCTACCAATTTCTACAGGGATTGCAGAAGACCGAGAAAATGCCAAGGCGACTATTGAAGCCATTCGGCGCATCCGCCAAGAATTGCCAGGTTGTCATATTGTTTTAGGTGTATCCAATATTTCTTTTGGTCTAAGTCCCGCCGCTAGGATAGTGCTAAATTCCATGTTTTTACATGAAGCGATCGCAGTAGGTATGGATGCGGCAATTGTCAGTGCTAACAAAATTTTACCACTGTCGAAGATTGAAGAAAAACATCAACAAGTCTGTCGCCAGTTGATTTATGATGAGCGCAAATTTGAAGGTGATGTATGCCTGTATGATCCCTTAACAGAACTCACAAAGATGTTTGAAGGGGTGACGACAAAACGCGACAAAGGTGTTGATGAAAGTCTCCCCATTGAAGAACGTCTCAAGCGTCACGTGATTGATGGTGAACGTATCGGTTTAGATACAGCACTGGCTGAAGCGCTTAAGAAATATCCGGCTTTGGATATTATTAATATCTTTTTGCTGGATGGAATGAAGGTAGTAGGTGAGTTGTTTGGTTCTGGACAAATGCAGCTACCTTTTGTGTTACAGTCAGCTGAAACGATGAAAGCGGCGGTGGCTTACCTAGAACCGTTCATGGAAAAATCAGAAGCTGGCGATAATGCCAAGGGTACATTTATTATTGCCACAGTCAAAGGTGATGTTCACGATATTGGTAAGAACCTGGTTGATATTATCTTGTCCAACAACGGTTATAGGGTGATTAACCTGGGAATTAAGCAGTCGGTGGAAAACATCATTGAAGCATACAATAAGCACAAAGCTGATTGTATTGCTATGAGTGGGTTGTTGGTGAAGTCCACTGCCTTCATGAAAGAAAATTTGCAGGTATTTAATGAAAAAGGAATTACTGTCCCTGTAATTTTGGGTGGTGCAGCGTTAACTCCCAAGTTTGTTGCTGAAGATTGCCAGAATACTTACAAAGGTAAGGTAGTGTATGGCAAAGATGCTTTTTCTGATTTGCATTTTATGGACAAATTAATGCCAGCAAAAGCATCTGGGAAGTGGGATGATCTGCAAGGATTTTTGGGTGAATTTGCCGAAGAAATATCTCAAAATGGACATAAGGAACCTGTAAAGGAAAAACCCAAAACAGAAAAAGCACCTGTTGAACCAACAGAAGTTGATACTAAGCGTTCAGAAGCGGTGGCGGTAGATATTCCCCGTCCCACACCACCTTTTTGGGGAAGTAAGTTATTAGAACCGAGTGATATTCCTTTAGAAGAAGTATTCTGGTATTTAGATTTGCAAGCCTTGATTGCAGGACAATGGCAGTTCAGGAAGCCGAAGGATCAATCGAAGGAAGAATATCAGGCTTTTTTGGATGAGAAGGTGTATCCAATTTTGGAGGAGTGGAAGCAGCGAATTATTACAGAAAATTTGTTGCATCCGCAGGTGATTTATGGGTATTTTCCTTGTCAGTCTGAGGGGAATAGTTTGTATGTTTATGATTGGAACCACAGAGACGCAGAGGGCGCAGAGGTAAGATCAAGGTTTGAATTTCCCCGGCAAAAGTCGTTGAGAAGGCTGTGTATTGCTGATTTCTTTGCGCCGAAGGAGTCGGGGGTGATTGATGTGTTCCCGATGCAGGCGGTGACTGTGGGTGAAGTGGCGACGGAGTACGCACAGAAGTTATTTGCAGATAATCAATACACAGATTATCTGTATTTTCACGGTTTAGCTGTACAGATGGCGGAAGCTTTGGCTGAGTGGACTCATGCACGGATTCGCCAAGAGTTGGGTTTTGCTGCTGAGGAACCAAATAATATTCGGGATATTTTGGCGCAAAGGTATCAAGGTTCAAGGTATAGTTTTGGCTACCCGGCGTGTCCGAATATTCAGGATCAGTACAAGCAACTGGAATTGTTGGAGACTGAGCGGATTAATTTGCATATGGATGAAAGTGAGCAGTTGTATCCGGAGCAGTCTACAACGGCGATTATTTGTTACCACCCGGTAGCGAAGTATTTTAGTGCGTAATCTCAGTTATCAGTTAACAGTTATCAGTTATTCTTTTGTACTGTTGACTGATTTAATTTAATTCTCAGCTTGTGTTCAGCTTCAGCCTTTATTGTGGAAATCGCGTGAGGGAATCTCTATCGAAGTGAGACGGTTTGCCTAATTGTTAAGTTAATAAAGCTTAATAAAATATAAGAAGATGAAAAGAAGAGTTCTTTTAGAAGCAGGTGCTGCGATCGCAGGGGCGCTGTGGTTATCAAATTATTTAACCAGGAGGGACGAAGTTATGACAACTTCTAACAGTGAAAAGTTTGAAGTTAATAAAACTGAGGAAGAATGGCGTAAAACTTTAACACCCGAACAGTTTCGTGTTCTACGTAAGCACGGTACAGAACGGGCTGGGACAAGTCCACTAGATAAAAATTATGCTGATGGCACTTATGTATGTGCTGCTTGTGGACAGCCATTGTTTACATCAGAAACTAAGTTTAATAGCGGTACTGGCTGGCCAAGTTTTTACCAACCGATTGAAGGTGCAATTAGCACAACAGTAGACAGGTCATTTTTTATGACTAGGGTAGAGGTGCATTGTAGCCGTTGCGGTGGACATTTGGGTCATGTATTTGAAGATGGCCCTGCACCGACTGGACAGCGTTACTGTATGAATGGTGTAGCGATGGAGTTTAATCCAGAAGCAGAAGCATAAAATAAAAATTTGAAAAAAGAATGCGACAGATGAATTTTGTAGAGACGCGATAAATCGCGTCTCATATTCAGAATGTGTCGCAAAAATTTTTGAATCAATAATGGGTAATTGCGAATTGCGAATTGGTATTACCCATTTAATCTATTTTCAATCGCTTGCAACAATGTCTCAAAGTTTGATTCTAGATGAACATCCGACGTCAGAGCATTCATGTCTTTCAGTAAATTGGTGAGTTCAGCAAACGTCTTGCGAATTTCGGTATATAAGTCGAGTTCTTCTCGAAATCCCTGCAAATTAGCACCGCTTACTTCTTTCATCGCGTCATTTAATTCTTTAGTTCTATCTTCCCAATACTTAATATATTTAATTCTTGCAACCGATTTATAAATTTGAGCATCTTCTAGAACTATCGGAAAAATTCGGTTGTAAAATTCTCCATATTTTGCAATTTCAACTAGTTCATACATGCAATTTTCAGACTTCAAATATTGGTCGCTGATAATTAAAATCACACATTTACCGCGACTTAATCGCTGCATGAATTCTTGAAATTTTTGTTTGTAGCCAATCGCATTGGTATCACGAATAATGTCGATGCCTTCGGCTTGAAATGCTTGCTCTATCTTTTTTACAAGAGGTTCACTTTGTTTATCTCGCCAAGTGTAAGAAATAAAAACTTCCTTTTGGTCGCTATTTTGTGGCTGATGCATTAATGATTTATTTCTGCTTTGCTCTAGTTCCCGTTGCAACGGAGTTACTTGCGAGTTAAGTTCCTGTGTGATATCAAAAGATTGTAAATTAACATCATCAATCAGACCGCGTACATCGACCATTTGACGACTTTTTCTACATTGAATTTGGTAAGCACGATCTTCTACAAACTCACGCAATTCGTTCAGAGGATAAGTATAGGGATTTTGACTCCCTTCACATTTTTTACAGTTGCAGGGAACAAGGGTTTGATATTGCAAACGTTCAAAAGACTTGTGGATTTTTCGAGTTCGTGAGTGACGACTGCTAGCAATTCTTTTTTGCGGTTTCCAGTTACACGGATTTTAATTTCTCGTTGATTGTAGTTTTCAATAATTTCAGCGCGAGTTTCGTCTTTGTTGAGAACAACGCCACTTCGCCAAACGATACCGCTTTTCCAAATAAGCTTTGGTTGTTCAATCCAAGGATGTGTTTCAACGATAAAGCGGGTGATAATACCCTGGGGCATGAATTTGTATTCGTAGCGCAAAATCAAATTATTTTTTTCATCCCAATGATAATCGAGTTGATTAATATCAAGTAGTTGGGGTGCAATATAATTGTGGGGACGATGAGGAATTGGATAGCAAAGTTTGAACAGCATCATTAATTGCAGCAGTTCATCTCGCATTTCAGCATATTCATCATCTTTCCAGATATCAGCGAGATTATTTTGGGTGAAACAGCCGAGATTTTGTTTGACGGTTTGATTGTCTAACACTTTGTAAACCGCAGTGGTTCCCCATTCTGGTTTGAGGATTACCCAGTGTTTCAATGTAGAATCCTTTTGAAAGTGCAGACAAACACCGAGATCGTGCAGATAACGACTCAGCTGTTTCATGTCTTCACGGTCAGTTAAATTATTAATGCGGCAAAGATTCTCGTATTCGTACACATTAATATAGTTACGGGAATCGTTTTCTAAAGCGGCTCTAACTCTCACCCAGAGTTTTGGCAGAGGTGTACCGACGTGGGGAAGTCTGCTGATGTAGTCTTGAATGGCTTGTTTAATTTCTGCTAATCCGCGATTAGTGGCTAGGTTAGTTGGCAGAACTTTCTCCAGATTAGTAAATTCTCCGCGCAATTGGCGATCATTAACTTGGCACTGACGGTCTTGTTTTTCGTTTTTGATGATTAAGACTGGGCTATTATCACTCAAAAGTTCGACGACCTTCAACCACTGGTAAAAATTGGTGTCTTCTTTGCGGGAATCAGCAACTAATGCATAGAGAGAACGTTTGGTGAGAAAAAACTGGTGGGTTTCGTGATAAATTTCTTGTCCGCCAAAGTCCCAGATATTAACGCGAAAGTGTTTACCATTAGCTAGTGGGAATTTCCACTGGATCACATCAATACCTTCGGTGGATTTTTCATTAGATTGGAGTTCGTAGGTTTCGTCTACAATTTTCTTGGCTAATGTAGTTTTCCCAGCTTCCCCTTCACCAACAATCAGTAATTTTGCTTCATAGAAAGGTTCAGTTTCGTTAGGATCTTGTACCCGGAAATAGAAATCGAGAATTTCATGTATATCACCTGGATCTTTTGATAAATCCTTCGGTCCTAAAATATGAGGTAGAATTGGGACTGGATTACTACGCAAATCCAGTTTTTTCAAGTTTGGTAATTGGCTAATTTCTCCTGGCAGACTGCTGAGTTGATTACTGCGGAGGTCGAGGGTTTGCAAGTTGACCAGTTGTCTAAATTCGGCTGGCAGACTTCTGAGTTGATTGTAGCTGAGGTCAAGGGTTTGCAAGTTGATCAGTTGTCTAAATTCGGCTGGCAGACTGCTGAGTTGATTGTAGCTGAGGTAGAGCCATTGCAAGTTGACCAGTTGTTCAAATTCCCTTGGCAGATTGCTTAGTTGATTACCGCTGAGGTGGAGCGTTTGCAAGTTGACCAGTTGTCCAAATTCCCTTGGCAGATTGCTGAGTTGATTGTTGTAGAGGTAGAGCGTTTGCAAGTTGACCAGTTTTCCAAATTCCCTTGGCAGACTGCTGAGTTGATTGTAGCCGAGGTAGAGCCATTGCAAGTTGACCAGTTGTCCGATTTCCCTTGGTAGACTGGTTAAGCGATTGTCGCTGAGGCCGAGCCATTGCAAATTGATCAGTTGGACTATTTCTGCTGGCACACTCCTGAGTTGATTGAAGTTGAGGTCAAACATCCGCAAATTGATCAGTTGGACTATTTCTGCTGGCACACTCCTGAGTTGATTAAAATTGAGGTCAAGCGCTTGCAAGTTGACCAGTTGGACTATCTCTGCTGGCACACTCTTGAGTTGATTACTGCGGAGATAGAGCATTTGCAAGTTGACCAGCTGTCCAAATTCCCTTGGCAGACTGCTCAGTTGATTACTGTGGAGATAGAGCATTTGCAAGTTGACCAGTTGTCCAAATTCCCTTGGCAGACTGCTCAGTTGATTACTGTGGAGGTCGAGCCTTTGTAAGTTGACCAGTTGTCCAAATTCCCTTGGCAGACTGCTCAGTTGATTACTGTGGAGGTCGAGCCTTTGCAAGTTGACCAGTTGTCCAAATTCCCTTGGCAGACTAGTTAAGCGATTGTCAACTATTTGAAGTTCTTCTAGTTGATTGATTAATCCAATTTCCGCAGGTAAAGCACTCAGCTGATTACCGATAGTACCAACAATAATTGCCCTTTTCGTCATACTCATATTTACCGAGAATCAGTTTTTTGAGTTGAGTCAGCTTGCCAATCTCAGGCGGTAAAGTGGTCAACTCGTTACCAGAGAGATCAAGTTCCGTTGCACCCTCTGTTGCTGCTTGTTCAATTACCTGTAGCAGTTCTTCCTCGGTCATCAGCAATTATTGAGCTAAATTTAGCACTATCAGTCCAATTTCTAGGGTAGGTCAAGAAATAGGGATGTCACGGATTTATTGAGTAACTGACTCTAATAGCCGATTGTAATTTAATAAAGCAAGTTCAACAATTCTCAGGTGCGTTGCGCTGCGCGACAACACACCCTACGGAGTTTTATTTATATAGTGTAAAGAGTATTTGCCACTGAGGAAGGCTATGTGCAATATCACATTGTCACGTTGTAAGTAAAAATTGAGTTGTGGTTAAGAACATTGTTTCATCCATAGAGAACATCAAAGCGTTTGTTCAATCCGCTTCAACGTTGCTTATTAACATTCCTCCATCCATAGAGAACATTAAAGCGTTTGTTCAATCCGCTTCAACGTTACTTATTAACCTTCCTTCATCCATAGAGAACATTAAAGCGTTTGTTCAATCCGCTTCAACGTTACTTATTAACGTGAAAACGTTCATCAATAACATGATGAGCGAATGTCTAACGAAGCACCCTACTTAAGACTGGTGTTTAGATCCCCGACTTCTTAAAGAAGTCGGGGATCTAAACACCAAGCAGATTTATCTGTGGAATCAATCTGAAATCGTGGTTAAGATTTAAAATCTTTGCTTTTTTAACAAAAATCTTCTTTATAAAGTTATATAAAAATTAAGTTGCAAAACTAAATCGTCAAGACCGATGTCGCAAACCAATTTTGGGGAGATGGCGTAAATCCTAGCAAACAGTCATCTGTCAAAATTAAGGAGCCAGATTATGCGGATCATGATGATTCAACCCAACTATCATTCTGGTGGTGCGGAAATTGCGGGAAATTGGCCACCCAGTTGGGTTCCTTATGTAGGTGGAGCGTTGAAAACAGCTGGCTTTACTGACATCTGTTTTGTTGATGCTATGACCGATTATATTGCGGATGATGCTTTAGCGGAGATTATTGCCAAGCATCAGCCGGATGTGGTGCTAGCAACGGCGATTACGCCGATGATTTACCAGTCTCAAACTACTCTCAAGATAGTTAAACAAGTTTGTCCCCAAGCTAAGACTATTATGGGTGGGGTTCACCCGACCTATATGTATAATGAAGTTCTCAATGAAGCGCCTTGGGTAGATTATATCATCCGGGGAGAAGGGGAAGAAATTACAGTTAACTTGCTCAGAGCGATCGCAAATGGTACAGATGAGAGCGATCGCCGTAATATATTAGGTATTGCTTTCTTAGAAAATGGGCAAGTCGTCGCCACACCAGCCCATCCCCCGATTGCTGATTTGGATACCCTCACCCCAGATTGGAGCCTATTAGACTGGAGTAAATACATCTATACTCCCCTCAACGTCCGAGTTGCAGTTCCCAATTACGCCAGAGGATGTCCCTTCACCTGTCGTTTTTGTTCGCAGTGGAAATTCTGGCGCAAATATCGTTCTGGTACTCCCAAGAAATTCGTCGATGAAATTGAAATCTTGGTAAAAAAACACAAAGTTGGCTTTTTCATTCTGGCAGATGAAGAACCAACAATTAACAAACCAAAATTTATCGCTTTGTGTAACGAATTAATAGAACGTAATTTGGGCGTCTACTGGGGAATCAACACACGGGTGACAGATATTTTACGAGATGAGCAAGAACTACCACTTTACCGCAAAGCCGGACTAGTGCATGTTTCCTTGGGGACAGAAGCAGCAGCGCAGTTAAAGTTAAACTTGTTCCGCAAAGAAACAACCATCGAACAAAACAAACGCGCCATCAAACTCCTAAATCAAAATGGTATCATTACCGAAGCTCAATTTATTATGGGTTTAGAAAACGAAACCCCGGAAACTATCGAACAAACCTATCAAATGGCTTTGGATTGGAAAGCAGACATGGTGAACTGGAATATGTTTACCCCTTGGCCATTTTCCGAATTATTTCAAGATTTAGGCGATCGCGTCGAAGTCCGCGATTATTCCCAATATAACTTTGTCACGCCGATCATGAAACCGGATGCAATGGAACGGGAAGATGTTCTCAAAGGAGTACTACGAAACTACGCCCGTTTTTACCTCCGCAAAACCTTTGAATATTGGTTTGTCAAAGATCCATTTAAACGCAAATATCTTTTAGGTTGTTTAAAAGCATTTGTGCAAACCACCCTCAACAAGCGCTTTTATAACCTCAAACGAGTCAAGTACAAGGGACTACAAACCGAGATAGAACTAGGTTTTGATGAGTCAAAGATTCTCACCCGCGAACAAATCGCCCAGCGTAAGCAACAACATCCAGAACTCATGGCGGATGTGAACTTCACAGGTAATATTTCCGCCTGCGGCGCACCGAATGACTTACCGGAATATGATGAGAAACAAGAGGATGTGGTAAATCTTTAAAATGAAAGTTTCTTGGTGTCTTGGTGGTGAAAAAAATTATTTTTTAAACACCAAGACACTAAGACACAAAGATTAAACATCTGGGATTCTCCCATACCCAATGACTATTGTACAGACGCGATGAATCGCGTCTCTAATGACCAATGACAGACGTGATGAATCGCGTCTCTACCAATGACTTTTGCTGATTTTCTGGTTTTTTCTCCTGAGTACGATTCCACAGAATTAAGCCCGCAAGTACCACTAATAATAAAGCAATTACCCAAATTACAGGGCCATTTCCCGTTGAACGGTTTTCTGTTGGTTGATTTTTGATTGGGGATAGATTGGGAGTAGGATCGGGTATGGGCTCGTGTCGTGTGCCTGGTGGGATAATCATGGTGATGTCTTCATAATTAATCCTGCTATGGCGCATCGGTGGAAATTGTGTCTGTGATTGCGGGGACATTCTCGGACTCGGTGATTGAGACAGCGCTTTCGCCAGTGCTTCTATCCCAGCTGGGTGAGTAAAATAGGTAAGATGATCACACGTTGCATTTGGTGTTATTATCTGAGGCTGGGGTGAACGGCTGAAACTTATACATTTGATACTGGCCAGAGTCACAGCTATATCATTTGGTTGTTCAAAGAAAACTAAGTTTACTACTTGATCTACACCTTGACCAAAAAGCTTAGACATTAATCTTTGCAGAGGACTTGATTTTTTGTCTGGTTGCATTTCTGTGGCTGCGCGAATTAATGAGCGATCGCCTGCGACAATTGTATAAGGAACACCAGGATCGGGATTTTCTGCTAGTTGTTTGAGTAATTCCGAATCTGGATGCATTTGCTCAAGGGTATAGTTGTTATTTTCGAGATATTCTAATAAATCAGCTACTACTTTTGCAGGCCAAACAACTGCTGCAAGTTGATTCAAACCAAACACTAAAACTGTAAAAATAAAATCTTGTACGCCAGGCCAAGGAGAACCAGCGTTGGGTGTACCTAGCATCACCAAGTGTTGTACAATTTCATTGCCGCCTTCGCGTTCGATGAACCAACGAGACACTAAGCCACCCATAGAGTGAGCAACAATATGTAATTGTTTTCCGTGATTAGCACCCAAACCGACTGCTTGCAATTTTTGTTTTAAAAGTCGGGCATTTTCCTCAATAGTAGTATTGAGATTTTCGTAATCAAATGCCAATACTAGATCATAGTAGTCTTGGATTAGACGCTGCTGTCCATCTGCGGTGACTGTAACTTTTCCAATACTAGGAAGTTGAACTTCTGTATCACCAATAATCCCATGAATATAGAGAATTATTCTTTGTGCTTGAGTGACTTTTTCTCTAACTGATTCAATGTTTTGATCGTAAATTACTTGCTCGTTTTCATCAACTGTTGCGGCTGCTAAAATCGGATAATCAAATTTTCTTCCCAGCTTCCGACAGATGATTTTTTGAAAAAAGATGCGGATGGAACCTTGTAAAGAACGATAACTTTTTGTGGGTGTGGGTAGTCTGTCTATCGTAATTTCTATTTTCCCATCTAGAGTCTTTTTACCTGTTCCTAAAGGTAAGAAAAATTCCCCATCATAACTAATTGGTAAAAGATACTCGTGTTCTGCAATTTCGCGGTTAACTAGTAATTTTAAAGGCGCTACTTTTGTAACAACGGTATGATCGACTACGTTACTCAATTCCAAACCACTCAAACCGGGATCGCTGGCTCGGCTGATGGAAAATTGAAATGGTTCAGTATTCTCTAGTTCTTGCAGAAGGGGAGGTAAGGTGATATTTCCTAAGTCTCTGCTGGTTTGCGGTACGGTTGTCAAATTAATTTCTGCTTGCAAATTTTCATGAGGTAACACCTCTACTAAACCATTTTGCAATTGCATGGGGCGATCGCTCGATAAACTTTCAGCATCTTGGGGACGAACGATAGTGACTGCGACTTCTTGCGTTAGCCAATCATCATTGTTAACTCTGGCTTTCATCCTGACAGCATTGCGTTCCCCAACTTCCTGCATTAAAGTTTCTAAAATACTCCTTCCCCCAATTGAACGTTTGGGTGAAGGTGGATTTAACCCATCTTGTTCTAATAAACTCGCGTCAAATTCAGAAGTACTAACAATCAATTTCAATATATCTTTGTACTCAGTAATTCCCTGTGCTAAAAATTCATCGGGGATTACAAAACCCAGATCATCAAAACTTGCAACTGTGACGCTAGCTTCACTACCTTTTGGTGCTAAAAGAACACTACTTTTTTCTGGGAAAAATGGTACTTCGACGCTATAGTTTTCGGTGAGATTTAGGACATTACAATAAAGAGTTTTTTCACTGTTATTTGTGAGTATAATTTGAATACTTGGCGGTATCCATTCGCCATTTTCATTGGTGTACTCTAAGCGCATTTCTGAACCGGAACTAGATTCTTGGCTTCCAGACAAAACGATAATTTCCATCTGGATATCATTAGGTTGAATGCGACTAGTAGCCGGAGTTTTGAGTTGCAAAATATTTTGCCAACGCGCAATATGTTCTAAACGCCCAATAGCTTTGCTAGCAAAATAAGGCATGTAACCAGCCTGAGTTGATTGTTCTGGAATTGGGGCAACTACAGGATGTTTACTAGTAGGAAGGATAATCCAATATTGATTGTCTTTTGCTAACAGATAGTAATCTGCATCTGCTGATTTTGCAACTTCCTGCACATACAAAGAACTAGTGTTCGCCAGTGCTTGACGTGCTAATTCTATACCTGCGCCTTGACCATCAAGATATACTTTCAACGGAGGTAATGGTAGGCTGGTAACTATAGCCCAATAACTGGTATTTTCAAATAGACGATCGCTTCCCTCAATAATTTCTACTTTACTCCGTTGTGGCAACACCTGCGTCACCTGCGCTTGAGCTAAAGCATTTCCTAAATCACGCCACTGTTGATCACCAGTTCCGACTGGGAAAATTGCCAGGAGAGTATCTCCACTATTGTCAGCTTTCGGTATACCGTGAACAGCACCCCCATCAATTACCCAACTTTTTTCATTTTCGCTGTAAGTCAAAGTCAAGTAATGAGAACGTTCTCGAATTGCACCACCCAAAAATGGCTTGTCTAATTCCTGTGGATCAGTGGTGTCAATTTGTGGTGACTGTTCCTTAAGTTTGCCACTAATTAAAGCATTCAGATTTCTCGCTAAATCCCGATACGTGATATTACCATTAGTTCTTTCCAGACTTTGCAGTAAAAAGTAAGAAAAAGCACCACGAGATTTTCCATCTTCAGCCTTATACTCTTTCGCCTGTTCATATTCTCGACACGCAGACAACATAACGTGTCTACCTTTTGGTAAGACTACTCCTGTGATTTTTTTATCCAAACTGCGAGAAGCGTTTAAGATTTCTGCAATATTTATCTCATCCGCAAAAATGTAGCTACTCAACGGGCGATCGCGATAATCTATAGGAGCCTGACGCACATTGACTTCGATATCTCTAGTTCCTGAACCAGAGTGACAGCAGTCGAGAATCACCACAACGTGAGGATTTTTTTGAGCAACTTCAGAAATCAGGTAAGCTATTTCTTTATCGGCTAAATCTCGACTAGTTACTGTCCGGCTATCGTAACAAACCAAAGTTTCATCTAAACGGTCTGGCTCTAAACTCCAAAATTCCTGTGGTGACTTTTGTTGCGCGCCATGACCCGCATAATAGAATAAGACAACATCTTCACTGTCAGCATTGCACAGATGTTGCCGAAAGCAATCAACAATTGCCTGACGAGTAGCATTTTGATTGATCAGTATCCAAGGTTGA
The DNA here is from genome assembly GCF_000317245.1 of Fischerella muscicola SAG 1427-1 = PCC 73103. Classification (GTDB taxonomy): domain Bacteria; phylum Cyanobacteriota; class Cyanobacteriia; order Cyanobacteriales; family Nostocaceae; genus Pelatocladus; species Pelatocladus muscicola_A. The sequence continues at coordinate 60,663 of NZ_AJLJ01000069.1, forward strand.
TTTGTTGGTTCTACCAAATTCCATTCGCGATCGCAAGCCACACGTTCCCGGAGATAATTTTCTACTGCGTTGATGTCGTTAACGCAACCCTGCAAAGATGGTATAGACACAACAGAAGCGGGATCGTATTCATCAATACCGACTAGCAGCGCATAAATGTTTTTAGCCATAATCACTCTACTCAGTCATCCGATTTTGGATTTTGGATTTTGGATTGACACCCAGGATTTATTTATCCGCTTTCTTGAGGATTTTAGATTTTGGAAAACGGAATTTATCCGTGAGATAAATTCACTTTCTTGGGCTGTTTTCGATATTTTGATGTCTTAGTTTGGTGATGGTTCAGGCAAATAAAATTCCAAAAATTTTGTCTTAATACTCAGATAATTCCAAAAGACTTCTAGCCGAACACAAAAATGTCAAAATACACCTATTTGCCATAAAAATTAACAATAGTATTGTTTAAAGATAACAACACTAACGCAATTTATAATACAGCATTTAGATCATGTTCGCTTGAACACTTATATTATTGGTAACAAGTAATTGGTAATTGCTTATCTCTCTATCTTCCTTGCCCCCCAATCCCCAATCCCTAATTCCCAATCAAATTCCAAAAATACCCATCTGGTGCGACAAAGGAAAAACTTGGTTCTCCAAATTCATTTTCAGCAATAGTTGTAAATTTTTGTATGGAACTTGCTTTGATGCGATCGCAAAATAGATTGAGTTCTCGCACTCGGTAAGTATACAGACACATTCCTAAACTACCTGGTTGTGCTGCTTCATAGCGAGAATCTAAATTCATAGAATCGGGAAAGCGAACAATATAAAGTCTACCGCTACGTGCTGCCATAAAGTCAGTTATGGAAGAACGTGGATCATCAAAGGCTGTAACAAAAAATTTTTCGCCTGGTTGAAGATCAAAAATCTCTCTTCCAGCTAGAGATGATTCGTAGCTAGTCTCTATATCATCACGCACCCGCAACAAACCCAAAACTTCGTCATAAAACTTCAATATTTCCTTACTGTCATCTTGAACCACCATCCCGATGTGGGTAAACTGACTGGTTTGGAGAAAAGAATTAATATCAATATTTCCGTAATCGGGGAGTGTATAGCCAAACCTTTGAAAAAAAACTTGTCGTGTGAATGGTTGTAGCAATAGCATTTCACGCACCCCAACCATCGCGTCAATAAAAGGACGCTTTTTCTTTTCTTTGTTATAGATTACTTCCCAATGGGGACGGGTAAACCAAAGCGGCCAACCAGCTGCTTTTGCCTCTTCTACATGATTTAAGATATTGATGATATCGGCAGTTAAAGTTGTTGCCCAACGATTACCCTTCACTTTCATCGATCCCATCTTTAACCCGTTATTTACAGGGTTTTGCCAAATCATCAGACGAATCAAACCATGATCTGCATTTTGGTGGTAAAGGCGAATTGAGCGTAAAGACGAGTCCACACCATACAATTGTTTCGTAACAGTTGCTGATAACTCGCCCTGTTCACCAATACGATAACCAAATTGCTCCCAATACTGAATTGCCGCAATTGGTTCGGGGACGCCAATACATACTTCATAGATGCCTTCTATTACATTTTGTTGTCCCTGATGCATAGTTTTTTATATATGTGCAACAAAAATTTAACTTGAATCAACCTTGAGCAAAGATGCCTGGATTTTGACAAAAGTGACGCTATTTTGTTATCTAGCATAGACCCCCCACTCCTCTAAAAAGTTGGGGGTCTTATTTTTATTTATAAAAATTTTTCTTTAACTCACTACAAAATTTTCCCTAAAGAAAAGGTTAAAAAAGATACAGATACATTTTTTGCAGGTATAAAATTTACGCATCTACCTTAAGAATGGTATTTTGACTACCAAGTTTTCAACTAGTTTTTTAACTTTCCTAAAACAAAGGTGAGCGCGGTGTATCAGCAATACGGACAGTACTACCTATGTCAATCACAACTGACTTGGCTAGATGCCATATCTGACTCTGCGATCGCCTTTGCTTATTACTTAATTCCGATCATGGTTGTTTATTCTCTTCGCAAACGACAAGATTTATTTTTTAAGTGGATATACAGAACAATTTTTATTTTTATTGTGATATATGGTACTATTAATTTAATAGAGGTTTGGATGTTTTGGCATCCAGAGTATTGGTTGTTAGGTTTACTCAAAGCGAGCACGGCTTCTAGTTCAGTGTGTACTATGATTTTACTGATGCGATCGCTTCCTCAATTTTTGACTATTCCCAACTTGACAGAACTAAAGCAAGCTAATAACCAGCTCGAACTGGAAATCAAAGAACGCCATTTAGCTGAAGAAGCACTACGGGAAAGTAAAGAGCGTTTTCACAATGCTTTTGATTATGCTGCTATTGGTATGGCTTTAGTAGGGTTAAACGGTAGTTGGCTACAAGTGAATCATGCCTTATGTGAAATTGTCGGTTACTCAGAAGCAGAATTACTGGCTAAGACTTGCCAAGATATCACCCATGCAGAAGATTTAGAAACTGATTTTGACTACGTGCGTCAACTTCTCACTGGTGAGATTCGGTGTTATCACATAGAAAAACGGTACATACACAAGCTTGGGCATGTGGTGTGGATTATGTTAAGTGTATCGCTAGTATGTGATATCCATGGTCAACCACTATACTTTATTACTCAGATTCAAGATATCACCAAGCGCAAACAGGTTGAACAAACTTTACACCAGCAAGCTTATATTTTTGAAAATATCTCCGATGGTGTAATTATTACTGATTTACTGGGTCGGATTATAGACTGGAACCGAGCCGCAGAGAAGATGTTTGGCTACGAAAAAGTAGAGATATTAGGTAAAACCCTTGGTATATTACACAAACCAGAAGAATCTAGTGTCTTAACACAAAAAATCATAGACGAGTTACATACTACCAACCGTTGGGCTGGTGAAATTAACTTTGTTCGTAAGGATCGCACCCAAGGAGTATGCGAAACAGTATTTGTACCACTGTATAACGAACATGGTCAGCCCAGCGCCACCATTGGTGTCAACCGCAATATCACAGAACGCAAACAAACAGAAGCAGCTTTGCAAAAAGCTAATGAACAACTTACCTCTTGGGTGCAGCAACTTGAACAACGCAACCATGAAATTGCTTTACTCAGTCAAATGAGCGATATTTTGCAAGCTTGTCTAACGGTTGAAGAAGCATATAAAGTAATTGCTCAGTTAATCCAACCCTTGTTTCCTGAGACATCAGGTGGAGTCTTTATTATTAGTTCCTCAAAACACTTAGTCGAAGCTGTGACGACTTGGGGTAACTCAACTCTTGCGAGTAAAACAGTATTTTCAGCCAAGCAGTGTTGGGCTTTGCGACGGGGGCGATCGCATCTTTCCACATCTGATCAACAGAGTTTACACTGTAGCCACATCGAAGAATCATTTACAGGCGAAGCCCTTTGTGTACCAATGATGGCTCAGGGTGAAGCTTTGGGTATGCTGCATTTCCATTCTCCAGAAAAAGGACAACTCACCGCAGCTAAACAACAACTAGCTTCTGCGGTTGCGGAACGTGTAGCATTGGCTTTAGCCAACTTACGACTCACTGAAGCTTTGCAACAGCAGAGTATTCGTGATCCTCTCACAGGTTTATTTAATCGCCGCTACTTAGAAGAATCTCTAGAACGAGAAATCAGCCGCGCCGAACGCAGCCACAAACACGTGGGTATTATCATGATGGATGTTGATCATTTTAAAAGCTTTAATGATAAATTTGGTCACGAAGCAGGTGATGATGTGTTGCGCGAACTCGGTGGATTTTTGAAAAAACAAATTCGCAAAGCTGATATTGCTTGTCGGTATGGGGGCGAAGAAATAATGTTGATTTTACCAGAAAGTTCTTTAGAAGTTTGTCAAGACAGAGCCGAGCGCATTCGCCAAACAGTAAAACTTTTAGATCTCCAGCATCAACGTCAGAAACTTGGCTGCATTAATTTGTCATTGGGAGTAGCCATGTATCCAGAACATGGTTTAACAGGTGCAGCAGTGATTAAAGCCGCCGATACAGCTTTATACATAGCCAAAAAAACCGGACGCGATCGCGTCGTTATGGCTCAATCTCAGGTAAGTGTATTTTGAAGAATTTGCATCAGTTGCGATCGTTCAATTCCGACTCATGATTTCACGAAACGGACTCATGATTTCACGAAACGGACTCGTGATTTCACGAAACAGACTCATGATTTCACAAAACAGACTCGTGATTTCACAAAACGGACTCGTGATTTCACGAAACAGACTCATGATTTCACGAAACGGACTCATGATTTCACAAAACGGACTCATGATTTCACAAAACGGACTTGTGATACAAGTAGCTATTTTATAGCTAATAACCATCAACTACATACAAAACGTAAGTATTAGAACAATATCAAACAAATTAGATTATTTTTCCCAACTTATCAGGAAATATATCGATTGATATTGGTGTTATTTAAGGGGCAAACCCAAATGTTTATATCTCAACCGAAAATAGAACTATGAAACGCACAATATCATTGGTAATCGGTATCTTTATCTCATTTTTGATGATGTTTAGCTCTGTTGCAATGGCTGATGAACTAAAAGTTGCAACACCAACAACCCCATCAGAAGTAACTACATCAGAAGTAGTTAAAGTTACACCAAAAGAAACAAATCAAGCCTCAGTAGCACAGCCAAAGGCTAGCGATATCTTGGACAAAACAAAAATGAACCCCATTAAATTAAATGGATGCAACGTACCATGTCCGGGTGGTGCTGCTGGATATATTTCACACGGTGTGTGCGTACCATGTTAAAACTGACATAAATTAGCTATAAATTAATAAATATTAAGGTAGGGTGCGTTAGGCTAAAGCCGTAACGCACCACTTTATCTAATAGTGTGTTAAACGCTAAACCGTGATGTTTCTCATCACAAATCATCTCAAAATATATGCTTAAACTAAACCCGTTTAAATTAATACCTAAATTTCATAGCAATTCTATATGATTTGTGAGAATTGGCGGTGCGTTAGGCGTTCCGCCATAACGCACGCTACCCTTTGGGTATTTTTTGAAAAGATTGTTTGTCATTACTAGCACATATATAGCAATCCTAAATCATTCGTGAGAGGCGAGATCCCCGACTTCTCTAAGAAGTCGGGGATCTGGGATTGAGTGTTTTCTCACAACTCAATTAGGATTGCTATAGAGATGTAGCATTACTACATCTCTATATCGGCACAAGCATATAAGTAGCATTTTCACAATGTTTCTGCTTACTGACTATCAACAAATGATTTGTTTATGCTAAATCAGATCATTCCTAATTCATAAATTGTTTATGAAAAAGCGGAATCAGCATTTTTGCATAGCTAGTTTAGTTTCCCTATGCTTTCTGATTAAAACCGATTTGATTCAGGCACAAGTTTCCTCAGATGGGACTTTATCAACCCAGGTTACAACTACCAATAACCGAGATTTTAATATTACGAACGGTAATAAAGTTGGCAGCAACCTTTTTCATAGCTTTCAAGAATTTTCCGTACCAACAGGTGGTTCAGCTGCTTTCGCCAATGACTTAGATGTGAAAAACATCATTAACCGTGTGACGGGAGGCTCAATCTCAAACATCGACGGATTGATTAAAACTAACGGTTCTGCCAACCTTTTTTTAATTAATCCCAGTGGTATTATCTTTGGCCCAAATGCCTCACTAAACATCAACGGTTCTTTTGTCGCCAGTACAGCCCATAGTATCAACTTTGCCGATGGTACTCAATTCAGTGCCACTAATCCCCAATCAACGCCATTACTAACTGTCAACCTCCCCATCGGTTTGCAATATGGGCAAACTGCTCAACCAATCCAAATAGAAGGGTCGAATTTACAAGTTCTTCCTAATCAAACTTTAGCAATGTTGGGTGGTGATGTATCAGTTAAGGGCGGCACACTAACAGCACCCGCAGGACGAATTGATATAGGAAGTGTTGCTCCTAACAGTTTTGTCAGCTTAACTCCCGTCCCTGAAGGTTGGGCTTTGGGATACGATGGCGTGCAGAATTTCCAAGATATGCAAATATCCAAAGCCGCTAATATTTTTACAACTGGTAAAGGCAATGGAGCTATACAGTTGCATGGTAGAAATATTGCGATTACTGATGCATCACAGGTTGGAGGAAGCACCATAGGAGATAAACCAGGTCAACCTCTAACAATTACGGCGTCCGAATCTGTAGAAGTAAGTGGTTCCAGTCTGGATTCTCCTAGCCAGTTAAGTACTTTTAGTAGAGCGACTGGAACAGCTGGTGACATAATAATCACAACAAAGCAGTTAATTGTCCGTGATGGTGGAGTCATAGAGACATCTACTTTTATTTCTGGTTCAGGAGGAAATTTAACAGTAAATGCATCAGAATCTGTGCAAGTACTGGGAGGTAGAGATTACTCTCGCCTCAGTGTTCGCAGTTTTAGTCCTAACAAAGATGCTGGGAATGCCGGAACAGTGAAGATTTCCACCAAAAACTTAATTCTTCGTGATGGTGGACAAATATCAACTTCTACCCTTGGTGCTGGCAATGGGGGGACTGTGATAGTGGATGCCTCTGAATTCGTGGAAGCTAGTGATTTAATAGTGATACCTCGTACCAGATTTAATGCGAATGGTCAAATAGTAACAGATACTGTTAATATCCCCAGTGGTTTGCTTGCCGAGACTGTAAATGCCCAACCCCTCTTCACACCACCCACAGGTAAAGGTGGGGATTTAATCATTAACACTCAGCGCTTAGTCGTCAAAGACGGTGCTAGCATCTCAGTTGCTGCTGTTGACGGCAGTCGAGGACAGGCAGGAAGATTAGATATCAATGCCTCAAAATCTGTAACAGTGACTGGTTCTGCTATTGGTCGAAATGGACAAGTTGTTCCCAGCATTCTACTAGCTAGAAGTGAAGGGCCTGGTAGTGCGGGTGATTTGAGAATTAACACAGGCAAGTTGACTGTCGATAATGGAGCAGAAATTAATGCCAACAGTCTCGGCTCAGGTAGGGGAGGCAACCTTAATATTACAGTTGACGACCTACTGCTGGACAACCAAAGCAAACTCACTGCTACAACTACAGGCGGACAAGGAAATATCAACCTGCATTCTGGGACTTTAATCCTACGTCGTGGCAGTGCCATCACCACCAATGCCACAGGAAGCAATGTCACTGGTGGCAATATCAATATTGATACAGACAGTTTAGTTGCAATCCCTCAAGAAAACAGTGACATTAGTGCCAACTCTAGAGACTTCCGAGGCGGTAATGTCACCATCAATACTCAAGCTGTTTTTGGTACGCAGTTTCGTCCACAACCCACATCTTTAAGTGATATAACTGCCACTGGCGCAAATTCTCAGTTAAATGGTAATGTCCAAATCAACATCGAGGGTGTTGATCCCAGTTCTGGCTTAGTAGAACTACCAAATATTCCCATCGACGCCACAAAACAAATTGCCCAAGCTTGTCCCACAGATAAAGAAAATAGGTTTGTTGTCAATGAACGTGGTGGTTTGCCATTCTTGCCAAATGAAGTATTCCGCACTCAAAATACTGTACAGATGCCTTGGGTGCGTCTTGATAATCGGGAAATCGCAACAGGAGGCGAGTCAATAGCCAAGTCCTCAACCCCAAATCAGATTGTCGAGGCTACAGGTTGGGTAATTGATAAATCTGGGGAAGTGGTTTTAGTTGCAGCAAATACTACGCCTGTAAGTCCTTGGCCAAATCCCGCATCTTGTCCAACTAACATGTAGAGCGCGAAATTTTCAGAAACAGAGTGTCAAGTTTGATTGAATTAACGTGAGTTCGATGGATTTCATTATCCCAATCTCCCGCCCTCAAATAAATAGCTGGCTCATAGCAAAAACCCACTTTAAATGGGTTTAAGGAGTTATATCAGGTTCGCTTGATTACTTATAATTCCCAAAGAACCCCACCCTGGTTTTGTCTAACGTCAAAACCACCCCTCCCCGCAGGCGGGGCTACGGTGTACACACAACTCAAGTCGAAAATCTTCAAGCTGAACCAATATCCCGCCTAGAACTAAAGTTCCAGGCTAATAGCTTAAGTCCACTAAAGTGGA
>NZ_AJLJ01000070.1 GCF_000317245.1 Fischerella muscicola SAG 1427-1 = PCC 73103
GAACAAACTTTTTTTTGAGTCCTCTTAAGAGGACTTGCGCTATGAGACTCGGAATAAATTCCGAGGCGATAAAGATGCGCTCAACCTAGATTTGTGTGTACACCGTAGGCAGGCGGGGAGGGGATTAAGGGGTCTTTCAAGGGTAGGTTTTTTAGAATCTCGAAAATAGTTGAGAATTTTCTCAACTGTTTAACGTGGTTTGGTCATTTCAGGATTTTTAAATCGGCTGAAATAATCAAAAAATGACTAAATACAAAATACCTACCCTTGAGAGGATTAAGGGGTGGGGTGCAATGACTGTGGAAAGTATAACTAATTATCCGAACTTCATATGAATAGACGTTATCTTTACATTCACAGGTGGTTGAAAAGATGCTTTCTTGCTTTGATGACTGCACTTTTGGTTATTTTTGAGTTTAATTTCAACCCCGGTATACAATTTGCTCTTCCTTTGGCTCAAGCAAAGAGTAATTCTCATCAGTCAAATGCTCAATCTTTAATTGCACAAGCTCAAAAACTCTATGAAGCTGGAAATTACACTCTAGCAATCAAGATTTTACAACAGGCAATAGAAGCTTTCCAAACTAGTGGAGATCAGCTAGGGCAAGCTATGGCGTTGAGCAATCTTGCTTTAGTTGTGAAGCAACTCGGACAGATACAAACTTCGTATAGTTATATACTAAAAAGTTTAGAAATCCTCAAAACTAATCGGAATCCACAACTGTTAGCCCAAAGTTTAGAAATTCAGGGAAATCTGCTATTAGAATTAGGTAAAACCCAAGAAGCTTTAGATAGTTGGCAACAATCAGTTAAGATTTACACGCAATTAGGTGATGAAGTTGGTAAAATTCGGAGCTTAATTAATCTTGCTCAAGCTGAACAAACTTTGGGGCTTTACCTGCAAGCACGTACAAACTTACAGGAACTGGTGAAATCTGTTAAGAAACAACCAGATTCTGAAATGAAAATAACTCTCCTCCGCAGTCTGGGTGATGTTCTGCAATTAGTTGGTGAGTTAGATAAATCTAAACAATCTTTGCAGGACAGTCGTGATTTGGCTGAAAAATTGCAATATCCTGAGCAATTAGCAGAAACTTTGATCAGCTTAGGTAACATTCAACGTGGTTTCGGTAATAGTGCTAGCAATCAACAAAATGCTATTAACGGAGAACGATCCACACCTTTAGGCTACGTCACCTCTGATCCCAATCATTCGATCTCTAAGCAGGCTTCTAAATCTTATCAACAAGCTGTCCAATTTTATGAGCAGGCGGCTACTGTATCTAACTCACCAGTTGTGCAACTTCAGGCAAAACTCAATCAATTAACTGTATTGCTAGAAATGCACAATTGGTCACAAGCACAGCAATTATATACTGATATCCAAACTCGATTAAACCAAATTCCGCTCAACCAAACAGCAATTTTTGCTCGGATTAACTTCGCTCTGAGTTTAGTACATTTAAAACAAGCCACCAACGTAGATATACTTGGATGGAAAGACATTGCTCAAAATTTAGCAACAGCAATTAAACAAGCTAGAAGTATTGATGATCAACGTTCAGAAGCTTACGCCTTGGGTGCTTTGGGGGGAGTGTATTTAGAAACAAAAGATTCTGACAATGCTCAAAAGCTGACTGAGGAGGGATTAAAAATAGCTCTGAGTATGCGAATGGGGGATATTGCTTATTTGTGGCAATGGCAACTAGGATACATTTTTAAAATGAAAAACGACATTGCAAGGGCGATCGCATCCTACGAGCAAGCATATAATACCCTTAAATCTCTTCGTAATGATTTAGTTGCCCTCAACCCAGATGTGCAGTTTTCTTTTCGGGATAATGTCGAACCTGTCTATCGCCAATATGTAGATTTACTTTTGCAACTCCAAGATCAGAGCGGACAAGTTAGTCAAAAAAATTTACAAAAAGCCCGTACTGTCATTGAAGCTTTACAGTTCACAGAACTAGAAAACTTTTTTCGACAAGCGTGTTTGCAACCTTCAACTAAAAATATTGATGAAGTGGTTGATAAAACTGGTTCTCAAACCGCAGTCATTTATCCAATTATTTTAAAAGATCGTCTCGAAATTATTCTCAAGTTGCCAAATAATAGTGAACTTGAACACTACACAATTAAGAAACAAGCGAATGAAATTGAAGAAAACCTAGAGCAACTACAGCAAGCGATCGCAGAACCCAACGAAATTAATAATGTGAAAAAATACTCAGGGCAAGTATATGACTGGTTGATTAAACCACGAGAAAATAAATTGGTAGAGATGAATATCAAAACATTGGTATTCGTTTTAGATGGTTCTTTGCGAAATATTCCAATCGCTGTTCTTTATGATAGCAAAGAGAAAAATTTTTTAATCCAAAAATATGCTGTTGCTCTGGCTCCAGGTTTACAGCTAGTTGATCCCAAGCCTTTACAAAGAAGAAAAATTTATGCTTTAACTGCTGGAGTGAGTCAAGAACGCGAATTTGAAAAGCGCTCCTTTGCTCCTCTCAAAAATGTGAAAGATGAATTGGATAAAATTCAGTCAGTAATACCTAAACATAAACGACTTCTCAATCAGAATTTTACAGAAGACAATGTACGTTATCAAATCAAAGAGGCATCATATAATGTTATTCACATCGCAACTCATGGTGAGTTTAGTTCTAATGCCGAGAACACTTTTATTCTGACTTGGGAGCAACTTTTAAAAGTCAAGAATTTTGACCAATTATTGCGTTTAGGTAACTCTAGTAAATCTCGTGCTATTGAATTACTGGTGTTGAGTGCTTGTCAAACTGCTGTGGGAGACAAGCGAGCCGCATTAGGACTTGCTGGGATCGCAGTCCGAGCAGGCGCACGCAGTACATTAGCAACTTTGTGGTCTGTTGATGATAAGTCTACAGCTGACCTCATGATTAAATTCTATAAAGAGTTAGAAGACCCGAAACTTACCAAAGCTGAAGCTCTCCAGCGCGCTCAATTAGATTTGATAGATCAATATGAGATTCCCTACTTTTGGGCGCCCTACGTTTTAGTGGGGAATTGGTTATAGGAATGGGGATTGGGGATTAGGGATCGGGGATTAGGGATTCTCCAGAGGAGAATCCCTAATCCCCGTTACCCAATTAACTGCGATAAATAACATACATTCCGCCAATGTATAGCAATATCAATGCCATTCCATCCCAGGTGATATATATTCTTGACGGACGTGCAGCACGGTAAATTAGCCCTACTATTGCCACTGAAGTCATCATCATTGCCACAATCGCGGTGAAGATATGCACAGAACTGACGTTCGACCACAAATCACCTTGTAAGTAAGTTAGGTCATAGATACTCAAGATGCCCATATTAAAAATATTCGAGCCAAATACATTTGATACTGCTAGATCTACTGCATTCAGTCGAACTGCTGCAACTCCGGCGACGACTTCTGGTAATGAAGTGGTGGCTGCTAGTAATAACGCTCCAATAAAACTTTGACCTAACCCTGTAACTGTGGCAATGCGATCGCCCAATGCTGCTAGCCACACTCCCAATACCACAATTGCCAATGCTAGCAAAGCAAATATTATATATGACTGTCGGCGGCTGATATGTTCGTATTGAAAAACTTCCACTTCCTGTTCTAGCACTTCAGCACGGCGTCGTAACTCAAATTGAGCAATGATCCGGGCGCTAATTAAATACAACACAAACAACACAATGCTAGGAATACCAACCCAGCCCAGCATTAAATTATTGTTTCTTTGACCTAGCAGAATTCCAGCTGCTGCAATACCAAGCAATAAAGATCCTAACCCCGCCGCTAGAGCATGGCTAATTTGCGCTCGTCGCAACAATGGATCTGGCCCAGTCACAATATCTAACAGCGCTAAAATAAATAGGTTAAACAAACAACTGCCAAAGATACCACCTGCTGCTAAATCCGGCGCGTTAAATACAACTACTGCGCTGATACCAACTGCCAATTCTGGCAAGGAAGTAGCACCAGCAAGTAAAATTGCACCTACCCAACTACGTCCTAACCCCGTCTTTTCAGCAATAATATCGGCACTCCGCGATAGCCAAGTACCCACAATAATTACTAGCAAGACACACACGATAACTTGGATGAGCAGCAGCATTTAAGAATATTTTTTCACTTCCAACATCATATAGTTCAATACTTTCAAGAGGGACAAGGGAGACAAGGAGGACAAGGGAGCAAATTTTTTCTTGTGTTTTTGGTTTTTCTGTACTAGCTTCAGTCGTCTAGTTACTAGGAATTTGGTCTGTTTAAATGATTAAATCCGTATAAAACTCATTTATTCTTTATTTTGCTGACTCTACATTTTAGGTATCAAAAATTCATCTTGTGTGTCTACGGATATATAGAATAGAAAGAAGCTTTTTGATATTGTTCAACTATCAAAAGGTATAAAATTAGTATCAATTTTTGCAGAATCGGTTCAGCAACAATTAGTATTCAAGAGAGACTACCGCATCTATACGCTTGTGACATTTTTTATGACTTCCCAGATTCGCTATTTGATGTGTCCGCCTGACCACTACGATGTGGACTATGTAATTAATCCCTGGATGGAGGGGAATATTCATAAGTCATCGCGCGATCGCGCCGTGCAGCAGTGGCATCAACTTTATCACATCCTCAAAGAACACGCGATTGTAGATTTAGTGCCACCCCAACAGGGCTGGCCAGATATGGTGTTCACGGCTAATGCTGGTCTGGTGTTGGGAGATACAGTAGTTTTAAGTCGCTTTTTGCATAAAGAGCGTCAAGGAGAAGAACCGTATTTTAAGCAATGGTTTGAGGCAAACGGCTACAAAGTCTATGAATTACCCAAAGATTTGCCGTTTGAGGGAGCGGGTGATGCGCTTTTGGATCGGGAAGGACGCTGGCTATGGGCGGGATACGGCTTCCGTTCAGAGTTAGATTCTCATCCCTATCTGGCAAAATGGCTGGATATTGAAGTGTTATCCCTGCGGTTGATAGACGATCGCTTCTATCACTTAGATACTTGTTTTTGTCCATTAACAGATGGTTATTTGCTCTACTATCCGGCGGCTTTTGATTCCTACTCCAATCGTGTAATTGAAATGCGAGTAGCGCCAGAAAAGCGGATAGCGATCGCTGAGGCTGATGCGGTAAATTTCGCCTGTAATGCGGTGAATGTGGATCGCATCGTGATTATGAACAAAGCTAGCGATCCCCTCAAGGAACGTCTGGTGAATGTGGGTTTCCAAATTATTGAAACACCACTGACAGAATTTCTCAAAGCGGGGGGTGCAGCCAAATGTTTGACTCTGCGGGCAACAGAACCAGTTAGAGAAGAACTTCATGCTAATGTGTCAGTAGAAAGCCGCATCCTCCGTATGGAAGGACACTTGCTTGATGCTGGCTTGATTAACCGGGCTTTGGATTTGATAGTAGATAACGGCGGTAGCTTCCAGGTTCTCAACTTTAACTTGGGAGAACAACGACAAAGTACCTCAGCCGCAGAGGTCAAGGTATCGGCTCCCTCTCATGAGGTGATGGAAGAAATCATCTCGCAACTTATTGATTTGGGTGCAGTAGATTTACCGCAAGATGAGCGAGATGTCAAGCTAGAACCAGTGATCATGCCTGGTGTCGCTCCCGATGATTTCTATGTCAGCACAATTTATCCCACCGAGATCCGGATTAATGGTGAGTGGGTGACGGTACACAATCAACGCATGGACGGAGCGATCGCGATTTCCCAAACTCCCCAAGGTTTGATAGCACGGTGTAAAATCTTACGTGATTTAGAAGTTGGTGATCATGTAGTTGTCGATGTCCAAGGTATCCGCACCATTCGCAAAACCGAATCACGGGAAAAACGCAATGCTGAAGAATTCAGCTTTATGTCGGCAGGGGTTTCCAGCGAACGACGTGTGGAATTAGTCGTTGAACAGGTGGCTTGGGAACTACGTAAAATTCGTGATGCGGGTGGTAAAGTTGTTGTCACTGCTGGCCCAGTAGTGATTCACACTGGTGGTGGTGAACACCTATCACGACTGATTCGCGAAGGATACGTACAAGCGCTGTTGGGAGGAAATGCGATCGCAGTTCACGACATCGAACAATCAATCATGGGTACTTCCCTCGGTGTCGATATGAAGCGGGGTGTAGCAGTACGCGGTGGACACCGTCACCACTTAAAGATCATCAACACCATCCGGCGTTACGGTAGTATTGCCAAAGCTGTAGAAGCTGGGGTAATTAACAATGGTGTCATGTATGAATGTGTAAAAAATAATGTTCCTTTCTGTCTAGCTGGTTCAATTCGGGATGATGGCCCCTTACCCGATACCCAAATGGATTTAATTAAGGCGCAAGAAAAATACGCCGAACTACTCAAAGGTGCGGAGATGATTTTGATGTTGTCATCAATGCTGCATTCTATTGGTGTGGGTAATATGACGCCTGCGGGTGTGAAGATGGTTTGTGTAGATATTAACCCAGCAGTAGTGACAAAGTTAAGCGATCGAGGTTCGATTGAATCACTGGGTGTAGTGACAGATGTGGGATTATTCCTGAGTTTGTTGACCCAGCAGTTAGATAAGTTGACAAGTCCTTATACTGCGAAGATGGCGTAGGAAAAGTCAACTTTTTCTATTTTCCAGGACTTACGCAAAAATTTCCCAAATCCTTAATTTATGGAATCGCCAAGACGCCTTAGACGCGCAAGCGGCTTCCATAAGGTAGAACGCCAAGAATTCGTAGAGTGTGCGTAAGTCCTATTTTCAATATTTTCAATATCAGGTGGGCTATACCCCCACCTTTATTTTTTGGGCTTTGTTAAGTTTTATGATATCAACAAACCACAAAGCACACAAAGGGAAGAGAGATGCAAGGAGTTGCTTTTGCTAGAAGATTAAAAATTAATTGGGTGAGTTTTTTTGTTGATTTTCTGTTAGCAGGGATGGTAATAGGGCCACTTGCTGCTCCATTTTTGGCCGACTCTGGGTGGTTTATTTTACCTGGAATTGCGGAAATTATTTATTTCATGGGTCGTCATGTTTGTCCACAACCAGAGATGGGATTGAGTTTGGCGTCACCGTTTCTCATGGCTGTATGTATGCGTTGTTACGGAACGGTTACGGGTTTGCTGTTAACTCGGTTGTTGTGTGGGCTAACTGGTGGTAAAGGTTTTTACTGGCTGCATCAATATGGTTGGAGTGGTGCAGCATTTACAAGTGTGTTGATGATGGCTTATCCGTTGGAGTTAGCCGCAGAGGTGTTAGGGTGGTGGAATTTTAATAATTATGTTGTAACTTTGTTTGGGTTGGTGACGGGTTTAGCCTGGGGATTGTTTACTATGCCGCTATTATTAAATACAAACTCTGTCGTGAGCGATCGCTCACCCTTAATTTAGTTGGCGATCGCATAGTGTGAAGGGTTTGTAGTGTAGACACTTGTAACAGTGGCTTCCCGTAGGGTGGACTTTAGTCCTTTATGAGCGCTTAAGCGTACCCTTTGGGTACACACGCAGTGGGTTCCGTAGGTAGCCGCTACCGCGTCTACACTACGAACTGACTTGTTAATGAATTCAACTCACGCAAAGCTGGCTATGTTCTAAGCTGCAAATATTAGAGAATATAACAATTAATCAAAACCTCCTAGTGGTCTTTCGCAAAAGTTATGAGAAGTTGTGAGGGGTCAGATCCCCGACTTCTTGAAGAAGTCGGGGATCTTGTAGCCCAGCAAAATTAATGCGATAGACCACTAGTCGGCTGAAGCCGACTTTTGCTTTTAGTCTGGGAATTTATTTCGAGGCTAATCGCTCTGACTTGTCTTAATCAAAGAAAACTGGGGAATTATGGCGCGTCTAGCACTGTTGAGTGTATCAAATAAAACTGGGCTAATTGAACTTGCTCGTAGTTTAGTAGAAGAATTTGATTTTGAGTTAATTAGTAGTGGTGGTACTGCTCAAACTCTCAAAAATGCAGAACTACCAGTTAAAAAAGTTGCAGATTACACAGGCTCACCAGAAATATTAGGTGGTCGTGTTAAAACTCTACATCCGCGCATTCACGGAGGAATTCTCGCGCGTCGGGATATTCCGCAAGATATGACGGATTTGGCAGATAACCAAATTCGTCCGATAGATTTAGTAGTGGTAAATCTCTATCCTTTTGAGGAAACTATTGCTAAACCCGATGTCACGTTAGCAGAAGCAATTGAGCAAATTGATATTGGTGGCCCTGCTATGCTGAGGGCAGCATCAAAAAACTTTGCCCATTTGACGGTGTTGTGTGATCCCTCCCAATACGACGAGTATTTGCAGGAATTACGCCAACACACAGAACCATCGTTTGAATTTCGCCAAAAGTGTGCTTTGAAAGGATTTTTGCATACTTCTAGTTATGATCAAGCGATCGCATCTTATCTGTTCAAAACACAACAAAATGAAACTCAATCAGAAACATTCACTATTTCTGGTAAACAACTACAATCTTTGCGCTACGGCGAAAACCCCCACCAAAGTGCAGCTTGGTATCAAACTGGTGCTAACCCAATAGGTTGGGCTGCTGCTACTAAACTGCAAGGGAAAGAACTCAGTTACAATAACTTAGTTGATTTAGAAGCAGCACGGCGCATCATCGCTGAATTCACTGATAGTCCGGCTGCCACGATTATCAAACATACTAACCCCTGTGGTACAGCTCAAGGCAGCACGATCACCGCAGCTTACCAAAAAGCCTTCAATGCTGATCCTGTGTCTGCTTTTGGTGGTATCGTTGCCCTCAACCGTCCCATTGATGCTGCAACAGCAGGTGAGTTAACGAAAACATTTTTAGAATGCGTAGTCGCACCAGGATGTGAAGAGGAGGCGAAAGCAATTCTGGCTGCGAAGTCGAAAGTACGAGTTTTGATTCTACCAGATTTAAGTAGTGGCCCAAAAGAAACAGTCAAAGCGATCGCTGGTGGTTTCCTTATCCAAGCTTCAGATGATATTGTCGCCGATACTAGTCAATGGCAAATCGTCACCGAACGTCAACCCACACCCACAGAATTAGCAGAATTACTGTTTGCATGGAAAGTTTGCAAACATGTTAAATCTAATGCCATTGTTGTCAGTAGCGATCGCACAACTCTAGGTGTTGGTGCAGGACAAATGAACCGCGTTGGTTCGGTGAAAATAGCCCTTGAACAAGCTGGTGAAAAAGCTAAAGGTGCAGTTCTTGCTAGTGATGGATTTTTCCCCTTTGATGATTCTGTAAAAACTGCGGCGGCGTCGGGAATTATGGCGATCGTGCAACCCGGTGGAAGTTTGCGAGATCAAGATTCGATTCAAGCTGCAAATGAGCTTGGTTTAGTGATGGTTTTCACTGGCATACGTCACTTTTTACATTAATCTATCTCAAGTAGGATGTTACACTTGCCAAAGTGTCTATATTATGCTGGTAGATAGATAAACACAGTGTTAATCTTTAATTGTGTGTGAGGAGTAAGTTTGAAGTAAAAAGCGTTTGGAGTGGCAACGTGGTAACACTCCAAGCGCTTTTTTAATGGCAAATTATTGAAGAGAAAAATTTTTTATCTTAAGTACTTGTCATCATTAAAAAGTAGTGATATCTTTTAATTGTGTGTGAGGAGCAAGTGTAAAACAAAAAGCGCCTGGGGTGGAAACACGGCAACACTCCCAAGCGCTTTTTGTTTTTTAAAGTTTTTAATTATGAGTTGTTAGTAGTTCCAACCAACAACCAACAACTAAATAATGCAAAACAGCAGTCCAATTATTGATAACTTCTAGACTGCTGTTTGAAAATTAATTTTAAAAAATCCAAAATTTTTGAATCCCAACTAAAAAATTCCTAGTAGAAATATGACAGTTAGCCCGCACAAGGCAAGCAAAGAGATGATCATGATGTTGCCTACACTATGATCTTGTGTTGCTTGGTGTGTTTGTTCACTCATAATACATCCACCCAAATTTTTATTCTCATGCTGTTATTATAAATAAGTGAACTGGGTAAATCGGTCGTATCATAAAAAACTTGATTTATGTTCACTGATGTTTAAATTGAGAAGAACTTTAATATCGAATAAATTAACTTTTGTTGCAATAAACATTCATAAATAAATATAGCAATCCTAGTATGATTTGTGAAAATCGCAGAGCTTAGATCCCCGACAACTCCTGCTAAGTCGGGGATATTATTTCTCACGAATAATTTAGGAATGCTATATGACACTATGTCTTTAGTGAGAGTGCAAAATCAGACTAATTAAGATATCTCTAAAAATACTACTGTTTCCTAGTTCAATGCTGAATTCAAAAACAGATTTCAAATCAAATATTTGCTGTTAGATTCTGGTAGTTATATGTCTGAATTAATTCAAGCAGTCCTCGAAAGTGAAGAAAAAAATGATTTACGTTGCTTTTTGAGTGAATTACGACAACAAGACAAAAAATATCTACTGCGGAATGACATATTGAATATATACAGCGAATATTGTAGTAAATATCAAAAAACTGAGCTTTTTAGCACTTCATCACATTTAAGTAAGCTCATCTATTACACTCAAGAAATTATTAAAGATATTTCCAGCTTGTGTTTGATTATTCGTCCCAAAATTGCTACTCAAGAAATTTATCGACTGACGGCTGATTTGAATATTGAACCGATGAGTTTGCAGGAACTTTTGGATCTGCAAGATCGCTTAGTCAACCGTTTTCATCCGAACGAAGGTGACTTGTTGGAGTTGGATTTTGGCCCATTTTATGACTACTCTCCAGTTCTGCGCGACCCGAAAAATATCGGCAAGGGAGTACAATTACTCAATCGTTATCTATCTAGTAAACTATTCCAAGCCCCCCAGCAATGGCAAGAAAGTTTATTTATTTTCTTGAGTCTGCACCAATATAACGGCGTCCAGCTACTCATCAATCATCGTATTCAGTCTCAACAGCAACTTTCTCAACAAATTAAAGCGGCGATCGCTTTAGTTAGCGATCGCCCCAGTCAACAACCCTACGAAGAATTTCGGTTCCAGTTGCAAACGATGGGCTTTGAACCGGGTTGGGGTAATACCGCTACCCGTGTCCAGGAAACTCTAGAAATGCTTGACCAATTGATAGATTCTCCTGATCCCCAAACCCTAGAAGCTTTTATTTCCCGCATCCCGATGATTTTTAGAATCATCTTGGTGTCTCCTCACGGTTGGTTTGGACAAGAAGGAGTTTTGGGACGTCCTGATACTGGTGGTCAAGTTGTGTATGTTCTCGACCAAGCTAGAAATTTAGAAGCGCAGCTGCAAGAAGATGCTATATTAGCAGGCTTAGAGGGATTGAATGTCCAGCCAAAAGTAATTATTCTCACGCGCCTCATCCCTAATAGTGAGGATACACTTTGTAATCAACGTTTAGAAAAGGTTCACGGGACAGAAAATGCTTGGATATTACGTGTACCTTTGCGGGAATTTAATCCTAATATGACACAAAACTGGATTTCTCGATTTGAACTGTGGCCTTATCTAGAAACCTACGCGATCGATGCTGAAAAAGAACTACTGGCAGAATTTCAAGGTAGACCAGATCTGATTATTGGTAACTATTCAGATGGAAATTTAGTAGCATTTTTGCTAGCGCGTCGTTTGGGAGTGACTCAGTGTATAATTGCCCATGCTTTGGAAAAATCAAAATACTTATTTAGCAATCTTTACTGGCAAGAATTAGAAGATAAATATCATTTTTCATTACAATTTACTGCTGATTTATTGGCGATGAATGCAGCCAACTTTGTAATCAGCAGCACTTACCAAGAAATCGTCGGGACACCAGATAGCATCGGACAGTACGAATCTTACAAGTGCTTTACCATGCCAGATTTGTACCATGTGGTCAATGGGATTGAATTATTTAGTCCCAAATTTAATGTTGTACCACCAGGGGTAAACGAAAATTTCTTCTTCCCTTACAGTCGGACTCAAGATCGAGTAGAAAGCGATCGCCAACGCGTTGAAAAGATGCTTTTTACTTTAGAAGATTCTGCCCAAATATTTGGTAAGCTTGATGACCCAAGCAAACGTCCTTTATTTTCAATGGCGCGTCTTGACCGAATTAAAAATCTTACAGGTTTAGCCGAATGTTTTGGTCAAAGTCAAGAATTACAGGAACATTGCAACTTAATTTTAGTGGCGGGTAAGTTGCGTGTCGAGGAATCAACTGACAACGAAGAACGAGCAGAAATTGTCAGACTCTACCGCATAATTGAGCAATACAATCTCCAAGGTAAAATTCGCTGGTTGGGTGTACTTCTATCTCAAGCGGATTCTGGAGAAGTTTACCGTGTTATTGCTGACCACCAGGGAATCTTTGTGCAACCTGCTTTATTTGAAGCCTTTGGCTTAACAATATTAGAAGCAATGATTTCAGGATTACCTACTTTTGCGACTCAGTTTGGTGGGCCTTTGGAAACTATTCAGGATCACGTCAATGGCTTTTACATCAACCCCACACATTTAGAGGAAACAGCCACAAAAATTTTGAATTTTGTCATTAAATGTGAGCAAAATCCAAATTACTGGTATGAAATTTCTCAACAAGCCATCAAACGAGTTTACAGCACCTATACTTGGAAAATTCATAGTCATAAACTGCTATCGTTAGCACGGATTTATGGTTTCTGGAACTTTATTTCTAAACAAAATCGAGAGGATTTGTTGCGTTATATAGAAGCTTTGTTTTACTTAATTTACAAGCCTAGAGCACAACAATTATTAGAAAATCATAAGTATAGATAATTGGTCAATGGTCGATAGTCAAGGGTAGTTAGTAAAAAACATTTGACAACGAACTACCTTGTTAACTCTCGCCAAGTTTGTTGACCGACTATTCCATCTGAAACTAAATTTCGGCGATTTTGAAAAGCTTTGACAGCAGATTCTGTTAAAGCACCAAAAATTCCATCCACTTGCACAGTATAACCGTTAAATCGTAACACCCGTTGTAACACTCTGACGGCATCACCCCTATTACCAAAACCGAGAATTGGTAAAGCCGGACTAGCCTGGGCAAATTTTGTTACCCGTATATTATTTGTGGGTTGTTTCTTTCTGACACGAGGCGGTTGTGTAAGTCCCCCTGCAATATATTGAGGCTGGTGGTGAACAGATTTTGGTGGAACGGCAGTATATTTACTTATATCTTGAGCTTGAGTTGTGGAAATAAAAGCAAGTGAAAAATTGTTGTCAGTTGTTGTCCCTTCAGAAATGGAACTGAACTCTGGCTGTACATTTGAGCCATCAATACTATCTGTAACAGTATCTTCTGTTACAACTGGGGAATCTCTGGATTTATCAAAGTCTTGCAGTTTTTGTTTGAGAGTTTGAACTTGATGATGACCATCCAGTACATCTGGTGCGATCGCTGGCGATATCACAGAAACCTGCTTATCCTCTGCGATGAATTCAGGTGGTGTGATTTGATTTGTAGGAACAACCTCAGATAACTGATTTTCTTCTGACTTGTTTATGTCATTGTCTAGCTGAATCGGTGAATTCACCTGGGTATTAGGCAAAGAAGGTTGTCCTGTTGTTAACATGCCTGTTATCAGTAGACCCATATCACTCATTGTATTTCATTTTACTAACGCCCATATTTTCTTTCACACACCAAACAGTTAATCCTCCGGAATAGTGCGTATTTATAACTAAAAAATTTAGTTATTTTCTTCAAAAAAATCGGTGCGATATTCAGAATAGCCTCCTTTGATAGATGGCAAATAAAAATATCAGTGAAATTCAGATAGAGTGAATGTATGTGTAATATCAAGCCATTTCAAACAAAAAAAACAAAAAGATGTAAACCATAGTATACTTTATTATTCCTACACTTAAATTTTAAATTTAATACTGTTAAGATAAAATTTAAGTTGGTGCAATTGTTATTTGCTACCAAGTAGCTCAATCTCTTTGTTGAGCCAAGTTTTTAGGGGCTTGGGGGGTCTGACCCTTCATTTATTCACTGACACTATTTCGGTAATTAGTGATAGATGATTCGCATTTTTATTACTGATCACCGATTACCCACAATTCTTTGAAGACTTATACAAAACTATACACAGTAGAGGTAATTCATCAATTGCCCCTACTGTGAAAATCATAGTTTCGGTTATTATTTGCGTTAGTCCTGTCTCTAACTCATCGCACCAACTACTGGGTAGAAGTAAAAAGCAAATCCCAAAAGTATATAAGCCGCTAAAAGTAACGTGCCTTCTAACCAATTTGATTTACCATCAGAACTAATAGAATTTGCAATTAATACTGATACAGCTACGGCCACCAATTCAAAGGGGCTAAAATCTAGATCCATTGGTTGACCGAAAAATTTCCCTACAATCACTAACACGGGAGCAACAAACAGAGCAATCTGCATACTTGATCCCACCGCTACGGAAAGGGAAAGATCCATTTTATCTTTCATGGCCACAGTTACAGCTGTAGCATGTTCAGCAGCATTGCCAATAATCGGAACAAGGATCACGCCTGTAAATAATGCTGTCAAGCCTAACTGAGAGGTGGCTACTTCTAGAGAATCTACTAGTAGTTCTGATTCTATTGCTACTAAGAGGGTACATACCAACAACACCCCACTCCACAACCAAATATTAGGTTTGTGATTATTCACTTCCAATGCTTCTGTTTCTGCTACACCAACATCGTAAAGATAGGAGTGAGTTTTCATCGAGAATAGCAGTGTCAAAGCATAAACCAGGATTAAGACAACAGCTACTGCTAAAGAAAGATTTTGCAGGGTTTTTTCACCAATTCCTGGCGAGGTAAAGTTCATTGCTGTGGGCAATAAAATAGCAATCACCGCTAAATTCATCGCAGCTGAGTTCATCCGCGCTACTATCGGTTGAAATGTCTGTTCTTTATGACGCAGTCCGCCTAATAACATCGCTAAACCCATCACCAATAGCAAATTGCCAATAATTGAGCCGGTGATACTGGCTTTGACTACGTCTACTAATCCTGCTTTCAGGGCAATGATCGCAATAATTAATTCTGTGGCATTACCAAAAGTAGCATTTAATAATCCTCCTAAAGTAGGGCCTACTACTACAGCGATTTCTTCTGTTGCTGTTCCCATCCAAGCAGCTAGAGGTAAAATTGCTAATCCAGCAGCAATGAAAACTATTAAATCTCCCCACTGTAGAAAGTGAGCCGCCACAGAAACCGGAATAAACAGCAATAGAACTAAAAAGAGAATGTTTTTACCTGACATTTGTTAATAGTTAATGGTCAATCCTCAATGGTCAATCGTCAAGGGTCAATCGTCAAGGGTCAATCGATTTTGGATTTTGGATTACTCTTTGAGAAGCCGAAGAAGGCGCGTCTATGGATTTTGGATTTTAGTGGTTGGTTTTGTGCTTTCTCCCTTGTCTACCTTATCCCCCTTGTCTCCCTTGTCTTCTTTTTCTACTCTTTAAATTGTTCTGAAATAGTTCTGTTTACACACAGATAGCAAAGTTTGTAAAATAAGTTGGAGTTTTACGGAGTATTGATAAATTTTCTTTGCAAAACTTTTTATTAAACCGTAAATCTTACACCAAAAATAATGTTTAATATATTAAAAGACAATTAAATTTTTTGTACTGCCAGTGGAAAAAGTTGCCATCAGGCTTTTTCAATTGGCTGTTTTATTCCTGAATTTCGGGAAACGACTGCTTGATGATGCAGATTGCCCGTAATTTTATGAGCTATACTCTGAAGTGCATTCATCTGGTCGTTGTTATCTACCTGCGCTAATATTTACCAGAAATGCCGCTATACAAGGTAAACGCATATATTTGTCGGCACAATTGCAAGTATTTTTGATTTTGGATATACTACATGACTTCTGCTGCTGAACTGCCAGGTCAAACTGGCATAAATTTGACATCACAAGAAAATTCTCCAAACGCCAAATTGCCTAATCCCTTGACGACGGCTACGGGTGTTTACGTAACTGTACATGGTCATTTTTACCAACCACCACGGGAAAACCCATATTTGGATGCGATCGAACGCCAACCGGGTGCAGCACCATTTCATGATTGGAATGAACGCATTCATCATGAATGCTATCGCCCGAATGCCTTTGCTAGGGTGCTAAATGATCGGGGCGAACTGGTGGGGATCGTTAATAATTACGAGTATTTGAGCTTTAATATTGGGCCGACGCTAATGTCCTGGCTAGAACGCCATGACGTAGAAGTTTATCAGCGAATTTTAGAGGCCGATCGCAAATCTTGTGAACGCTTGCATGGACATGGCAATGCGATCGCGCAAGTATACAACCATATCATCATGCCTCTGGCTAATGAGCGCGATCAATATACGCAGATTCGTTGGGGTAAAGCAGATTTTCGATCCCGCTTTAAACGCGATCCCGAAGGTATGTGGTTGGCAGAAACTGCTGTAGACTACGCCACCCTCGAAGCCTTGATCAAAGAAGGAATTCGCTTTATTGTTTTAGCACCCTCGCAAGCACAGCGTTGTCGTCTCCTACCTACCAAAGACAATCCTCATCCAGAATGGCACGAAGTCGGTGGTAGTCAGATTGATCCCACCCGTCCCTATCGTTGCTATCTCAAACCCACACTCAGTACAGCCTCTTCTCCTCTGAGTACGGTGGGTCGGGGATCAGGGAGCGGGGATCAAGAGATAGAAAATTCGACTTCCCAATCACCAATCCCTGATCACCAATCCCTTCCTTATATCGACATCTTTTTCTACGATGGCCCGATTTCGCGGGATATGGGCTTTAGTGATGTTCTCTACAATTCCGGACATTTAGCAGGGCGCATTGGTTCGGCGGTACGCGGGGATCATCGTCCTGCACAATTAATTTCTGTAGCAACAGATGGGGAAACCTTTGGACATCACAAAGGAGGAACAGAGAAAACTCTGGCATACGCCTTTACCAAAGAATTTTCCCACAGGGGTTGGACTGTCAGCAACTTTGCTCATTATCTCAGCTTGAATCCTCCTAGTTGGGAAGTAGAGTTAAAGCCCGTTACTGCTTGGAGTTGCGCCCACGGTGTAGATAGATGGCAAGATAATTGCGGTTGTGGTGGTGGCGGTGAATGGCATCAACAATGGCGTCGCCCGTTGCGACATGCCCTAAACTGGTTACGCGATCGCCTGACGCAAGTTTATGAAGAACATGGTAGACAGTTTTTCCTTGATCCCTGGCAAGCACGAGATGAATATATCCAGGTAATTCTGGATCGTTCGCCAAACAATATTCACCGCTTCCTCGCCCGCCATCAAAAAAGTAAACTCAAGGATACAGAACAAATAGACGCTTTGCGCTTGCTAGAAATGCAGCGTCATGCTTTGTTGATGTTTACAAGTTGCGGTTGGTTTTTTGAGGAAATATCTCGTCCGGAGGGAACGCAGATTCTGCGCTACGCCGCCCGTGCTTTAGAATTGGCAGCAGATGTGGCAGGTGTGCAACTAGAAAAAGAATTCCTCAAACGCCTTGCTATTGCTCCCAGTAATATTGATATTTTCGGACATGGTGGGGAAGTGTATCGCCAACTGGTGGTAACTTCACAAATCACGTTTAAGCAAGTTGCAGCCCATCACGCGATCGCTTCTTTGTTTAACAATCACAAAGGCGAAACCCGCAATGGTAATGGTACTTCACCCAACAACTGTACTGTCAAACATTCCCATCCCTACCAGAAACGGGTTTATTGCTATAACGTTCATGAATTAGATTACCATCTGCAACGTCTGGGAGCCTTGACACTGGCAGTCGGACACTTAAAGTTAATCTCAGAAATCACCTGGGAAACTGAACATTTAGTCTTTGCAGTGCTGCATTTAGGAGGTTGGGATTTCCACTGTTGCATACAACCATTTGCAGGAAGACGTAATTACAGTCAAATCAAAGAAAAATTGTTGGCATCACTGCAAAAAGCTAGTGCAGCAAACACTATTTTAGTAATGATGCAATTATTTGGGGATCAAGCCTTTAGCTTAGAAAATCTCTTTGCTGAAGAACGCCACCGTCTAATGCAACTATTAAGTCAGGAAACACTGACACGATTAGACCAATTATATACACAAACTTACAGGGATAATTACGGTGTCCTGATGGCATTCCATCGGGATGAATTGGCAGCCCCACAAGAATTGCAAGTAGCAGCAGAAATAGCTTTGAGCTATCGATGTATGACGACACTGCGTGCCTTGGAGCAAGATATTAGCGAACCACAGTTGAGTATAAATCATATCCTAGAATTAAAAGCGATCGCTAATGAAGCAAAACAACTGCGCTGTCGGTTAAATATTCCTGAAGGTAAGCAGATGTTAGAACAGTTGATTTTGCGATTGCTTTGGCAGTTATTGCACGATCCCAATGGTACATTTGATGCAGATATCCAGCGCTTGGAAAGGTTGATAGATATTGGCTATCAGCTAAATGTCGGAATCTGCTTGGATCGCCCTCAAGAACTATACTTTAGTTGTTTGTACAACAAGATTATCCCCCAATGTCAAATTGCGATCGCGAGTGGTGAAGATATCACGAACCATAGACAGTTACTAAAGTTAGGGCAAAAATTAGCCGTTGACGTTAGTTACTGGTTGAGTCAAATGGGATGATAAGAGAAACAAGAGGGATATGGGAGACAAGGGGGACACGGGAGACAAGGAAGTAATTTTTCTCTACCCACTTTCCACTCCCTACACTCCAAGCACAACCCACACTTCCCACATTCTCTGTTTCCTGATTCCAATTTCTAATTGGGATCGCAATGGTAAGGATAAAGCCACTCACATTTAAAAAGTCCGTGGGTGTGCTTTTCAAAAAAAGGCCCAGCGTGATACTTGGATGAGATGTTAATCCCAGCTTTGGTTTTGACTTCATACAACCACGGAAACACTGCTATAAAACCAACGATAAAAATTAAGCTATTTGGAAGGAGTTTGACAAAAGCTTGAGTACAAATTCGTGAATTATAATGTAAATTTTTCGGCATTTGGTGTGTTGAAAATAAACTAACAATCGATTTTAGCCTAAGACTCAAAATAACGCCGGAAGCGGGGATCAATTTTGTCTTTTTTCTGCTGATTACAGGTTAAACAAAGTGTTTGTAGATTACTAA
>NZ_AJLJ01000071.1 GCF_000317245.1 Fischerella muscicola SAG 1427-1 = PCC 73103
TTGCTAATTCTGGGAAATTATCATCTAGCAAATTTCGGATTTCTGTAAATAGTTACGAAACTGCAAATGAAAATTATGTCAGAATTTTTGCAGAACAAGGAACACCATTAATTAATCAACTAATTCAAGATAGCGGTATTGAGGAATTTAGAATGGCGATCGCTCGCTATCTTACCGAAGACAATAGCGCAAAAACTCATTGACAAACTGCGGTGTTTCTTCTTGACCATCACCACTTTTAACACTCTCAGCAAATACCGAATCTAAACCAAATCTATCTGCACCATTTGTATTTTTAATTTGACTACCGTAAAATCCCAACAAGCCACTAGTTTTATAAATTCTTGTCGTATCCCGAAACTGTTGATTAATCAAATCATCCAGTCGTTGACGTAGCTGGGTGTTGTACCAAGTTTCATCAATGCGGTTGAAAACGTAAAAAACGCGATCGCGTATTCCCGCATTTTTCCGCATCATCTCTAGAAGTTCGGTTTCTTCCTTCGTCATGTCACCCGCAGACGCAGGTTTCAGCACACACACCACAGCAGAAGTATCCGGGTGTTGAATTTTGGAGTAGGTTAACTGTGCATCTTTCTCTACAGGTGCATCAATTCCCGGCGTGTCGATAATCACGTTACCATCTTCCAATAACGGATGATGACAATAATATTCAATTCGCTTTAAAACCGCGCTATTACTCCCACGCCGTGCATAACTAGCAGCTTCCTTGAGATTGGTAAAATTAAACTGCTCCATTGAATATGTGGCATGATTTACCGTGTGGATGTGTTGGCGATTTGTCACATATCCTTCTAACAACAACATCAAAGCTTTTGCTTGTTTTGCCCTTTCTGATTTACTTTCGCCACCCTCTTGCTTGATAATTGTCAGACAATCAGAAGACAGTTGATAGATAATTTCTTTTTGGTTGATATTGGTAATATTTGTAAATCCTAGTTGCTGACAGAGAAAAACAGCCTGTTCTCTGATTTCTGCTTCACTTAAAAAAGTTAAAACAACTCGTTCTTGATTTGGTTGTGCATATTCAATTTTGCATTCCGTACCCGTAGCTTATATAGACAGAAATATTAACATCTACAAAATATAAACAACAACAACAAACTGCCTTTTGTTTGCAATATATTATAGGCATATTAATTTATACAACATAGAATAATGATTAGGGTTGAATGGGCGATTGACCCTCACACCTCGGAGCGATTTCACTGCGTCTTCGACACTTCCTCTTGCTTACCTATTGAACCGATTCAGAGATTTCTAAACCACTGTCGCAATCGACGATTAGCTGCCAATACGGTGAGTACATATGCGTATCGATTGGTGGACTTCTGGCGGTGGCTAGAACTAAAAGTCTTTGACTGGACTGAAATCGATCTAGAAAAGTTGGCAGACTTTGTAGATTGGTACTTACTGGGTGGAAATGTCGAAGTTATCTCAGAAGATGCCCGAGAAAGCGTATCTAAAAGAAGTGCTAGGACAGTTAATCAAGCTGTGACTGCCATTCAGGAATTTTATACTCATCATGCCCTTAATGGCAGAGTCGATGAAAAGCAGTTCACTAAGTTAGTACAGGGTTTTGGAAAAAAGGGAGGCTTTCTTAAAGGCATTATTAAAAGCACTCCTGAAAAACGCAAACGCATCAAGATAAGAGAGCCGAAACTGTTCCCTGGCTGTCTCAAGGATGAAGAAGTAGCAGTGTTAGCTAACGCTTGTACCACTTACCGAGACAGGTTAATAGTCATGCTGCTGCGCGAAACAGGAGTGCGGCGGGGAGAACTGTTGGGGCTACACCTCGAAGATGTGAAGAATTTAGATGTTAGAGGACGCATTCGCATTGTAAGGCGTGAAGACAACGCTAATGGAGCTAAAGCTAAGGGAATGGAACGGGAAATCCCCATTCTGCACAATCGCAAGTCTGTTCAAGAAACCTTTAATGCCTACTTATTAGAAGAATATCCTCCTGAAGCTGAACAGATAGGACATGGAATGCTCTTTGTCAATTTGGAAGGAAAACATATTGGACAAGCGATGTCTTTGATTCGGTTAAATAAATTGTTTGATCAACTCTATGAACGGACGGGCATTAAGGCACATCCCCACCTATTTCGGCATACGTTCGCTACCAGAATGCTGCAAACCAACTATCTTGACCAATACGTACAGCAGCTTTTAGGGCATCGATCAATTGCGACGACAAAAGATGTTTATAGCCATGTAGTAGCTGAAATGTCCTTAGACCAATATTTGGGAGAGGAGGATGAAGATTAATGGAAGAAGCATTTTCTTATGAAGTGTTAGAGAAGCGAGTTGCTGAGTCTGAGTTAGGGCGGGAGTGGATGAATGACCCTTTAATGAATCAGGATGTTTGGAAATTAACGGAACTCGGTTATAACGAAGAAGATTGTAGAATGAATGGACAAAGAAATATCTACTTTGATAAATTTAATTTGCCTTGGTTAAAACTGCTGGCAAAGTTAACAACTAAAGCTGGAGTGAGGGAGAGACATTCAATATGTCGTATCCGCATGAGAGTTAACAGATTAAAAGATTTAGATCGCTTCTTACAAAATAGCGGATATACTAATTACCAAAGTTTAACTGGTTCACTTGTCCAGCAGTTTATTAGTGAAGCCAATAGCCAACATCGACAGAGTACATTAAGCTATGCCATAAAATTATGGGCAGAGGAACAGTGGCTCAAAATTACCTTCATTCGCCAAAAGTACCAAAGTTCTACTCCTAAAATTGAAACAATTCCAGAGGAAGTTTTGTATCAAATTTATGAGAATTTTGACCTCTTTCCTCCTCCATTAGAACGGTTATTTCGGTTGCAGATTGTTTTGGGATGTCGTATTGGGGAAGTGCTAAAAATACCTCGTAATTGTCTGAAACAAGAAAATGAACAATGGTTTCTGCTTCGGTGGAGAGGAAAACGCAAACAGTGGCAATTTCAGCCAATTCACCCTTTAGTAGCTGAAATGGTGCAGGAACAACAAAGATTCATTAATAATCAATTTGGTTGTGATTCTACATTTGACAAATTATTTTGTCAAATATCCACTTCTACTATGAATGGTGCTGCTAGTGGCGGGAGATTTCAAGTAGAACCAATTTATATGCCAAATTTGTTTACTCTAAGAGCAATTAGTCATTGGTTGGAAAGTTTTAGGGATGCAGCAGACTTAAGAGACAAACAAGGAAATCGTTTCGAGTTGAAAAGCCATCAATTTCGACGTACCAAGGCTAGTATCATGGCTTATTGCGAAGCAGAAGATGAATATATTGCTGCTGTTTTAGGTCATAGTTCATTGGATATGCTACCTCACTATCGCCAACGTTCTTTGGAACGATTGGAGAAGGAAGCCCAAACAAAAGGTTATGTGGATATGTATGGAGAAGTTACTACTTTCAAACCGAGAAAAGGGCGATATGAGAGACTTGGCGAACTTCTTAAAGTGAGTACCCCACTGGGAGAATGCCACCGTTCAACAATGCTAGGAGACTGTCAATATCGCTACGCTTGTTTGAATTGTCGCCATCATCGAGTCACGTTGGAAGATAAACCTAAGTTAGAAGCTGACATCCAAGAGTTAAAGCAAGACCTCAAAAAAGCTCAGTCTGCTAAGCAGGAGAGACGAGTGACGGAAATTCAACGCCTTTTAGAATTACTAGAAAATCGGTTGAAAGGATTGATGAAGCTGCAAAATATTATGGAGAAAAATAAAAATGGCTAAACGCAAATATTTACCTATTTCTGTTCATCCTACTTTACAAGGTCAATTAGAGGTTAATTGGAAAACAGATTATAAAAATGAATATTATTGTCCGTATTGTCAAAAAAGCAAATTGGCTGATTTTTATTATAAAAAAGAAGTTGCTTGCCAGGTATTTTTTCGGTGTAAAGATTGCCAGAAAGAAACTTATTTGGTTTGTCAAATAAGCAAGCATAAATATTCACCCATATCAACTCATCCGACGCTCAATGGAACATTGAACATTAACTGGAAACAAGAGTATCATGGTGAGTTTAGATGTCCTTACTGTAATCAGAGACAACTAAAACACTATCAATATTTTGCACAACTTATATGTAAACTTTATTTAAAGTGTAATTATTGTGAAAAATCTACTTTTTTGACTTGCCCAGTTCCAGCCCGAATTTATAGTTATCTTCCAGATATAGTCTGTCCTAATCCTCTATGTACTCAGATAGGGCCTGATGGACAAAAAGGATGGATTTATCAGATTGTCAGTCAGACTAGTCCCTGCAAATGTTACTTCTGCGGTGTTACTTTCAAGCCTATGTCCAACTATTGCGGTAGTTGGGTCGGCAGTCAGCAGAAAAATGAGTTAAAGCCCTTTGATTTTGAGGAAGATATCTGGGACTTAAGACATTTTTATGAAAAACCCCATACGCAGCTTCTCAATTTTCAGACTTTTCATCTTGAATGGTATAAATTACAAGTCAAGAAATATATATATTATCTTCTCAAATCACATCAACACTCTAGTAGCTCAAGTATCAAGTCTAAATTTCTAAACTTGCGCCAATTTGGAAAAATCATTAAGCAACAACAACTACAACGGATTACTGATATTTCTCGTGAGGAGATACTAACTTATATTGATATTAATAAACAAACTGTAGCTAATACACTTATTCACAAGTTGTCTGATTTACGAAAATTTCTAGAATGGTCACAATTAGAAATAAGCCATCTTATTCGTAGCCGAGACTTTCCTAAGAAAAATAAGGATGATACAAACTGGTTGGATGAGGTAACACGTACAGCAATTAAACAACACTTAAATAAAATTCCTGCTTCTATTGCTCGTCACTATTTGATACAGGAATACACTGCTGCTCGACCAGGAGATATTTGTCAGATGACATTTGATTGTTTAATAGAAGAAAATGGTAAATGGTATGTCAAATTATATCAATGCAAGAATAATAAGGGATGGCACAGAATTCCTGCTAACCGTGAAATACGGCGAATCATTGAAGAACAACAGCAATGGATTCGAGAAACTTTGGGAGTGGATTATTCTTACTTGTTCTGTCACTATCGGAGTATAAGAACAATATCCTATCCAAATTTTTCCAACATCAAACCGCTTCCAGCACCTCCTAAAACCAATGCCAACAATAACCCTATGGTTCGCATCATCAGATTATTAATTGAAAATGAAAATATTTTAGATAGCAATGGTCAAAAACCTTACTTTACAGGCAGAATTACCCGTTCCAGTCGCCTCCAAGAAGTTCGAGCTAAGCATGGAATAGAAGCAGCTCAACTCCTTGCCGATCACAAAAGCAGTAGAACAACTTTCCAACATTATGCTCCCCCAACGAGGGAAGAAGTAGCGAAAGTTGATTTGCCCTTTCAGGAACTTCTGATGAATCCTGAAAACAAGTTTCTTCCTTGGCAAAGTCTACCCGAAAGCCTACTCAAAAGCCCCAAAGCTCATGAACTAGATATTGAAATTGCTCCTCGTCTAGTGGTTTATGGTTACTGCATTCTTGACCCAAAAACTCCCTGTATCTACAACCTCTACCCTAAATGTTACGACTGTCATAGTTTTTGTCCTAGCACTGGAAAATTACCTTTTTATGAACGGCAATATGCTGGAGAACAGCAACGCATGGAGAAAGCCAAAGAAGTAGAGGCAGAACTTGCCTATGAAGAAGCCAAAGCAACCTTAGAAGCGATGGACAAGTGGTTACCAGAGTTGAGGAAGTTAGCCAATGGTTAAGAAGTACAATCGAGAAAAACAGACAGCTGTCCTCCTTCAAGCTCAGGAACAACGAAAGCAGCAGAAACGAGAACAGGTATTCCACGCTATTGAACAGATCCAGAAAAGCGGGAAGCCCTTGACCTTTCCCAATATTGCTAAAGTTGCTGGCTGTTCCGTTTCCTACCTCTATAAATGGACAGAGTTAACTGCATACATCCATGACCTACAGAATCAAAAAACTCAGCAACTCAAGCAGTTAGAAGAAAATAAACCTGGCCCGCACAGCCTTAAAACTCTTCATGAGGTTTCCAAACAACGAATTAGAGAACTCGTTGCAGAAAATCGAGAACTCAAACGCCAAAATGATTTGCTTCGAGGCTATGTGGCTGAGATATTTGAGTTACGAGATGAATGTGAACGGCTACGGACACAGTTACGAGAGTTAACTAGCTCTCAACCATCAACCAAAGTAATTCCCATACAAGCTTCATCCAAAAAAGATTCTAATCCTCCTCAAAATGAGGATATCCCAGAAGAAATTGCTCAATCCATCAAAGACATGGGAATTAAGCTTGGGGTCAGATTGAAACGAGAAATAGCTAATCATGACCCAAATATTGTCAAGCTAGCAATTAAAGCCTTTGAGCAATATCGCAGTCAAACTTCGATTAAAAATCTTGAAGCCTGTCTGTTAACGATGATAAGGAACGAGGCAGAACCTAACACCTTTCAACAATCCTTTAAACCCCAACCAAAAGTTGTTACTGCTACTCCTCAAACTCAGAAAGAATTAGTGTCTCTAGACAAACTCAAACAACTGAGTAACTTATTTGTAAACAAAGATGACTGATAATGGACTCCCTAGCAACATTGAGGCAGAAGAAAGTATTTTAGGAAGCATTCTTCTAGACCCATCAGCAATTAATCGAATCGCAGATGTTCTGTCTCCTGAAGCTTTTTATGTGACCGTACATTCCTCAATTTACAAGGTGATTCTAGAGCTTTATTATCAAGACAAACCAATAGATTTAATGACTGTAACTACTTGGCTGTCTGACCAAAAATTACTAAAAAAAATTGGTGGTCAAGCTAAGTTAGCTCAGTTGCTAAATCGTACTGTTTCCGCAGTAAATATCGAGCACTATGTAGCTTTAGTCTTGGATAAATACAAGCGTCGTCAACTAATAGCGGCTGGTCATGAAATAGCACAATTAGGTTACGATACTGCTACCGAACTAGAGACAGTATTTGAGCAGTCGGAAGAGAAAATTTTCAACATAACTACTAATAAAAAAGACCAGTTTCAACCTGAGATAATTGCCGATTGTTTAGCAACCGTCTGGAAAAAATTAGAGCAGGGAGTGTCGCCAGCTTATCCTACAGGACTCTCAGATCTGGATGCCTTGATTGGTGGTTTAACCAAAAAGGATTTAATTATTATTGCTGCCAGAGCCTCAATGGGTAAGACATGGCTGGCTTGCTATCTGGCAAATTACATCGTTACCGAGCAATCATTACCTGTGGTATTTTTCTCTGCTGAAATGTCAAAGGAACAACTAACCAAGCGATTCTTGGCAATGCATTCAGGTATTGATTCTCATCGATTGGCTCAGAATCAGATATATGAAGATGAATACGATGCTCTAGTTCAATCTTTAGGTGTTCTGAGTAAGTTACCAATCGTTATCGACGATACTCCTGCTAGTTTTTTAACTCCTACTAAAATTCGCTCCGTACTGCGTCGTATTCGTTCTGAAAGAGGAGAATTAGGATTAGTTGTCTTAGACTACATTCAAAAGTTAGGAGACAGAGCGGCAGGAAATAGAGCGCAAGCTGTAGGTAAGTTTTCTGGTGCCTTTAAGGACATTGCCAAAGAGTTTGATGTCCCGTTTATTGCTCTGGCTCAAATTAACCGAGGAGTTGAAAGCCAAGCCAATAAGCGTCCAACGATGGCAGATATTAAAGATTCGGGTGATATAGAGCAGGATATGGATTTAGGGCTTCTTTTGTATAGAGACGAGTATTATTATCATGATACTGAGGACAACGGAGTTATGGAAATCATTGTAGGCAAGAATCGAAATGGCGCTACATGTGCTTGTAGAGTAATATTTGATTCTAGATATGGTCAATTTGGCAATTGTAGTGTCTAAATCTTTGAATGCTTTATTTGTATCAGGTATTTCGTGAAATAGTATAATGCTCGGTTGAATCCTGTCATCGCGAGGTTTTGAATATCTCACGATTTAACAGACCGAACTAATCCACCAGCATCGCCAAATTTGGCGCTAAGCAATCTGGCTAGGGAGTTTGAGCGCTTTACCCATGACTATCATCAGCGTCTTTGATTGGAAAAGCGGTTAGCACGATACCCCCAACTTTACTCCCGTGTTGGATTTACTCATGAATTTAAGATTTTAAGTCAGGCAGAAGTTACCTTTCTACTGGAGTGTCATTTGCAAAAGCTGTAATGCAGACTTCAAGAAGAAGAATTCCCAGATGCAGAGGTAGTTGCTGCAATTGTCAGAATAACTAATGGTAAATTCCGTCTGCTTAATCGACTTCTTACTCAAATCAAAAGAGTTATAGAAATCAATCAACTTGTATGTGTCACCAAAGAAGTAGTTGAAACGGCGTTGTTGAATCATGGGATGATTTCGTCCAATTTGGAACGAAATTTCAATGGTTTCAACCGCCAATTCATCCCGCATTTATGCAACAC
The DNA here is from genome assembly GCF_000317245.1 of Fischerella muscicola SAG 1427-1 = PCC 73103. GTDB lineage: Bacteria > Cyanobacteriota > Cyanobacteriia > Cyanobacteriales > Nostocaceae > Pelatocladus > Pelatocladus muscicola_A. Next base: position 8,483 of record NZ_AJLJ01000071.1, read on the forward strand.
CAGAAAACGAAGGTTTTTGTCAAGACAAATTTAGATGCGCTTACCTTGAGTAGTTAACATTTGATTTAACACAATCAAAACTTGAGTAATTACTACTGAAAATATGTTTATTGGTAAAAAATCGTATCTTTATATTTTGATTTTTGGCTTAATCTTTTGATTTTTGGCTTAATCTAAGTAGCTTATATTGCTTAACTAGGGGCATAAATGATGCTGTAGGCATAGTTGATTGTATTAAATTCACTAGCAAAATTATCGTCTTACGAAAATCTTAGCAGAAAACGAATACTTGAAGTATGGAGGTGAATTGATAGAGGCTTTAAAAGCTGTATGGAGTTAATCTGGCTACTATAACCTAATGAAACTTATGTACTATGTCCTTTTGCAAATATTGAAAGTACAGAAATATGTTACCAACAGTTGTTGATATAACTGCTATTACTAATCAGCGCGTTGTAGGTTCCGTCAGCAGTTGGCTTTCGTATGATGGAACCAACACTGTTGAACATCTAGCGGGTAGAAGTCCCGATGGTGACTTACTCGTTTTCTATTGGATTCCGGGTCAGGACTGGCAAGTAGTGAACGTCTCGCAGATAACCGGGCAGAAGATTGCTAGCCCCGTCACCAGTTGGCTTTCGTCTGATGGCGAAAATACAGTTGAGCATCTGGCTGGCAGT
>NZ_AJLJ01000072.1 GCF_000317245.1 Fischerella muscicola SAG 1427-1 = PCC 73103
TTTTGTCTGATGGCGAAAATACAGTTGAGCATCTGGCTGGGCAAGGATCTGACAACTCTCTCCTTGTGTTTTGGTGGACACCTGCAACCAACTGGCGTGTCGTTAATATTTCCGATATTGCTGGAGAAAAAGTGGTTGGGGTGCCAACGGCTTACCAACTGAGGGATGGTCAAGAAAATGTTGAGCTGCTAGGTGCAAGAAGTCTAGAAAACTCGTTACTTCTCTACTGGTGGAAACCCTCCCTCGACTGGCAGGTCATGAACCTCTCAGATGCAACTGGACAAAAAATTGCGTCCGTTCCCCAAGTCTGGCTTACGCCGGACGGTGACCGTACGATTGAGCACATTGCCGCAGAAGGAGAGAATCAAACCCTACTTGTATTTTGGGGAGATTCGGAACCTCGGCGTTTGACAGACTCTTTAAGTCGTCCATTCTCTCACGACCCTTCATTATTTAGACGCACACGTAATACCCGGCGGAAGATTGTCGTAATTCTTTGGGATCCTCGTAGACCAGATCATCTAGCACCGACGAGAGCAGCTGTTGAGTCTATAATTTTTGGTTCTACCAACAGCGTACGTAACTACTTTCTAGAGAATAGTAACGGACACTTTACCATCGAGACTGCAACAAACGCAGGTCTTTTAGGCTGGTATCCTGCCGACAAACCCGCACAACATTACTGGGATCCACCTGATACGAATGATACTGATGGCGACGGCTGGGTAAATGGTCATGCGGAAAAATGGGCTGAAGCTGTTCGGAAAGCATCCGGTGATTTCGACTTCAATGTCTATGATGTAAATCCTTATGATGGTGAACTTCGTCCCGATGAGTTAGGAGTTCTTATTGTTATCCCGCAAAATGAGCCATATGGAACTAATCGTCCTGTTGTTGGTCGAGAATACCCTAGACCACAGCCGCTTGTAGTTGACGGGGCCATAATTCCCTTTATTGCTGAGGTATATATCGGTAATCCTCCCAACCTGGGGATAGTGGCTCATGAACTCAGCCATCTCCTTCTTGACCTTCCAGACATGTATTTTGGTCTACCAAACGAGCCACGGTGGGAAGGCATTCTCTGGGATAATCCGTTTGCTGCTGGTGATTATTCCCTAATGGATCGAACCTACAAAACAACCCATTTGGATCCATTTGCCAAACTGAAGTTAGGGTGGGTTCGCCCCCGATTAATTCTTCGGTCTGGTCGTTACACCCTTCCTGATGTAGAAACTCGATACATTGTTTGGGTTCTGATGGATCCTCAGCGCGATCCACAAGAATATTTTATCGTTGAAAACCGATGGCCCGGTAGTTCTTATGATCGCGAAATGGCAGATTCAGGAGGGCTGGCAGTTTGGCATATAATCGAAAAACCAGAAGTATATGGTTCTCGAATACCTCCAGTGCCGCCTAATCCCCCACCCAGTTCCAGGCAAGACTTATGGGAAGAAAAATGGAGAACAGTTGGACGTGGGGATTGGGGTCGTCGCGCCATCCGGATGATCAAACCTATATGGAATACCTTTACCGATCACAAAGCACTTTGGGATGGATCAGATCCAGCGACAGGATACGATCTCTTATCAAATAACCCCAATCCAGAACATGCAACCCTCCGTTGGGCTGATGGCACTCCCAGTGGATTTGCTCTGCGCTCTATATCAGCCGCAGATCCGGAGATGAGTGTTACGGTAGAAGTCCCGTGGTAAAGGGGTATTGTCAAATTAACTGCCCCATATCTGAGTTATTGAGAATAAAGTCATATTATCATGATATTAATCACGAGAAAACAGGGTTTTCAATAGTATTGTTTCAGGCTCTATTCTCAATAATTTTCAATTTTTGAGTTAACTTGACAATACCAAGCGAAGGTATTGACTAGCAGATTAAGCGCTATACTCCTGCAACATTTCTTCGCTGATAATTTACTTAAGAGGTTTTCATCAGTAGCCTTATTTTTGTAAATCTTTATTAAGATATATCTGGTTGCTTACTTTGTAAAATAATTTTGTGTAGGCATTGTCTACAAATGATTCTACGATGTGGATTCTACATAACTACGTGTGTCCCTCTGCACTGTAGAGTAATTCTCTTTCTAGCAGTGCATTAATTAACATAGATTTACCTGCACTAAAAGCACCAGCAAACACGATTTCAAACTTTGGAGAAATCGCCTTATCCAGCGATGTTTGCACAGGTGTAATATCATGCGATCGCAAAGTAGGTTCTTGTTGCAAAAGTTGCAATAACAACTCTACTTGTTCTTTTAAATTTTGGCACTGAGGCGGCAAAGCTACCATAGAGAATATCTTTAAAGAATATACTCTTAAAATTTACACGTATATTTGATTGATGACAACCACTTCTTAGCTTACGTAATATTACCAAGAATATGATATTTGTAAATCTTTAACACAAAGATATTGTCCGCGCTAACTCTGCTAAATTCAGACTATTTAAAATACTAGATTTGATCGGACGTTTTTCGTCCCAAAAAATTAGGGATGAGTAGAAGGTAGTAGCCAATGAAGAATTTAAAAGCTCAAATGTTTTGTTTGCAATATTCTCATCCTCAAAACTGAGAAAATAAACAGTATCATCAAAAACAACTGTTTTGTCATTGATCTTACCTATAATTTTGAAATCTAATTTCTTATAAAGTCCACATATTGCTATTTTCCAGGGTGTAAAACTGTATGCACCAACTCCAAAAATAGAAAAACGATGAGTATTCTGATAAATCTTACTTTTTCTATTATCTAGGTATCTCGCGTGAGACTCTAAATATTTCCAAGTTTTAGGAGCTAAATGTTTTATACATTCAGTTGGTTCACCAATAAACTTTTGAGTAACCAGAAGATATCGGTTATGAGTATCAGTTATATTTTGAGCAATATTAGAGCCTTTAAGTAAGGGAAAAAGATAAGTATCTTCAAGCTCAACTAATTCACCTAGACCATTTATAAAAGAATTACCAACTTTGCGAAACTCCATAACATCAGAGCAATCATGTTTAATTCCTGAACGCCATTTTGCTCCCAGATTTTTATCGTAAAATCTCTTCACGTTCTTAAAAGAATCGATATCTCTGATTAGAATATTATCTTGATAGCCTATTCGATGATAATTGAAACTTTCAAGACTAATGAATACATCACAAAAATAATTTTGAGATTTTGAATTAAATTTGCAAAACAACAGACAAGCTTCAACATTTGCATTAAAATACTTTTTTGCATCTATTTTATAAGTAGCACAATAAGAAATATTGACTTGATTTGAATGTAGATACTTCAATAGTTTTCTTGCAACAGAAGTTTTACAGAGCATTGCAAGATTTGCATCACGCTTTTGTAGCCATTGAACAACCTGAATTAACATCCATTCGGATATATCAAAATTACTTTTACCCGTAATTGCATCCAGACCATTATAGTTTTGAAAATTATTTTTCTTCGGTAAATTCATACCGCCAATTATTCCTTGTTGTGAATTTGTTACCCAAGGAAAATTTCCAAGCACTAGTATATTTCCATCTAAACTATTCAATAAAGAAAACCAGTCAAATCTAAAAAAATTTTCATTTATTATATCGATTTTTTCATTTCCTAATTTGTCTTTTAGTTTTTCAGCCTTTCTTAAATGATCGGAGTTAATATCTAATCCAACAATTTTGCTGGTTGATTGAAATCTATTTGCAGCAGCTTCAATAAAATTACCAACTCCACATGTTGGTTCAATAATTACATTCGGACACAATTCAAGTTTAATCAACTTCTGGCATACTTTATCAGCAAGTTCTAATGGTGTCTGAAAGTCTCCAAATTCTAATTTTTTTTTGTGTTTAGCACTAGTCATAAGTTAGCTTTGTAAACAGTAATGATCCCTTCTTCTTGGCCAGCACGCTCGATAACTCTTCCATATTGTAGCCTCCATTGTAAAGCATTAGAGATTGTCAAAAAACCTTGTATAGGTTTTTTGATAAGAATTTCATCTGCAATATTACCTGCTTCCATTTCATCAACAGGCAAATTTTTATCAAGCATAAAAGCAATCAAATCATCTTTATTGCCTTCGTTATCCAAAATATTACGAATTCCACGAGTCATCTGAAAGTCTGCTGTTCTTTCAGCACTAACAAAAATCGTGTATAAGATATTGAGAGTAGCAGTCCGATTTGCGCTATTGTCAATCTTGTCGTATACAAAGATAATTAGTGAATATCCAAGCCCAAAAATCTTTTGTCGCGCAGATTTAAAAGGACATGATGATTGTGGTTGTTTGATACTTGTCACCTTAACATCAACCATTAGTCCTGGAAAATCTACACCACTTGCTGAATTTCCCTCTACAAATTCGTACTGTGATTTCAGATAGAGTTTAAATTTTTGTTCCAAATATGTACCAACAGCCTTACCATCTGTGACACCATAAAGCAATGATTCTGGGTATCGAGACTCGGCAGCTGAAAATAGCGCTGCTTCAGCACATAGAGCTTCTATAGTCAAAATTAGCATATTCATAATCAAAAATCGTGCCAAGTATCATACCTTAACCTTGAGGTATTTACATACTGTGGCGAAAACTGTATTTGGTAGATGTACGATGCTATCTAGCCAGATATAACCAAAAGAAAAACCAGAGTTGACACGATAAATTCCACCTTTAGGATAAAGTATAAGCATCCGAAGGAAGATGTTTTACACACAGAAAATTCTATATGTTTTTAATCTGGAGGTTAAAACATCCTGCTAGAGGAGATTTAGTGAATGAACTTAAAAGTGATTTGGGATTTATTCAAAGAAACATTTAACGAATGGCAGGAAGATAAAGCGTCACGATTAGCAGCCGCATTAGCTTATTACACTATTTTTTCTATTGCTCCATTATTAATTATTGTGATTGCGATCGCAGGTGCAGTATTTGGAGAAGCAGCAGCCAGAAACGCAATTTTTACCCAACTTCAAGGATTAATTGGCCCTGCGGGTGCAGAAGTTATTCAAAATGCTATTGAAAGCGCTAGCCAACCACGAGCAGGAACTATCGCCTCACTGATTAGTATTGTTGTTTTGATTTTTGGTGCGACTGGTTTATTTACAGAATTACAAGATTCTCTCAATACAATTTGGGAAGTGAAACCAAAGCCAGGAAAAGTCGTAAAAAACATGGTTCGCCAACGATTTTTATCTTTTGCGATGGTATTAGCTATTGGTTTTTTACTGCTAGTTTCCTTGGTAATTACTACAGCATTGGCAGCTCTGATTAATTACTTTCAACATCTATTACCAGGTGTTGATTTTCTTTGGCAAATTGTTAACTTCACTCTTAGTTTTCTCATTACCACTTTACTATTCGGTCTAATTTTTAAAGTTTTGCCAGATGCCAAAATTGTGTGGAAGGATGTTTTAATAGGAGCTGCTTTAACTTCGCTTTTATTCTCCTTTGGTAGGTATGCACTCGGACAATATCTCGGTAACAACACTTTTGGCTCTACCTATGGGGCTGCTGGCTCAATAGTAGTCATCTTAGTCTGGGTTTACTATACTGCTCAAATCTTGTTTTTCGGTGCAGAATTTACCCAAGTTTATGCCCGCAGATATGGTTCTCGCATTATCCCAGCCGATTATGCAGTTTCTCTAAATGAAATAGATAAAGAGGAGAAGAGGAAACAGAAACGCGGCGGATAAGGGAGACAAGGAAGACAAGGGAGAATTATTTAACAAGTCTCTTCCCAATGCCCAATGCCCAATCCTTAACCTTTTGCCCACAGACCACTGTACAATATGACGGTTGTACTCTGTGACGGACTGTGATTGAGCGTTATACCTTGCCTGAGATGGGCAATTTATGGACAGATGCATATAAGTTTAAAACCTGGTTGCAAGTAGAAATCGCTGTTTGTGAAGCACAGGCGGAATTAGGTTATATTCCAGCCCAGGCGGTTGCAGAAATTAAAGCCAAAGCGAATTTCGACCCCAAACGAGTGTTAGAAATTGAAGAGGAAGTCCGTCACGATGTCATTGCTTTCTTGACAAATGTCAATGAATATGTAGGCGATGCTGGACGCTACATTCATTTAGGTTTAACTAGTTCCGATGTATTGGATACGGCTTTAGCTTTGCAACTAGTTGCGAGTTTGGATTTGTTATTGCAACATCTGCAAGCATTAATTGATGTCATTCGTCAAAAAGCCAAAGAACATCGCTACACAGTGATGATCGGACGTTCCCACGGGATTCACGCCGAACCCATTACCTTTGGTTTTAAATTAGCTGGGTGGTTAGCGGAGGTATTGCGCCATCAAGAACGTCTGCAAATTCTGCACAAAACGATCGCTGTGGGGAAAATTTCCGGTGCGGTGGGAACTTATGCCAATATTGAACCGCGTGTAGAAGCGATCGCTTGCCAAAAACTCGGACTCCAACCCGATGCAGCATCAACACAGGTAATCTCACGCGATCGCCACGCCGATTTCGTGCAACAATTGGCTTTGCTTGCAGCTTCCATCGAACGTTTTGCAGTGGAAATTCGTAACCTCCAAAAAACTGATGTTTTGGAAGTTGAAGAATTCTTTGCCAAAGGGCAAAAAGGCTCTTCTGCAATGCCTCACAAGCGCAATCCCATCCGTTCCGAACGCCTCACAGGTATGGCTAGAATCATCAGAAGTCATGCGATCGCAGCTTTAGAAAATGTTGCCCTTTGGCATGAACGGGATATTTCCCACAGTTCTGTAGAACGAGTAGTTTTGCCAGATGCTTGCATTTTGACGCATTTTATGTTGGTAGAGACAACTGACTTAATACAGAACCTCCTGGTTTATCCAGAAAATATGGCGCGGAATATGAACGTTTATGGCGGTGTTGTCTTTAGCCAAAGAGTGTTACTCACCTTGGTAGAAAAGGGAATCACCCGTGAAGAAGCCTATAAAATTGTCCAAGAAAATGCTCATGCTGCTTGGAACAAACCAGAAGGAAATTTCCGCGAGTTGATTAGCAAAGATCCGCGTGTGACTGCAAAATTATCATCAGCAGAAATTGCAGCGTGTTTTGATCCAAAACATCACTTGCAGCATTTAGATCAAGTGTATCAACGCTTGGGGATTTAGTTTAGTGGTTAGTAGGGACGAACCCTTATCTGTCTTGAAAATAGGCGTGGGGGTGTAAGGGTATGGGGAGGACTGGAGCCGGAGGAAACCTCCGGCTAAGGAAGTCCGTGGTGTAGGAGGAGTCATATTTTAACGAGTGCATGAAAATCTCTTTTCTAATCCCTATTCCCTGTTCCCTATTCCTCTATTAATTACTTTTTATGAATCTGTTCGTAATTAGCTCTCAAGAACTTGTAATAATGACTGGATATAAATGCACAAACACAAGCTTGGTACATTCTCTTTATAATTTTGTTGCTATAACTTCCGTAACTTAAAAATATGGCCTTTAATATTAAACTTAAGTTTATTGTTCTATGATTGCTTAACAAAAGCGCTTCCTTGGGAGCGCTCTTTTTTTCTAGTCCTGTAAAATTGGTGACAAGTTAAGGTTTTTTGAAAATCAAGGGTGCTATTCGAGAAGTTTTGAGTCCTGTACCATTGAAACCGGAAGCAATCTCTTCACAAAAAATTCTGCAATGATGCCTGTACGTCAAACTTTAGCAAAGCCTGATATTCAACTTTCTTATTTGGAGTGGAAGCAAAATCAAGATCAGGAACCTTTATTATTACTCCATGGTTTGGCTGACCATGCCTTGGTTTGGTCTAGTTTGGGAGATTACCTAGCGCCACAGTATCATATAGTTGCACCTGATCTGCGTGGTCATGGTGAGAGTAGTAAGCCAGAAAAAGATTATAGCTTTGAAAGTGCGATCGCAGATCTGGAAGCATTGATGCATAAACTAGGATGGACAAGTACTCATGTTGTCGCCCATTCCTGGAGTGGTAAATTAGCTTGCATTTGGGCTAGACAAAATCCAGAACGATTGCGGAGTATGATTTTAGTCGATCCGATTTTTATCTGGCAAATGCCCAGTTTCTTGAAAGTGACATTTCCGATTTTGTATCGCTTCTTGTCGTTTCTCAAAGCAATGGGGCCATTCGCTAGTTATGAAGCAGCCGAAACACAAGCCCGTCAGTTAACAGCATACAAAGGCTGGAGTCCCTTACAACAAAAAGTTTTCCAAGCAGGTATAGAACAAAAACCAGATGGTAGCTGGGGTAGTAAATTTACAATTGTTGCACGCGATCGCATTTTTGAGGAAGTAATGCAGGTTCCTGGTTTAACAGTCCCAATTCATATTCCCACCTTATTTGTCCAGCCAGAAAAAGGTGTTAACCGCCAAGAATGGCAACTTAAACCTTATAAAACATACCTCAAAAACTTAAAACTATGCCAAGTTCCTGGTAATCATTGGCCATTTTTGACCCAACCTGAAGCCTTTAACCAAACTGTCAAAGATTTTTTGCAACAACGAGCAAGGGTCAATTCATCTTCTACCCCGTGATACCAATTTCCTTTAAAAGTGAAAAATATTTTTTCGTAGAGACGTGCCTTAGCGAAGCCATGCCCTACAGCGCTATTGGCACGTCTCTACAAGGTTTAGATGTCAATCGATTGACGGTAAAGATGCTAAAGCCATTGCTCAAACAGTGAAAAAAATCACGCAAAATTAAAGATTGCTCTAGTGTTACCTTAACAGGGAAAGATCCCCGACTTCTTTAAGAAGTCGGGGATCTAATGTATTTGGAGTTGCAAAATTGTTTTACTGATGAGCATCGCACTCCCCAAATTCACGTTCATCACAAAAATCATTCCATCCATAGAGAACATTAATACATTTGTGACTAACGTCTTCATGTTGTTTATTAATGGGAACCCATTCATTACAAACGGGAACCCATTCATTACAAATGGGAACCCATTCACCACAAATGGGAACCCAGCAATGGTAAAGAGAAAGAAGCCGGGTATCTTTTTATTTACGAATGATTGTATAGGAATCCTATTTGATTTTTGTTGGCGTAGCCTGCGCTCTGCGCTTAAAAAACTCAGTACAAGTTTATTTCTTCTTACCTGTTCCCTCTGTCTACGAGTGATTCAGGAATCAAATCGGATTCCTATAGCAATCCTAAATCATTCGTGAGAGGCGAGATCCCCGATTTCTCTAAGAAGTCGGGGATCTGGAATTCCGTGTTTTATCATAACTCAATTAGGATTGCTATATATATGTTAAAGTGTCAAACTTTAAGTTTTGCTAAACCCAAGTAGCGGATACCTATTGGTGAGATTTCAAAGCGACAAGGTAAAACTTCTAAACCTAGAGATATTGCTTGGCGTAATAATTTTCCATATACAGGATCGGCACTATCACCAGGGGCAAATTCTTCGCAATCTCCCCGATTAATAAAGTAAAGCATGACTGCCCGACTTTGGGGAAGAAGTGCCATTAATTCTCGCAGGTGTTTTTGTCCTCGTGTTGTTTCTGTGTCAGGAAATAGGGCTAATTTTCCTTGCGTCCAAGTGGTATTTTTCACTTCTAAATAAATCGAACAATCATGATCAGCTAATAGTAATGCGTTGTTTTCTCGTGATGCTGTTTGAGATAAAATTGGGTCATCTATCTCAATTGAGAGTGATTTTGATTGTTGTTCTAGTGTTGCAGTTGCTGATAGAAAAAAATCTACTCGACTTTTTTTATCTTGTCCGTAGACAACTTCACCACGAATTTGATGATACTTACCTAATTGGGGGAAAAGATTTTTTTCTAATGCTAATTTAACAATGCGATTTGGCAAACCTGTATTAACGCCTACCCACGTTGGTTCATTATCATTTACTTGAATTAATTCCCAAGTGTAAGCTAATTTGCGATTAGGATTATCACTTTTAGAAAGCTGCACTGGATTACCAGGGATGCAAACTCCTGTCATTGGCCCTGTATTAGGACAATGGGCTGTAACTACCTCCCCAGAAGCAAGTTCAACATCAGCAAAAAAGCGTTTATAGCGTCTGAGTAAGACACCAGGATATAAAGTTGGGTAATAGTAAAGGTAGTCAGTAGTCATTACAGCAGGGAGCAAGGAACAGAAAGTTTAATTAGTAAAAATAAAATCATGGTAGGGTGTGTTAGGCGCATTTTTATGATCTCACTTTTTAACGAAAAACATAATCAAAGCGCCTAACGCACCATATGATTGGCGGTGCGTTAGGCTGAAGCCATAACACACCCTACTTAAGATTTACTACGCCAACAAAAATTAAATAGGAGTCCCATACAATAATTACAGATAATTATTAGTTAAGTTTGCCTACTTATATTTATGCGCGATCGCGTTGTATTAAAAACTATATCTGTAAGTCTGCCTTTTGGCATTGGTTCAATTATCGCAGGTGTGGGAGAGTGATAAGTGACGAACTTCGATGTTTTTCTTTGTCACAATAGTGAAGACAAACCTGCTGTCAAACAACTTGCTAACCAACTTAAGGAATTAGGTATCAGACCTTGGTTAGATGAATGGGAACTTCGTCCTGGTCAGTCTTGGCAATGGGTCTTAGAGCAACAAATCGAACAAATTGCTTCAGCTGCGGTTTTTGTCGGAAGTGCAGGACTTGGCCCGTGGCAAAGAGAGGAAATTTATGCTTTTCTGCAAGAATTTCAACAAAGAAGTTGTCCTGTAATTCCGGTGCTATTGTCCAATGCTCCAGAACAACCCAGACTTCCTGTATTTTTGAGAAATAAAATGTGGGTTGATTTTCGCAAGTTAGAGCCTGAACCAATGGGGCATTTGATTTGGGGTATCACTGGGATAAAGCCAGGAACACAAACCATCATTCATCCTCCACTACTTGAAAGACCCTCAAGACTACCAGAAACCACCCCGAAACCACTAACTGCTACAGATGACCTAGCCTCAGAAAAAGGTATAGACTACACCAGACTGCGTGATTTATTGAAAGCAGGAAAATGGAAAGAGGCTGACACAGAAACTTATCGGATGATGCTTCAGGCTGTAGGTAAAAAAGATGGTGGTTGGTTCACTTCAGACGAATTGTTAAATTTTCCTTGCACTGACTTACGCACAATTAATCAACTGTGGGTAAAATACAGCAAAGGACATTTTGGCTTCAGTGTCCAGAAGGAAATTTACTTGAGTGTTGGTGGTCAAGCTGACGGCGAGTATTATGAAAAAGCTTGGGAGAAGTTTGGCGATGCAGTGGGATGGAGAGTGAATAGCAGTTGGATATACTATGATAACGTAACTTTTGATACCTCATCTCCAAGGGGACACCTCCCTGTTTTTGGTTTTTATCTTAACGTTTGGGGTGGGAAGTGGGGGGGTGGTTGGTTGTTCTCTTCTGTCGCATCGAGACTTGTAAAGTCTAACATCTAAGGCTTTGGGAATTATGTAAAGATTTATTTATACTCCTTTTTGCACGGTAGAATCAGCGTTTCACTAAATCGATACCTGGCAACCCCCTTCGGGGAAGTCAAAAGTTAAAAGTCAAAAGTCAAAAGATTATTTTTCTAGCTTTCCTTTAGTCGTTACGATTGATTTAGCAATAATTTTAATTAATTGTTCACACTCATCTAAAAGATTTTCTACTTGTGCCTCAGTCATCATTTCTGATTTAATTAACAGCCTCAACCAATATCTTGTTTCTTTTGCTTCTTTCAGAGCTATTGATTGTTTACTTATGAAATCTTTATCGCTCTCTGCGGAACGAGATTCTTCGATATTAGCACCTATTGAAGTTCCTGCTCTAAATAACTGATTAGCTAATAATCTGTATGTGCCTTGTTGTTTATCTAGATAGGAACAAAGCTTTGTTATCCTAACAGCAAATTCAAATGCTCTATCAGAAATAGGTATATAATTACTCATGCTCAAAACTAAAATTAGGGAGCAGTATCATAACATAGTAGCTATTTTAAAATACTTGCTTTTTGACTTTTGACTTTTGACTTTTGACTTCCCGTTAGGGCGTTCGCGGTTATTACAGCGAGTAGTGATGTGATAGCAGAAGCCTGATTGAAAATTGCGTTTTGGGCGAGGCATGAAAACTTAAAATTTAGGGTGACAAAATAATTGACCAGCAAAAATGAAAGACGTTGCACTAATTAATGTTCATCACAAGAATCATTCCATCCATAGATAACATCGCGATCTTTGTGACTAACGTCGCGATTTTGGTTATAAATTAAACGATTTTCACCACAAACGTGAAAGCGATGCTGCAAAGCAGCCGCTACGCGATCGCAATGAGAACCTGAGCCAAGGAAGTAACATAAATGAAGATGAGAAATTATGAAAGCGAACAATTTCTCTAAAATTAGATTTACCAATGACAATTGTACAGACGCGATGTTCCTCGCGTCTCTAATGACAAATTATGAATGATTTTTACCATCAAGGATTAGCAAAAGCAAAACAAAAAGATTATGCTGGAGCGATCGCACAATTTACTCGTGCTATTGAGGTAAACCCTTACTTTGCTGATGCTTTCTGTCAACGGGGTTTAGCGTATTATGATTCTGGCGAAATTCTCTTAGCTGTTTCTGATTATACCGCCGCTCTGGAACTAAATCCTGAAAGTGTTGAAGCTTATTATTGTCGCGCTTTGGCTAGGGTAGCGCTGAAAAATTTACCGGGGGCGATCGCAGATGCAGATCAAGCTATTCGTTTCGATCGCAATTATGCTAGGGCTTATCATTTACGAGGAGTGGTGTACCGGAAACTAGGACAAATTCAAGATGCGATCGCCAATTTTAAGTTAGCCGCAGATTTATATTTACAACAAAAAGATAAAGAAAATTGTCGTCTGTGTTTAGAAAAAATTCAACAACTGCAACCAAAACCAACTCCTGCTGTAGTTAACCAAGCAAAGACTACAATTACACGGATCATATCGCCGCAGGAATATTTCACCCAATTGTTAGAAAAAGCTGAAAAAGGTGATACTCGTCAAGCCTTGGAAGATTTAAACTGGGCTTTACAAGTCGATCCGCAAGACGCCCAAGCATATTGTTGTCGGGGAGTGGTGCGTTATAAACAGGGAAACTATCGTGAGGCGATCGCAGATTTTAATCAAGCGCTACAACTCAATTTTGAAGATGCGATAGTTTATCGTAATCGGGGAAGGGCGCGTTCTCAGTTAGGAGATCATCAAGGAGCGATCGCTGATTTTAACCAAGCACTGCAACTACAACCAGAGGATGCACTGCTTTATATTGCCAGAGGTAATGTCTATCGGGCAATGGGTAATTATCTCGGTGCGGTAACTGACTATACTAAAGCCTTACAAATTAATCCTGATGATCCTCAAGCTTACTACAATCGGGGTTTTGCCTATGCTCATATGGAAGAAATACAACGCGCCATAGCAGATTATCAGCGAGCAGCAAGTATTTTTTGTGAAAGAGGAGACTGGGTAAATTACGAACAAGTGCTTGAAAACCTCAAAAAAATCCAGTCTCCAAGCATTGAATCCAAACAAGGTAAATATAATCTCCTACGACAACGTTTATTGAGACTGGTCGGGGGATACTGGGAAATAGCCCAACGGTTAATTGATCAAACAAAAAGATATTATCCTGGGATGTCAGAAGAATGGTACATAGAAAAAGTGATTGATGATTTGGAACGCGATCGCGGCAGGTAAAAAGCAATAAGGTTTAGTGACTAGTACTTCACCACATTAATTTTAATGGGCTACGAGAACCCCGACTTTTTTAAAAAGTCGGGGTTCTGTCCCCTCGCAACCCCTAATAGCAAGTGTGTTGGTAATTCAAAACAACAATTATTAGTTTTATTAATAACTCATCAATTAATTATATACTCTGACAAATATACATACAAATATCTATCTCTAGAGAGAGTATTTTGTCAAATTTTATATTCAGATTTTCAGTCTACGGGTCGATTCGATATTCCTACATTCCCGACTATAAAGTTACTATGCGCGCATTGAAAAACATCAAGGCGAGATGCAATCAAGAAAATTTTATTGAGGCAGGCTAATAAAAATAGATGCTCAATAAATAGTAGCATTTACGATTTATGACTGCACAATATTCTCTTGATTTTATATTATTTTCTGAGTCGTGGAGAAATTAAAATGCAAAAAACTATTTCTTTGTTAGGTTCTATTTTGCGTCCCGTACGTTTTCTAGTTGTAGCCTTTACATGTGCTTTGTTGCTATTCTCTAATGCTTTTCCTGCTGCTGCAATTGAAAGCTATCAAAGCAACCCAACAGAAGCTACTGATCAATTGCTGGACACTCAGCGTGAAACTGATAAGGTAGCTAAATCTGCTCCCCTGGGATTGAAAGAAACTCAAAAGCGTACCAGTGGCGGAGGATTAAACGAAGTTCAAGGTACTGCTGACGTTGAGAACATGAATCGTCCTGAAAATTCTCAAGATGCAGTTTCAGTAGAAGAAGAAGTAAGCAACTTCCTGAAAAAAGTCACTGGCAATAAGTAATAAGTATCAAATCTCTTTCACCCCAGTATATTCAACTGGGGATTTATTTTTAAATAGGAATCCCATATAGCAATCCTATATGATTTATAAGAATCGCAGAGTTTAGATCCCCGACTTCTCCAAGAAGTCGGGGATCTTGCCATCCTATAGTTTGAAATTGAATCTATATATAGACATATATTTTATATATTTTTTATATATTTGAAGATAAAAATATTTTTGAGATTAACTAATCCTCTGTTTATAAAATAAATCATAATCATTCTTTGGATTGATGTTGTGAAGTTAATGAATTGCTGAAGTTATAAGAGGAGTTAGCTTAAGGATTAGAAACAATGCGTCCATTAAATATTGGTTTGACAGATGAACAACGTCAAGGTGTTATTGAACTATTAAATCAAGATTTGTCAGATTCCTATCTACTGGTAGTAAAAACCAAAAAATTCCATTGGGATGTAGTTGGGCCTCAGTTCCGCAGTTTGCATGAAATTTGGGAAGAACAGTACGAACAACTGACTGAAAATATCGATGCTATTGCTGAACGAGTTCGTGCTTTAGGTGGTTATCCCATTGGTACAATGGAGGGATTTTTAAAGGCAGGTTCTATTAAAGAGCAAGCTGGTAATATTCCTACAGCAACCGAGATGGTAGCTTTGCTAGTAGATAACCACGAGCAAATTATCCGCAATCTTCGCGAACATATTGATCGTTGTGCTGAAGAATTTCACGATCAAGGAACAGCTGATTTCTTGACAGGATTGATGGAAGGTCACGAAGAAGCAGCTTGGATGCTACGTTCCTTTATTGAAGGAGAAGAATTGCAACCTGATGGTTCTCAACCAGAAACACGAAAAACACCTGTAGGTGTGTAACTAAAGGTAGATAGAATTAACACCTCATGAATAATAAAGTTTGTAGTAAGGACTTTTAGTTATTAGATATTTAAGTGCTAAAGCACTTACTACAAACCAAAAAAATAATATCAAAGGAGTTTTAATGGCGGCAGAATATAAAGCTGAACGGACAATTTCAGCTGTATATAAAGAACAGAACCAAATTGATGATGTGATTCGGCGTTTACTTGACCGGGGTGTACCGAGAGATCATATTTCGGTCATGGGTAGAAACTTTAAGTCAGAAACTCGAATTGCTGGTTTTATTACTAAAAAAGACGTAATTCTTGGTGGTTTAAGAACAGGAGCAATTTTTGGTTCCTTTTTTGGTTCTTTACTAGGTTTACTTACAGGTGTTGGTGTACTATTTATTCCTTTTGTTGGTCCAATTGTAGCAGCAGGCCCTATCGGTGCATTATTACTGGGCGCTGCAAGTGGAGCGATCGCAGGTAGTGCAGGTGCTGGTTTAGTATCTGTATTAGCAACCTTGGGTATGCCAGAAGATAAAGCCGCAATCTACCAGACTCGTCTGCAAGCTGGAGAGTTCTTAGTTATGGCAGAAGTTCCAGCTGATCGCAGTGGGGAATTTCAAATACTCATGGAAAGTGCTGGTGGTGAAGAAATTCACACAATGGAAAATGCACTACCCCGTCCCTGTGCTGGTCGTTGCAATGGTCCAGAAGATTTATCTCCAGAGGTACGCTCTCATCTTTCTAGCGAAGCTCAGAATACATTTATTGACCGCTACAATGCAATATTAGATGAGACAAAGGATCAAACCAAAGCAGAACAAGCAGCTTGGGAAGCGATTCATCAGAATTTTGATGAAGATGACAACGGTATTTGGTCTAAGAAAAAGGTGGCTGTTTAGTCATTACGTAGAGACGCGATTAATCGCGTCTGTACAATATTCATGATTAATCGCGTCTGTACAATAGTCAAGTGTCAATTTTAAACAACACTTGACTAATTAAGGAGATTTATAACTACCAACTCGAATAGTCAACTGACCTTTGCGGGGATCTTCGTTAAAGACAAATGCTCCTTCCTCTTTTTCACCACGAGATAAAAAGTCTATTTGTTGTTCTCCTGTTTGGGTGACTTTTCCTGGGATTTCTAACTCAGCTATCAGTTGTACTGACTCGGCTGTTTCTCCGCCTTTATTGATAATTTCAAACGGAACATAGAATTGTCCATCAGCTTCCCAAATTTTCTGCTTGTTAGTGACAGAAAGAACGGGGGGTTGATCTTTTTCATTTATCCAGATGTAAGCTACTAAGCTCACAATCACAGCCAGGATTGATAAAGAAATACTCAAAGTCACCCATTCCGCAGCAGAACGTTTTGGTTGTTCTTGTTCTGTTTTCATATCGCCAACCTACCAGCAGCGCCACCAATTGTTCCCGGTAATCCTAATAGTAATGTGTATTCCAACCACATTGTCCACGGATCATTAAGAGTCAATTTTTGAAAAAACCACAGCATAAAAGCTGCGGCTATTAGTGATACTAAATAAGACATGATTGTTTCACTGATTGGTCTTTGAAAAAGACCTCGTTGTTGTTTGCGTTTTCGCTGATCCGAAAAGCCAGCTTCAAATACAATTGCATAGGAAATCAGCAAGGATACAGCAATAATTGCTATCAGTCGCGCTGGTGAAACCGCCGCCGCTAACATGGGAATTTCATCTGTAGGAGCGATGTTAAATGCGATGACGATCGCACCAATTAAAGTGGCACCAATATCTGCAAAGGTGGCATATAATTCATCAGATATATGATTGCCAGTTAGTTTGTTTTCCTGAAAGTTTGTTTGTCTGTCTGAATTAGTTTCGCCACGAGTGTCTCCTAAAAATTGATTGGCTAGTGCCACGCCAAGAGTAAATGGTACACTTTCAAATACAATTTTGCCCAGAATTTCTCTCAGGGAAGTTTCTGATGTCAGTTCTTGCAATAACAGCAGTATCAATGTAGAACAGGCGATACCAATCGCCATTGCTTCAATAGTATCTGTGAGTGCTTCGTAAGATCGAGTACCATGTCTACGTTTGCGAAAGCCTTCTGTGCGGTTGAGTAAGAAAACCACTATAAAAGTCAGTGCGATCGCTAACATCACCATCGATGGTTTGGCAATAGATCCAATCCACCAAACTTCCATCGTATAAAGTAATGGAGTGCCAAATAAAAAGCCGCCACACATTCCTCTAACAATATCGTTGATTTCATGTGTCCATATATTTTTTTTATGTTTGTGTCTTAAACCCATTCTTTTTTATCTGTAAGGCTTACTCATAGTCTTTTGTCTATGATCATCTATCTTATGAAATATATTACCTCTTCACATTCTAATTAAGTCTGAAGTTTATTTTCAAAAATCTATCTTTTGGTTACTTATATATAAAAAAATATATCTATGGCTCGATGTTTTATAAAAAAAATAATAATACCATTATTTTTGTAAATGAATTATCAAAGTCAAAATAAAATTATGAGTATCGAAAACAGAGTAGAAGCAACCGCTAAAAATATTGAAGGAAAAGTTCAAGAACTAGTAGGCGAAGTAACTGGAAATCCCCAGGATAAAGCCGAAGGTCAAGCAAAACAAGCAGAAGCAAATCTGCGCCATACTGTTGAAAATATCAAAGATGATGTAAAAAAGTCTTTGGATTAATAAGAGATTAATTCTGCGAACAGACAAGTAAGTTTACAATCATGACTTTAGCCCTCATGTTTAATTATTTGAGGGCTATTTGTTTATAGAGTTCCTAAATCAGTTTATTCATGAATAACAAGATCCCCGACTTCTTTAAGAAGTCGGGGATCTGTCCTCTCGATTTTTACGAAAAACATGATGCGATCGCTATTACGCACCACCCGATAATACCATTTCACTTTTTTGATCATATAAATACATGGTTAGGGGCGTACGCCTAGGCTGTTGACTTTGTTGGTTTTTAGTAAAAATGTACCATGACTCTTTGTTTTGGTTAAAAGCCCAGCCAGTACAAGGTTTCAGGCATAGTGGAGACCAACACAAAAACTGCATGAAGCATCCCCCAAAAAAGGTACAGAGTCAACAGCCTAGCGTACGCCCCTATAGTAAATCAGAGTGTGTATCAAAATTTTTGTGAAATAGTAGTATTTAACTTCGTTAGGTGCAAATGCAGTTATTTTACCTTTCTTAATTGCAACTATCACGTCATAGGTTGCACAATAGGAGACCGTCACATTGTTGGCTACCAAAAACTAATGAGCATTTGGTGAAGCTTGTGGTTGTTTCAGAACGCTAGGAATAGCCTCTATAATTCGTTTGATGATTTGTTCTGAGGTTTCTTCTGCTGTAACGGGAACTCGCAAATCGGCTTGGTTATAAAGTGCTTGTCTTTGTTCGAGGAGCGATCGCAATTTTCCTTGAGGATCAGTATCTTGCAGCAATGGTCTAGTGGTATCTTCTGCTAAACGTTTATATAGTATTTCCACTGGTACATCTAGCCAGATAATTATGCCGTGATGCAGGTAACTCCAGTTGTCTCGTCGCAGTATTATTCCCCCACCTGTAGCAATGACTAGCTTGGTAAAAGCACACACTTGCGCTAATACCTGGCTTTCTAACTGACGAAATGCTGTTTCTCCTTCCTCAGCAAAAAGTTGATTGATGGTTTTTCCTGCTGCTTTTTCTAATAAATCATCAGTATCTACAAAGCCGTATCTTAGTTCACGAGCTAACATTCGCCCTAGTGTGGTTTTACCAGCACCCATCATACCTATTAAGTACAAGTTGATTCCCTGTAATCGCTCATTCACCTGTCGTTGCACTCCAGTTCTAGCAATTTTGGATTTTAGATTTTAGATTGAGAATATCTTTATTTTTAGACAAAACCGCCTATTCTTATACCAATTCAATGAATGATTGCAACACATCCTTGGCTAAAGATGCGATCATTCAGGATATGAGACGCGATTTATCAAGATATGAGACGCGATAAATCGCGTCTCTACAGATGGTTTTCACATTCTTTTTTCAAATTGGTATTATTTATGCTATGTAGCCGACAGTTTTATTGAAGCGCAGCATTTCGAGACTGCGATCGCCATAAACGCCTTCTATTTGTTGTTGGCAACATTCGATAGCAAAATCGTTTAAATTTTCTGAGTTAATGCTATACATATCTTCAAATACGTCTGGTTCTACCCGACAAAAACGTGGGCGATCAGGATAAATGCGGCATTCACGAGTATCATGGTCATAGTTCATACACCATCCATCTTCACCTACCATACTTAAATAAAGCTCTAGTTCGTCTGGATTTAAATACTCATGTAAGTCTGGACGGTCTTTAGGATCGAGATGACAGCAGGCTCCACATTGTTTTACACATTGCCAAATAGCCATTTTTTATACCTTGGATTCAATTATTAGTTATCAGTTATCAAGTTCTGAAGCTTGCTGTAAGGTGCTGATGAAAATTATTTTACTGTGGCTGGTACTGTTTCCTTATTTAAGCATTCAGCCATACATAACATATCTTGCCACCTTAGTTTTTTATGTGGTTTCTTATAATTTTGTTAAGTAAATTAAATTTAATAGGCGATCGCCAGATATGATTAATTCCGAGTTTGACAATAGAGTAATACATTCTTTTTAGTTTTTTGGGAGGGACTAATGTTTGAGGCTATAGCCAATATCAATTGGGAAGTAATTTTTCAGCTATTGTTCGTAGCTCTAATCATGCTAGCTGGGCCAGCGGTAATTTTTGTACTAGCTTTTCGCGGTGGCGACCTCTAATATAAAATTCAATTAATTTTAATTTCCTTTGCTCTGGCCCGCTAAGTGCGGGCTTTGCTTTTTATTTATTGGTTGTCATTTGTCATTTGTTATTCTCCCTGCTCTCTGCTAAGAGCTTCCTTGTCTCCCGTATCCTCCGTGTCCCCCTTACCCTGCAATTTTATTTGGGAGTTCCTAAAGCCCTTAGTGCTGCTTGAATAATGGCATCATAGTGTGGTTGCGAGATGTCAACTTCTCTAGCATCTTGACGATTATTACCCAGCAAACCGACTGTTTTTCCCTGCTCAATAGCTAAAACCTTACCATCGGGATTTTTAATTCTTAATTCTGGAAAAGAACCATTTTGATAAATCCCACAGGTATACTGGCGGTGATTGTACTCAAAAGCAGCTTTTGATAAAGTAGTGTAACAAGTAAACGGTGTATACGGCTGACTAGCAACTCTTGCACCGACTAGTTCTAACTCAATACTAGTGTTGCCATTAAAATGATTTTCTCGCAGTTTATAAGCAATATCTATTCGTTGTGGTAGGGGAAAATAGTCGCGCCAGCGCCAAGCGATCGCTTTAATTTTAAATTGTTGTTGGTCAATTGTCTGGGCAACTGTTAGTTTAATATGACCTTTACCAATGGTTTGCTGTTCAATGACTTGGACATTGGCTGTCCAAAATACCGGATCAGGGTTATCGATCCCACAGGGTTCTAAAGCGTGTAGTTGTTGATAGAGTTCTTGGTTGATCTGATTGAGATTAGCGTCAGCATCAATTTTGAGGAGTGGTTTCAGGTGCTGAATTTCTAGACATTGGTTAGCGAATTCCACCAAACGCGATCGCAGTGCTACTAAATTTTCAGCAGGTAAAGAAAATCCACCTGCGGCTTTGTGTCCTCCAAATTTACCTAGCAAATCTTGGCAATATTCTAAAGCTTCAAAAACGTGGAACTCTGGTATTCCACGTGCAGAACCGCGAATTTGCTTCTCATCTTCAAAAGTCCCGATGAACACGGGGACACCATAGCGTTCCACCAAGCGAGAGGCGACAATACCAATTACACCATGATGCCAGTTGGGTTGCACAACAACCAAAACCCGATCTTCCTGTAGAGATGTAATATATTCCGTTTCAACTAGAGCGATCGCTTCTTGTTCAATTTGTTCACACATCTGTTGACGATGCTGGTTAATTTGCTCACATTGCATCGCTTTTTCTAAAGCAACCCCCATATCATCTGTAGTGAGTAGCTCAATCATAATTTGGGGATCACCAATCCTACCAATAGCATTAATCCGTGGCCCAAGCCTAAAACCGATATCTTCAGGCTTTAGCGATTTTAGATTTTGGATTTTGGATTTTGGATTCAGGAATGGAGAATTGGTAATTTCCCCTTCTCCCTTACCTTGTCTCCGTTGCCCCTTATCCCCAAAGGGGGCCCCACCTTCCCCGATTCCCAATCCCCGATCCCCAACTCCCGACACCTGAATTAACGCCTGTATTCCTGCTAGTTGCGATTTAGGTAATTGCAGCAAACCACGTTTTACCCAACGGCGATTTACTCCAGTTAAGGGAGCAAGATCAGCAATGGTTCCCAGTGTAAACAGTTCCAGCATTGGTCTGATAATGCCACTATTAGCTTGTCCTAGCTGTTGAGCTAAAGAAATTGCCAAAATATAGGCAACACCCACACCAGCTATACCACGATAAATTGAAGATTCTGGTAGTAATTTCGGGTTGAGAATGGCGTTGGCTGGGGGTAATTGTTGCGGAATGTCGTGATGATCGGTGACAATTACTTGTAGATTAAGTTCTCTGGCTTTGGCGATGGGTTCAAACGCAGATATCCCATTATCGACTGTTAGGATAAGTTTAACACCTTCATTGTGAAATTCTTCTACAATTCGTTGATTGATGCCATAGCCTTCGTGCATCCGACTAGGAATGGCGTAATTTACCTCGGCACCTAACCAGCGTAAACTACGTAATAGTAAAGCGGTACTAGTCATCCCATCTGCATCATAATCTCCACAGATAGCAATTTTTTCTTTACGGGTAATACAAGTTTGCAATAACTCTAGACTAACTGCCAGATCTGGAAATTCCTCTAAAGGTGAAGGTAGATTTATGGATTCAGAATTTAAAAAAGCTTGTGCTTCTTCCGGGGTTTCAATACCACGATTAATTAGAAGCTGATTGAGCAAAGATGGTAAATTAGTCGTCTTTGCCAGGTTCTGTGCTAATTCTATTTGTTGCGGGTAAATTTGCCAACGTTGATTAGGTAAACGCCGACGGTTTTTTGTTGCTGTAGTTGGGAATTGGTCTAGCACAATTGCAGTTAGGAGTGTGCATCATCACTTATATCTCATACACTCCAGCTTCACAACACGTCTACTCGACCATCATCCAGAATATAAATTGCGCGATCGCCAGGAGCATACCAATTTGGACGAAGTGTAGAGAGAAGAGACGTTTGTAGTTGAGTAACTGTAACTGGTTATCAAATCAGCATAACCAGTAGACATGTAATTTTGGACAGGTTCTCCCCAAGGGTGGCGGATTAGTCAAAAATAGAAATTACAAGAGAGTAATAATTAAAATATGCCAACAAGCGAGCAAATGCGTACTGTTTTATTCTTGGCTATTGGGCAACCAAGATGTATCTACCGATATATATGATTCGGATAGACGAGCGTACTAAAAATGTTGTCATTCTGGCTGGAGAAGAGAATGAAATTATAATTTACCCAAACGGGAAATGGAGGTATGTATGAGTAAATATGATTTTATGTCAATGACCCGTAGTGAATTGCGTAAATATATCCTTGAACACAGAGAAGACGAGGAAGCCTTTCAAATTTATTTAGATCGATTCACATCTGATGATGCTGTAATTTTTCCAGCCCCTCAAACGATAGAGGACTTAGAAAACTTTCCACAATTGCATCAACAGCACGTGGAGCAACGACGCAATCAAGCCTAAAGACGCTTTTGTCTGTTTGATATTGCGATTAAGTATGACAACCGATGAAGTAGTTAAATTAATCGTAATTGATGCTCTGTATTGTCTGTATTATCGGATGTCACCTGATTAACTTGATTGCTGTTTTGCTCTACAGAAATGGGTTCTACCCAGTTTTCTTCGTCTACAGCTAGCAATTTATGAGCTGCTTCCAGCATTGATGTTGCTATATCTTTTAAATCTTCGCGGTTGTTTAGGTATGTTCTGAGTGCTTCTATAGGATCAATGCTATTACTAGCGCTTAATTCAGGAACGCGAGGTCTAGCTAACTGACTCACTAATTCTGGTTGAATGGTGTAGGTATGAGCTGGAGCTAATAGTTGGTGGAGTGCGGCGTTATCAATTAAATCTAACTGTTCAGAACGAAGCTTGTAAATTAGTCTGATCACTGCATCGTCAATATTATACTTGGCGATCGCTTTCATAATCGCCGTTTGTGGATCTTCTGCCTTTGAAACATCCACCTCAATTGTGTGGAAAACCCGTGCAGGTAAAGGGTAAAATTCCCATTTAGCACTACCCCGTTCTAACTCAACCATTACATAGCCTTTTTCTTCTTTCTCTTCACTAAAGTCCACCCGTTCAATACTTCCTGGATAAATCACTGGTGGGTTATTGGATTTATTCAAACTCTGGTGGCGATGGACATGTCCTAAAGCTACATAATCAAAACAGGGTCGCACCAACATTGATAAAGGAATTGTAAAACCTTTACCAACCGCCAAAAAACGTTCAGCCCCCAAACTTGCATTATCAGCCATCAAGTGACCCAAAAGAACTGTGGGTACATTGGGATCAAGACGACGAATTTCTGCTTCTAAAACAACTTGCAAACGTTCAACGAGTAGTTGATGTACTTCGCTTAAAGATAAACCTTCAGTTTCTTGGCGAGTCATCAACGTAGAACGAGTCAACCAAGGTAGGGTAATAACTTGTACAAGACCATTACGGGTTTGGATGTGGTGAGTACACAATGTATCACCAACTACGATTCCTGGCACTCCTAAAGTGCGGTAAATACATAGACTTGCTCCCCCCTGACCTTGGGAATGTTGGTCATGGTTTCCCACTAACAACACTGTGGGAATCTGAGCATCTACAAGACGACGAAACTGACCAGCAAAAGCTTCCTGAACATAAGGTGGTGGTGTCGCATCAGGGAAAGCATCACCACCAAAAATAACCAAATCCACAGCTTCCCTGAGAGCTTGGTCAATACAATGAGATAGAGTCTTGACAAAATCCTCCAACCGCGTATTTAAACCTGTCTCAGGATTAATACGTCCGTGGGAGAAACCGCTTCCCATGTGGATATCTGAAAGATGGAGGATTTTAATCATATTCGTCCTTGGTCATTAGTCATTTGTCCTTTGTTTAATACTCTAATGACAAATGACTATTGTACAGACGCGATTAATATATTGTAGACGCGTAGACGCTCGTAAGAGCGGCTTCAAGGTAAGAGTATAATCGCGTCTCTACAAATGACAAATAATTAAATATGAATCCCACACTCAGTCTTTCCAAAACCACGCCAGCGTCCAGCGCGTTCGTCTTCACCATCTGCGACAGGAGTTGTGATTGGTTCATCGCCAATACTAGGATAACCTTTGTCATGGAGAGGATTATAAATTACCCCATGTTCAGCGACGTAACCCCAACTTTTTTCACGTGTCCAATTTGCTAGAGGATTGATTTTCATCCGGCCATTGCCATCAATTTCAAATACGGGCATGTTAGCACGGGTAACGGCCTGGTCACGGCGGCGTCCGGTAATCCAAGCAACACTATTCAGTTCTGCTAGACCTCTTTGCAAAGGTTCTATTTTAGTGAGGTGGTGGAATTTAGCAATATCTTTATCCCAGAGTTCATCACCATATTTGGCTGCAAAAGCTTCGCGGGTATCTACATCAGGAATTTTGTAAACTTTCAGATCCAGGTCGTAAACTTGTTTGGCTTT
Source organism: Fischerella muscicola SAG 1427-1 = PCC 73103 (assembly GCF_000317245.1). Taxonomy (GTDB): domain Bacteria; phylum Cyanobacteriota; class Cyanobacteriia; order Cyanobacteriales; family Nostocaceae; genus Pelatocladus; species Pelatocladus muscicola_A. The sequence continues at coordinate 25,125 of NZ_AJLJ01000072.1, forward strand.
TTCGACCAATTCCAAAGATTCGCGGAAATGAAACAGGGTATCGAGAAATATTACAGGTACTGGATGCTTGAGTTCACGGTACAGAATATCCGTGATCAGCATGTCATCAACATTAAAAGCACTCGTTTGTACCAGTCCTGTGGGAACATTCTCAACAGACCATGCCAAGATTTCGCTTGGATGAGCGTTCTCATACTTCTGATTCAATTGTTCCAAGTCTAAATCGGCGATTTGGTTCCTAGATACTGTGGAAATGGTCATGGTTATTTTTTAGTCAAACAGTTCCGTAGCTTTCTTAATAATGATTTTACACTAAAAAAGACACGTATATTGGTCGGAGATCAGGTAATTATGATGCCTGGGTTTTGGGGTACGAGGATGACAAATACTAAAATAATGGCTAATCGTACAGAGCAAGCAGATTTATCTGTAGAGCAAATCCAAAATCCATAGACGGGCCTTCTTCGGCTTCTCAAAGAGTAATCTAAAATCCAAAATCGGATGACTTAGGAGTTAGTATTTACCTTTGACTTTACTAAGATAAGTAACGCTATTTTAAGTTTTACCATGTTTTGATGGATAAATATACTGGTTTTGATATTGTTAATAGAATCCTTAAAAATCAGGGATCACAATAAAATGAACGATTCAAAAACTCCAAATCAACTAAATCAGTCTTTGGTTATGGGAGCATTAGTAATGTTGACCAGTGCCAGTGTGATTACTTTGATGAGTTTGTTTTAAGACTAAAGATTAAAAATTTAGCAAAATAACTTTACAAAACCCCGCTTGTAACTCAGCGGGGTTATTGCGTGATTGATATTTTGTATCTAGAGGTGGAGTAAAAGCTCAACATCAGAGAAGTCCAATACTAATTTTTATCTTTCTCAGATGCCTGATTTGGTCGAAGTGTGGGTTGTTTGTTAGCAATCAGAGAAGAAAATTGCTTAATATTCGGTAGTTGTGAGTTAGCAGAACTAGGTTTTTGATAACGCAAACTCAGCACACATAGTTTACACATAATTCCTGGAATACCTCACCACAGCTACAAACTACTTTTTTTAACGATGTAGTAGTTATTGTGTAAGTCATGATCGAGGCGTTTGACTTCAACATTTGTAAAGCCTGCTTCCTGTAACATTTCTAGGGCTTTTTCTTCACCCCAAACAGCACCGAGTCCAGCACCATTCATGGCTAGGGAAACTGTCATACAGTGCATACAAGAGACAGTATAAAGATAGGGAGCAGCAGGATGCTCAAGATTACCTTCAACATAACTAGAAGCACGAATATCCTGCATGAGGTATGTACCATCAGGACGCAATGCTTGAGCGATCGCATGTAAGACAACATCAGGTTTTGCCTGGTCATGGATAGCATCAAAGGTTGTGATGAGATCGTATCGATCAATTTCGTCTATAGTTGCGGCGTCTTTAACCTGAAACTGAACATTGTTTAAATCAAGTTTTTGGGCTTCAGTTTTGGCTGTGGCGATCGCTTCATTGGAAAAGTCATAGCCTGTAAATCGGCTTTGGGGAAATGTTTGTGCCAGCATATTCATAGCATGACCACTTCCACAACCAATATCTAGTACATCAATCCCTGATTGCAATGCTTCTACTAAACCTGGCACAAGGGGAAGAATATGATCAAGCAAAGCCTCTACCACTGTTTGATCACTTTCTTCTGCCATTACTTGATGGAAGCGCTTATAAGCTGAATAGGGAACTCCTCCGCCTTTGTAAAAACATTCAATGATCTGGTCTTCAACTGTTGCTAAAATGGGAATAAATTGAACCGTTGCTGCAATATTGGTATCAGCAGAGCGTGTTAAAAATAAACTATGTTCTGGAGGCAAGCAGTAAGTGCGATCGCTAGGATCATATTCAACAATACCACCCGTAACCATTGATCCTAACCATTCGCGTACATACCTTTCATTCAATCCAGCACTGTCTGCTATCTGCTGACTAGTCGATGGTGGTAACTGTGCTAAAGTGTCGAACAGTCTAGTACGATGACCAATAGAAACCATTAAGGCGATCGCGCCACTATTGAGAATACCCAATATTCCTTGAGCAAAGGCTTCTGCTTTACCCTGATCTATTTGCTGTAAAGTTTGTGAGGTCATAGTTTTCTCTTCTCTTCATTTAGTCCTTTGTGTATTCATCCTGTGTGAATTAGATATTTACGCAGCCGCCAAATGAATTTATATTTCATTTCTCATTTTATTTAAGCCGATGCTCTGACACAAAGACATACCGGACGCGGAGCAATACTGTTCGGATAAGACAAATCGATTGACATTTAAATCTACCAGAGACCTTGCACCTGCTAGTCTCTATATGCCCAAAATTATGACGAACAATCCTTAACCTAGCAGTATTGGGACGCAAAGAGATTTGAATGACTAGTGGTCTGTCCTATTAATTTTAATGAGTCGTGGGTGTTCAGATCCCCGACTTCTTTGAAGAAGTCGGGGATCTATAACCCCTCAGAATTAATGCGATGAACCACTAGTTTGTGAGCGATCGCAACCATACTCAACAGATGAGTAAACAAAAAACTCCACACAGAAAAACTCAGAATACAGCAGGGGAAACTATTTTGATTGCCCATAACCTTTTTCAGACACTACTTGCTGTACACAGTTTCTGATAAAGATTTGTTCAGAACTTTATATAAATTAGTTTCTTTTTAATAATTACTTAATCTTATTAATTAATATAATTACTACCATTAGGAATGTTAGTCATAAACTTTTGTAACGTCGGTAACATTTTGCATGAGAGTAAATACTCTAAAATTCAGTGTGGGGGTAAAAATCTGCCTAATGTAATCTAGCCAAAGAAGGAGTAAAAATCGGACTTTTCCTATAAAGTTACATCTCTAGATAATGTTGGATAGTTAGTAATTAAATTACATTCGATATAGGTAATCGATATATCCGTGATTAAAAATCAATAACTGCAAAATAAAGTTCTTAAGGTTTTTTTGTTATTTTGTATTTAGCTGAACAGTTCTTAACGGCTGATTAAGCGTCAATATAAATAGATAAAGCAATAAATCATCCATGAAGTGGAGGGGTAATTATTATGCTTGGAACTAGTACTAAAAACATTATTTTCTCGGCTTTTGTTAATCACAGTGTTGAAAATAATCAATCAGAAATTAAACATCAATTGAGCAAGTCTCAATCTGATTTCCTACAACCATTACGTCAATGGCTCGATTCATTTGATATTCAAAATCAGAAATTGGCAAAATTTATTGCTAAATTGATCCCTGCCCAATGTCCTTTTGAACGAGATATTATTTTATTTGGTCGCAAGATAGCCCATATTCCGCCCATGTGTAAGTTAAACCCACTCTATGACCAATTTGTAGGATTGCGTTTTCGGGCTTTGTGTTATTTAGTAGATCAATGTGGAGAAGATATTCAATCCTACTGTTGAAAGCACTCAAGCATACAAAGCATTCAACAAATGGTTAGTGGTTAGGGGTTAGTAGCTAATGGTTAGTGGTTAGAATAACAAACAACCAACAACCAACAATCAAAATGTTATTGCATCTGAGTACTTGGCAAGAAGTCGAAGCATACTTACAACGATCTCAGGGTATTATTCTCCCGATTGGTTCTACAGAACAACATGGGCCGACAGGATTAATTGGTACAGATGCGATTTGTGCAGAAGCGATCGCTCGTGGTGTCGGCGATGCAACCCAAGCCATAGTTGCACCTACAATTAATGTTGGCATGGCACTGCATCATACAGCTTTTCCCGGTACAATCAGTTTGCGTCCTAGCACAATGATTCTAGTTGTGCGAGATTACATCACCTGTTTAGCGAAAGTAGGTTTTACCAAGTTCTACTTTATCAACGGACACGGCGGCAATATCGCTACCCTCAAAGCAGCCTTCTCAGAAACTTATGCACATTTAGAAGATTTGCACATTCCCAACGCTCAAAATGTGCAATGTCAAGTTGCAAACTGGTTTATGTGCAGTTCGGTATTTAAGCTAGCTAAAGAATTATATGGGGATCAAGAAGGTTCCCATGCAACGCCAAGTGAAGTGGCTGTAACTCAATTTGTTTATCCAGAAGCGATGAAGCAAGCACCCCTTTCTCCAGAAGTTGGGAAAGGACACAGAATTTATGGTGCAAAAGATTTTCGTCAGCATTACCCAGATGGTAGAATGGGATCAAACCCAGCCTTAGCAACACCAGAACACGGCCAGCAGTTTTATGAGTTAGCAGTAAAAGAACTGAGTCATGGTTATTTGGAGTTTTTGAACACACAATAATAATGATTGAGCCGCAGAGATTAACTCAGTTCACCTCAGATCTCATTGCTCGTGGTTTACTTTATGCGATCGCGAACTATAGAATTAATTCGCCAGTTCCTTTAGAGGCGACAGAGAACTGGAAATTTTGGACTCAGCCAAGATCATCTTTAATTGAGTGGTTGGCGAGAAATTATCCTCCAGAATCAACAAGAAAAGCATATCTGGATTTTATGCTTCAGTCTGAGCATTCAAGCGGGATTGAAGCTCACTACGATATATCAAATGACTTCTACGCTTTATTCCTTGATACTCAATACAGATTTTACAGCTGTGCTGACTTTTTAAGCGATCGCCAAACCTTGGAAGAAGCGCAAGCAAACAAAGCTGCGTATCTCATGAAACTTTTGAGCTTGCATGGAAACGAAAGGATCTTGGATCTCGGATGCGGCTGGGGAGCCATGCTGAGATATCTTCAGGATACAGGACACTCTGGTGAGTTAACTGGTTTCACTTTATCCAGAGAGCAATTAGCTTATGCTCAAACACAATTAGGTCTAAACGTCTCTCTAACTAACTTTGTTACTGCTCCTTTTCAGCAGGCCTATTATGACCGTATTCTCTCAATAGGCTCTCTAGAGCATGTCAGACCTCAAGAAATAGAGAAAGTTTACAAAAAAATATACGACGCTTTAGTTCCAGGAGGACTCGCAGTACATCAGTTCTTTTCCCTAGAGCGTGAACCATATCCCACTTCGATGGTAATGGTACAGCTATTTTTCCCAGGTTCTCTTTTGGTAATGCACTCTATTCACATTGAAGCTGCTAAGAGAGTCGGCTTTAAAATTATCCATGACTCAGTTCACGATTACAAGCCAACTTTACGAGCATGGTATGAAAGATTAATAAAAAACCAAAACAGAGCATTAGAATTAGTCAATCTGGAAATTTATAATCGCTACATAACTTTTTTTCCGATTTCCTGGTTATTCTTTCAACAACAAGAAGCAGCACTACACAGAGTAGTCATGGAAAAGTCGATTAGTTAAATTGATCGATAACCATCGTGTTGTATCTTGGTGTCTTAGTGTCTACCCTGCGGGAAGCCGCTAGGGCGTCTATAGTGGTTAAAAAATCGACTTTTGAAACACTAAGACACGAAGGTGAAATAACCATTGAGATTTCCTGATTCATGAGTCATCCAAAATATCAGCGCAAACAGTTTAAATACTTACTGATACTCGGCATTATCTGGCTATTGGGTGCAGTGTGCGATCGCATCTGGTTTAGTTTAGACAATTCTGTTCCAGCTTGGGATCAAGCAGATTATTTAACTGGTACTTTGATTTATTGGCAAGCATTGCAGCATCCCCAATGGTGGGATAGCCAGTGGTGGCAAAATTTGTGGATGCTATCGTCTAAAATCCCCCCTTTAACTTACATTATTGGGGCTATTGTCCAAAATATTTTTGGCACTGGGCCAGATCAAGCCGCATTGATGATGCTGTTTTTCAGTGCTATTTTGTTAGGCTCAGTCTATGGATTAGGTGCAATCTTATTTAGCGAAGCTGTAGGTTTGTGGGCTGCTGCAATTTGTCAAGTCATACCTGCTCTTTATGTCTTACGCTTAGATTTTCTCCTCGATTATCCCCTCGCGGCTGTCGTCACCCTCAGTTTTTTTTGTCTTACAGCGTGGAAAATCAGTAGTAGAGACGCGATTAATCGCGTCTGTACAAAGTCAAGAGTAGAGACGCGATTAATCGCGTCTGTACAAAGTCAAGAATCAAAAATTATTCGCCCCATCTCCCCACACCCTCTTCTATTAGCAGCAATTTTTGGATTATCCTTGGGTTTGGCATTAATGGTGAAGCAGACAGCGTTATTTTTTCTGCTGACACCAATAGTATGGGTAGGATTCGGAGCTTTTCGTCAACGGCGTTGGAAACAGTTGGCGCAATTAGTTGGTGCTTTATGTTTGTCAGTATTGGTGTTGAGTCCCTGGTATCGCACCAATTGGTTACTGATTCTTACATCTGGCAAACGAGCAACGATAGATTCTGCTATTGCTGAAGGTGATGCGCCTCTCAATACACTGCAAGCTTGGACTTATTATTGGCAACAATTACCAGAACAGGTTTCTTTACCATTATTAGTTATACCAGTATTTGTGTTGCTACTGTATTGGGGACGCTCGGTGGAAGACAGGAAGAGTAACAAAAACACCACTTCCGAACATCTACGTAGCGATACATCCCCTTTACCCTCACTTAAATGGCTAGCAATATTTTTAACAGGCGCTTACTTGCTTTCATCTTTGAATCCTAACAAAGATCCGCGATACGTATTACCTTATTTACCTGTTTTATCAGTATTTTTAGCATATGGATTAACTCGCTTTCGCAGTCTCTGGGGACGGCGTATGCGTTGGGGTACTTTTGGTTTGGCTGTGCTTTTAATGCTGTTTAATTTGTTCCCAATTGGCAATTTTGCTGGTGATTGGATGAAATTAGCTTTGAGTCCTAATGCCCAGCATTACCCTAATATGAAACAGGAATTACCTCATCGCCAGATCATTACCCAGATCATCACCACAGAACCATATTTGCGTTCCACCTTGGGAGTCTTGCCATCAACCAAAAAAATCAACCAATATAATTTGAATTACTATGGGAGACTGGCAAATTCACAAGTTTATGGACGACAGGTAGGAACCAAAAAGAAATTTGTGAAACAAGATGCGCGATCGCTACAATGGTTCCTTACGACAACTGGTAAACAAGGTTCAGTTCCCAAAGCCCAAGCTCTCATGGTTAAAACTGTAGAGCAAGATGGCAACTTCCAACTTCACAAATCTTGGGTTGATGGTAGTAGTACTATAAATCTTTATCATCAAAAAACACCACCAATAGAAGTTAAAGCAATTTCCCAAAACCAACCGCAAGCGAAGATTGCTTTGTTACAAGTCACAGTACCAGAAACAGCACCACCAGGAATGCCAGTATCTGTAAGTTATCAGTGGAATGGTGCTTGGGAAGAACTGCAAAATGGCATAGTATTACTTACTTGGAGAAACCTCACTTCTCAAACTTCTCCAGGAGCAGAAAGATTATGGACGCATGATCACGGTATCGGTATGGGAAATTTATACGCGGGTGCAAACAAACCCCAAGGTACATTCCAAGTTACAGAAAGGACGGCAATGTTACCACCTGCTGAGATTACACCGGGAGATTATACTTTAGAGGCTACTTACCTCAACCGAATTTCTGGAGAAACTTACACAATCCCTGTGCCAAAAGTGACTTTGAAAATAGATCAACAAGCCGCTCCTTCAACTGCACCAGAACTCGATTTAATTACACAATTGCAGAGATTAGCAGCTACTTTACCTCAAGGTACAAAGGCATTAGAGCAATTATTTGCAGAAATTGGACGTATAAATCAATACGACCCCATCCAAGATTATTTGGAACAAGCACGATTGAGTTTGCAATATCGATTGCAGCATGTTTCGCAAAACCGCGATTGGGCTTATGCTTTGGCTTTAGCAAATGTGTTGCAAAAAAGAGTCAATGGTGCAACAGCAGCTTTAGAAAAAGTCACTCAGCTAGACTCGGAAAATCCTTATGCTTGGGCATATTTAGCATTTGTTCAACTATATAATTGGCAGCCTCGTGCAGCGGAAAAATCTCTGCAACCAAGTTTGGCTAAAAACCCCGACGTGAAAGAGATTCAAGCTTTGAATGGAGTAGCAGCACTCATGCAAGGAAAGGCAATTTCAGCATGGCAGATTTTTCAGAAGTTAAGAACATAGATCCCCGACTTCTTTAAGGTTATGGTAGGTTTATTTCTGCGCTCACTGTACTAGGTATCTACACACTCTTCAAATTCACGTTGATCACAAAAATTGTTTGATCTATAGAGAATATCAACCTATTTATCGTTTTTATGATCATCTTATTTATGAATAAGAACCCATTCATAAATAAGATCAACCTATTTATCGTTTTTATGATCATCTTATTTATGAATAAGAACCTATTTACGACAAATGGGAACCTATTTACGACAAATGAGAACCCATTCACGACAAATGAGAGCCTATTCATCACAAATGGGAAAGCGATGCTGCAAAGCAGCCGCTACGCGATCGCAAATAATAATTAAATTTATAGCGGTTCTCGGTTGAGTGGATTATTAAAAAGCCACGTAGATCAAGAGTTTTCGTCCCCGTGAGGGGTGAAGGTAGTCTACGACCCTGCTTTTTTGTGGGATAAGTTTAGAGGTTATAAGGTTTCCGTCCCCGTTAGGGGTGAAGGTAGTCTACGACTTCTGACAAGCCAGCACAGGATGTTTGTGTCCCTGGTTCAAAAGTTTCCGTCCCCGTTAGGGGTGAAGGTAGTCTACGACGCAACAACGAAGAAGATTATGAAGATGAAGAGCGCAAACAGTTTCCGTCCCCGTTAGGGGTGAAGGTAATCTACGACCTCTGCAACTTGGGTACAGGGTCGAGGTTTACTCAGCCTTGATGTTTCCGTCCCCGTGAGGGGTGAAGGTAGTCTACGACTGAAAATGTTTTTTGCTTACTGGCCGCCGCCTTCGGCGTTTCCGTCCCCGTGAGGGGTGAAGGTAGTCTACGACAACGGTTCCAATGGTGTTAACGGCAACAACGGTTCCAATGGTGTTTCCGTCCCCGTTAGGGGTGAAGGTAGTCTACGACCCTACCCTATGGAAACACTTACCATATTTAGTTTTCAAGGTGCAGTTGCGCCAGTGTACGGAAGCGATGATGTAACCTAGTTGTACAGTACACATTTCCGAAAACGTTTAACGCCAAAAATTACTTTCAGCTTTTATATTACAGCAAAACAGCCACGACTCAAACAAAAAAATCCAACTTTTCTTTTATTTACTTTGCTTGACTCATCCATAATTCTGAATCCTCACTGCGTCATTTTAACGCTTCAATTTACAATTGGTTACATTCATGAAAAAGTAGATATGCAGGCAGTTTCAGCCTTCATACCCCTGTTGATTTCCAAACTGGGATTGTTACAAAATTAAATAATCTGGCACTTCGTATGGTGCAGCGCTACCATATACCCGCACCTGCTGTTTCGCCGTCGCATCAAGGGGATAAACCCGCAGATTATCTTCACTGAGTTTGAGTAAAGGTAGCCAGCGCGTTACTAAAAGATGGCTCAAAATATTCGTATCCAACGGACATTCAAACACCGAATATTGAACACGCTGACAATTTTGTTCCAAGAGTTTTGCTAACTTATGACGACGTTTGTCATCAGCGATGTCGTAGCAAACCAACCAAAGTTTTGTCATTTGATCACAAACGCCTCATACTCTAAACTTAATTGCAGCAAACACCGTCCCAAACTCCGAGCTTGTTCTAAAATAATTTGACTCATACTCAGGTGGATGTATGAAAATCCTCTGGGGTTAAAATATCAGATTGGATAATTGAAATTACCGCTTGATCTACGATAACGGGTCTAAATTCCTCCATCGCATCCAAGACTAAATTAGGACGATAGGGTTCTGTCGCATGGAAAAAACCCAAATATGGATCGAGTCCAACCTGTACGCAAGCAGAAAACACCCGTGCTAACAATACTCCATATCCCCAACTCAGCAGTGCATTAATCGGGTCAAGTGGCGGACGGCGATTACGTCCGGTAAAATTCCATTGAGGAGGAAACCAATATCGCAATGCTTGGTAGTAGGTACGAGCGCAAATTCCTTCCACACCCATCAATTCGCTGCGATTTAATAGAGTAGAGGTGGTATGTAAATTGTAAGAATAGGTGTTAATTAAATTGATCGCCTCTGCTAATTCGGCTATCTGTCCTTGGGAAGCACGGTTGCGACGTTGTAATAATACCCGTTGATTACGAATTTTCCCCATAACTAATTTTTGCGCCAATGCCATACCAAAAGCACTTTCTAAAATGCGATATTGAGAAATGCGAATGGCAGGATTTGTCGCATAATTACCTTGTAACCGTCCGCGAAAATTACCATCTTGGCGGATAAAAATAGTTTCAATACCTTTGTCGAGCAATTTAGAAATTACCACATCGGTAAACTGAACCCCAGGTGAAACAACTAATAAGTCTAATTCAGCCAAACGACAGTTTTTTGATTCTTCTTTTCTGATAATTATCAGCGACTCGTTGCGATAGCGAACCATAGTTCCTGGTTCGGTTAAATATAGTGTTGTTGTCATGGATAATCGGCGATAAAGTTTTACTCGCCAATTATGCACTGGGGTAGGAAACCGCTATTTCCCTAACTCACGCGACGTATCCAGTATATGCGGTGATAAAAAATATAAAATGTGCGATCGCGTCTTGGAATAGACTTAAAGTCACTAACCCAGCGCTAAAGCCACGGGGTTGCAAAAGGAGAATTTACCGCTCTCCAAATCAAGTTAAACAAGTGTCAAGCTATACTACGAACTGCAAATAGTTTTATCAAAAGTACTATACTTTATCCCCAATCCCCAATCCCCAATCCCCGATCCCCGATATGTCTTCTAAGCGAATCTTATTTATCAGTAATGGCCATGGAGAGGACAACCACACCTCTCATGTGATTCAAACCCTGCGTCAATTGTCTCCTTCGATTGAAATGGCAGCAATGCCGATTGTGGGGGAAGGAAAAGCTTACCGCAATTTGGACATCCCCATTATTGGCCCGACGCAAAAAATGCCCTCTGGGGGATTCTTCTATATGAGGCGTCTGTATTTGCTCAAAGATTTTCAATCGGGATTAATTGGGTTAACGTGGCGACAGCTACAAGCAGTGTTACAGTATGCTCCCGACTGCGATTTGATCATGGCTACTGGGGATTTTATCTCCCAGACATTTGCTTATTTAACGAAGCGTCCCTTTGTCTCTTTTATTTCTTGTCTTTCGGCGCTTTACGAAGGGAAATTGCATATAAATCCGCTTTTGTGGCACGATCTTAATTCTTCTCGATGCTTGACAGTTTTCACTAGAGATGCATACACATCTGGTGATCTGCAACGGCAAGGTATAACTAAAGCTCAGTTTGGTGGTATCCCTGCTTTAGATTGGCTGGTTCCCACTGGTAAAAACTTGGATCTGAAACCAAATGTGCCGGCGATCGCTCTATTACCAGGATCTCGAATGCCTGAAGCTGCACGAAACTTCCGTTTGCAGTTGCAATTGGTGCTAGAAATTGCCAAAGTAGCGTCTGGACAAGCAGTACAGTTTTATGCCGCCTTAGTCCCAGATTTGATGCAGGAACTAGATGACATTGCCAAAAGTCAAGGTTGGCAGCACGAGCAAGGCATACTTACTTATGCTTCTGCTGGAAGTTCTCCTGTGGAAGTTAGATGTTACTCAGATGCCTTCAGTGACATTGTATGTTACTCTACCCTCGTGATTGGTATGGCAGGATTGGCAGTGGATTTAGCAGTTGCGATCGGCAAACCTGTGATCCAAATTCCCGGAGAAGGGCCGCAGTTTACCTATCAATTTGCAGAAGCACAAACGCGACTGCTAGGTATTAACGCCCAAACCATCGGCACCAAACCCGCAACCCCTGAGATTCTCCAGCAAGCAGCTCGACGATCAATCGAGACTTTGCAAGATGCGGAATACCTCGCCAAGTGCAAAGAAAACGGCACTCAGCGATTTGGTCCACCTGGTGCATCTGATAGAATTGCCCGCTTTCTGCTAGCCAATCTAGGGGAAAATAAGTAAACATTGCTGCTAAAATTGGCAATTCTCAATCAACCCAGGGATTGTTAAGGTACGTTATGGAACGTCCTAACGCATCGACAACCGTCTGATGGTGCGTTGCGCTACGCGACAACACACCCTACAAAACTACAAAACTTTCCCAATCCCCGTTCCCCCTTATCCCCAGCTACGGTGTACACACAAGTCAAAAATTTTCATGTTGAAACTGTATCCCGCCTAGAACTAAAGTTCCAGGCTTATAGCGAAAGTCCACTCAAGTGGACTGGAACAAACTTTTTTTTGAGTCCTCTTCAGAGGACTTGCGCTATGAGAGGAGGAATTTATTCCGAGGCGGTACAGATGCGCTCAACCTAGATTTGTGTGTACACCGTAGCTTATCCCCAGAGGGGGCCCCACCTTCCCCGTTCCCTTTTTGTGCAACTACTTATGAAAGTCCGCTCTAGTTACTGGCAACTGTTACCTTATCTGTGGCCCGAATGGCCTTTGTTAGTTCGGGGATTAGTTTGTATTTTAGGATTTGTGTTATTTACCCTAGCACTGCCCTACCTAGCAGGTCAGGTTGCTTTTTTTGTTGGTCAGGGAAAAGTTAACCAGATTGCTTACTGGCTCGGACTAGCTACTCTAGTATTTTTGGTGCGGGGGCTTTGCCAATACGGGCAGAATATCTTTATGATCGCTGCTGCTCTCAATATGGTTTTAAACTTGCGTAAGCGAGTTTATGCTCATCTGCACAAACTGGGATTGGATTTTTTTGAAACCACACAGACAGGCGACCTTACTTATCGTCTGACTGAAGATATTGACCGAGTCGGCGAGATTGTTGACAAGCTATCTCATCAGTTTCTTTCCAATTTCTTGCAATTAATAGCGATTCCCGCTTACATGCTCTACTTGAATTGGAGGCTGACTCTCGCAGGTTTGATTTTGGCTCCTTTCGTGGCTTGGTTAATCGGACTATTTGGTCAACGGTTACTTGTTCTATCTCGTCAAAGTCAAAATCATGTTTCTAATCTGTCTGCACTCCTAACTGAAGTATTTAGCGGTATTCGCATTGTGCAGGCTTTTGCAGCCCAAGGTTATGAAATCAAGCGGTTTAACCAAGAAGCAGAACACAATCGTCAGGCTAGGTATCGCGCTCAACAACTCAAATCGGTTCAGTTTCCGGTAGTAGGTTTTTTGGAAGCAGTTAGTATTATGCTGCTGTTTTTATTGGGAGGATGGCAAATTTCTCAAGGAAACCTAACTTCTCAAGGCTTTATCAGCTTCTTGACTGCTGTGGCTTTACTCATCCAGCCCATCGACCTGATGATTAGTAATTACAACGAGTACAAACAGACCGAAGCTTCCGTAGAACGGATCTTTGAACTAATGGCGAGAAAGCCTAGTATCAGTGAACAACCAGATGCAAAGGAACTACCACGAGTTGTGGGTAAGGTAGAGTATCGTCATGTTAATTTTGCTTACGATCCTGGTCAGCCAGTCCTCAAGGATCTGTGTTTACGTGCTTCTCCTGGGGATGTTATCGCCTTGGTTGGTTCTTCTGGAGCCGGAAAATCGACGTTAATTAATCTGTTACTTCGCTTTTACGATCCTCAGTCAGGTCAAATTTTGATTGATGGTATTGATCTGCGTGATGTGAGATTGAATAGCCTCCGCCGTCAGATTGGCATTGTACCTCAAGAAATTACCTTATTTTCAGGAACGATCGCTCAAAATATTGGTTACGGTCAAGAGGAATTAGATTTAAAAGCGATTCAGGAAGCTGCAAAGATTGCTAATGCTCACTCTTTTATCACCCAATTTCCTCAAGGCTATCATACCTGGGTGGGCGAACGTGGCGTGAATTTATCGGGAGGACAACGCCAAAGATTAGCGATCGCCAGAGCAATAGTTAACAATCCGCGAATTCTCATTCTGGATGAGGCTACCTCTGCTCTAGATTCAGAATCAGAAGCACTAGTTCAAGAAGCACTGGAGCGAGTGATGCAAAACCGTACTGTGTTTATTATTGCCCATCGCCTCAGCAGTGTTCGTCGCGCAGACTCAATTCTCGTCCTAGAACAGGGACAAGTGGTTGAATCTGGTACTCACGCCTCCCTATTATCTGAGGAAGGCAGATATGCTCGTTTTTACGCCCAACAATTTTACTCTGCCCAAGAGTAAGAAGGGGGACACGGGGACTAGGGAAGGGAGACAAGCAGA
>NZ_AJLJ01000073.1 GCF_000317245.1 Fischerella muscicola SAG 1427-1 = PCC 73103
CTATTAGACATATCCGCAAATGAGCATCAAAGCCTTGTACAGCAAAGGTCAAAACCTAATTTTCGGATAAGTCTATTGTACAGACGCGATTCATCGCGTCTCTATTTATGCCAACTTACCCAAAATATTGCATCAGTATTGATTCAATTTGCACAATACCAATAGGCTTGGACAGACATGCATTAGCACCAGCTTGGAGGGCGCGATCGCATAATGCATTTGGCGTACTTTTAGTACAACAGCAATCTAACCCACATTCCGCAGGTGCGATCGTATTTGATGTGAGAGTAACCACAATTAAATCTTGCAAATCTGGGTTTTGTCGTACCGTACTCAACAAATCCCAGGCGCTGATGTCTCCTACTAATTCTAAATCCAACAAAATTAAATCAGGCTTTTGGTTTTGCACTCGTTGCCAAAAATCACTGCTATTGCAGATGCACTCTACATAATAGCCAATTGCGAGCAGATAATCTCGCAGCAAAATAGCAGTTTGTTCTTCATTTTGCACCAGTAAAATCTTTTTTGTGATATTGGGAGCAGGGTAATAAGAAGTTGTAGAGTTATCCTGCTTGCACTTAGGTTGGTATGAGCTTCTATCGGATGAAAAATAATTAAAGGAAATTGTTACTTGGTTATTAGAAGAGGTGTGTGTTTTTACTGAGATTGACTGGTCTATAGACTGATCATTGTCAATACCGAATATTTCCCCATAAAACTGTTCTCCTTCTTTTTGGAAAGGGACTTGATCTGGCAAGAACAGCGTAAATTGACTACCTTTTCCTAGCACTGATTCTACTGTGACGTCACCACCATGTAAACGTGCTAACTTGCGTGTTAAGGCCAAACCCAAACCTGTACCTTCATACTGACGATTGAGGCGACTATCAAGTTGTTTGAAAGGTTCAAATAAGAACTTAAACTGACTGGAATCGATACCAATGCCTGTGTCTGAAACTGTAAATGTTATACCTTGGGATACTTTTTTTACTTCTAAGCATACCTTGCCTGCTGGGGTGAATTTAATTGCATTAGTCAACAGATTGAGTAACATTTGCTTGACTCGTCGCTCATCACCAAGACAAAATTCTGCTTGTTGAGCAATTTTAGTGATTAATTGTAATTTTTTTTCTTCGGCGCGATCGCGAACTGTAGATATTACATAGTCACACAAATCTTGTACTAACAATTGAGATAAAAATAGTTCCTCTTTACCTGCTTCTACTTTTGACAAATCGAGAATATCGTTGATTAGTGCCAGTAGATGTTCGCCACTGCTATGAATACAATTAACATATTCTTTTTGCTTATCATTAAGAGTCCCGACCATTTCTTGTTGCAGCAACTGAGACAACCCCATAATTGCATTTAGAGGTGTTCGTAATTCGTGACTCATGGTTGCTAAAAATTCACTTTTGGCGCGACTTCCAGCTTCTGCTGCTTCTTTACTTTCGCAGAGTTCTAATTCTGTGTGCTTGCGTTCGGTAATGTCCTCGATCATGGCGAGGAAGTACTCAGGCTCACCATTTTTACTGGAAATCAAAGAAATACTCACCAAAGTCCAAACAAATTGACCATTCTTATGTAGAGTGCGTCTTTCCATCTCTAGGCGATCACAATTTCCTGAAGTCAATTGTTTATAGAGTTCTAAATCTCCCTCTAACTGGAAAATATAATCTGTAAAACGCTTGCCAAATAAATCTTCTCGACTGTAGCCCAGTATTTGACACAATGCCGGATTTATATCCACAATCCGCGCTTGCATATCTACCAATCCAATTCCAATCGAGGAACGCTCAAAAATTGCCCTAAACTCTGCTTCACTCTGCTGTAGCGCTTCCTGTACAGCTTTACGTTCGCTAGCTTCGATTGCCAAAGTGACAAAATCAGCGATCGAACCTGCAAAGTTTTCTTCTTCTAATGTCCACTGACGAATCCGGCCAATGTGTTCGTGACATACGACTCCCACCAAAAGGCCTCCTAACCAAATCGGTGCATTTAACACAGATGCAATACCAAATCCAGATAAATATGGCTCTGATAATTCTTGGGTTCTATTATCATTGCAAGCATCATGTGCTGCTATGCTGCGTTGCTCTTCCAAAGCCTGAAAATAGGCAGGAAAATTTGCTTTTAAAAGCGACATTCCACTACTATGATGTTGAGTTACTGCATCATATAAATCAACACATTCAACTTTTGAATGATCAATATTATATAACCAGACACTGACGCGCTCTACTTCTATTGTTTGGGCAGCTGCTTCTGTGATTTCCCTTAATGCTGCCTTGAGATTTCCTTGTTGTAAAGTCTTGCTTTTGGCTAGCTGCACTAAAGTTTTACTTTGTTTTCGCAAACAATGTTCTCTTTTTTGGAGTGCTTCTTCCACTTGCCTATCTTCTGTAATGTCTCCGATTGACACTAACCGCATTTTTTGTCCCTCATTAGGAATGAGATTGTCTTGCATTTTGCCTGCTTAACTCCCTAATTTCCTGATTCCATCCTACGGAGACGATCAGTCGAAAACAGATGATTTCCAGTTATAGCATGTATTAAATACAGCTAAACCTCCCTTACCCCTTCCACAACTTCCCAACCAATATCAATTTTTACTCCCAAGCGTGATGTTATACCTGTTTCCGCGACATCAAAAATAACTTTTTTTCCTTGAAACTACTCCAATTGTTTTACCAACTACAAATATCTCTCTTTCCCAAACAGTAGCTACTGGTAGGCTGTTCTTTAAAATTGGAAAATAATTAAGTCAAAATATCGGATGATAAATCTCTAAGAACACTGCGTAAAATTTAATGTTTGAGTTTTTACCTTATAATTCCTGTATTATTGCAGTTGAAAATTTTATTGATTCAAGGTGTAGCTTGTGGATCAGCAATCCAAAAGACAACTAAATATTCGCGATCGCAAAATTGCCGAACTAGAAGCCAAGTTACAACGTGCTTATCAAATTATTGAACATCTCGAACAGCAAAATATTGAATTCCAAAGGCAAATTGAAGAATTGAATCGTGGAGACAAGCAAACATCTACTTTTATTCAAAATCCTACTTCTGTTTCCTATTCACAAAAATTCCATAATCGAAAAAAGCCAAACATAGCTAAACAGCAATCAAATTTATCTCACATAAAAGAAGCAATCCAGATCAGTAAATCTCAGATAACAAAATTATCATACTTCCAACTTTATGGTTTAATTACTTTAGTTTTAATGGCAATATTTGTTTTTTTCGGCATCACTTCATTATTTGCACAATTAGTAAAAGATAAAATTCCTAAAACTGTGAATGATTCAGATGCTAAACCATCAACAATTATTTCACAACAATCAGATTTACCTCATTTTTCGACAAATATTAATACCCAAAGCCCTTTTATTAATAAACCAATTTTATCAAATCAACCAGTTGATTTACCACTAGAATCATCTTCCCAATTAGTAAAAGTAGATTCGGATTGGACATATAACGTCAAAGTACCTCCTCAATTTCAAACAAGTGACGAATTAGGTAGTCATGTCAATAGAATATTAGATTATATTAAAGATAAAAATTTACCAACCCAGAGTTTGTCAATTACATTAATAGATTTAAATAAAAATACTACTTCCGGTTATCAGCAAAACTTGCTTAGATATCCGGCTAGTGTAGTGAAACTATTTTGGATGACTATCCTTCAAGCCAAAATTAAACAAGGTTTAATTCCATTAACTTATACTGTAAATTCTGATTTGAATGCAATGATATTGAAATCAGATAACGATGCAGCTAGTCGTATAGTAGACCTTGTCAGTGGCACTTATTCTTATGAGAAGAAATTAAATAAAGAACAATTCCAAGTGTGGAAGCAAAAGCGACAATCATTAAATGATTTCTTTCAAAAAGCTGGATATCAATATATTAATGTTAGCCAAAAAACTTATCCAATTTTCTATTTAAAAATTACAAAACCCAAAGGTGCTGATTTACAGTTACGTGATGACAATCCTAATAATCCCAGGCGTAATAAAATTACAACTTACCACGCTGCCAGATTGATGTACGAAATTTTTACTCGTCAAGCGGTTGGGGCTAAATATAGTGAACAAATGATTAATTTATTAACTAGAGATTTGCATCCAGAAGCATGGAAATTACAGCCACCTAATCCAGGTGAGTTTAATCCTGTAGAGAATTTTTTAGGTGAATCTTTAGCCACAGATGCAGATCAACTCGTTTTTGCTTCTAAAGCTGGTTGGACTACAGCATCTCGTCAAGAAGTTGCATATGTGGCTACTCAAGATGGCAAAACTCGTTATATCATTGCTATTTTTGGAGAAGATCCAGCCTACGCTACTAGTCAAAATGTTTTCCCGGATATTTCTCGGCTTGTGTTTGAGGGTATGAGAAATAGTAAATAGAACTTATTATTTGTAGTACTTAACTACATTAATCATATCAAGCCTAGATAAATTTATGGATCAAACTATTTATCAGGTTGAGCAACCGACTCTGCAAACCCAACGACTGATTCTACGACCATTTTGTCTTGCAGATGCAGATGATGTCCAGCTTTTGGCTGGTGCGCGGGAAGTTGCTGCAATGACTCTTACTATTCCCCATCCTTATGAAGATGGTATGGCTCAAGAGTGGATTCAAACTCATCCAGCAGCATTCAGTGAAGGTAAAGGTGTGAACTTTGCGATCGCCTTACGTG
The DNA here is from genome assembly GCF_000317245.1 of Fischerella muscicola SAG 1427-1 = PCC 73103. Taxonomy (GTDB): domain Bacteria; phylum Cyanobacteriota; class Cyanobacteriia; order Cyanobacteriales; family Nostocaceae; genus Pelatocladus; species Pelatocladus muscicola_A. Next base: position 4,711 of record NZ_AJLJ01000073.1, read on the forward strand.
ATACAAATACATTGTGTGGTGCGATTGGTTTGGGAATTAATCAAGAACATAACCATGCTGAGTTGGGTTACTGGATTGGTAAACCCTTTTGGGAATATGGTTATTGTACGGAAGCAGCTAAAGAAGTGTTGCGATATGGCTTTGAGAAAATAGGATTACACCGCATTTGTGCATCTCATTTTGCCCATAATCCCACATCAGGGCGAGTTATGCAAAAAATTGGCATGATCTATGAAGGATGTCGCCGCCAGCATACTCTCAAATGGAGTGAATATATAGATGTTATGGATTATGGAATCCTCAAAAGTGAGTGGCAAAATTTTAAGAATTAAATTACTGAATCGGCGTAAATTCCTCAACTAACTCAGATAAATAAACTGATATCTGAATCCAAGCTATTAATTTCATAGTTGCATTCTACAATTTCTTTTTTTAGGTTTGTAGTAAGGACTTTAGTCCTTTCTTGAGGACTAAAGTCCTCACTACGAGCTTGCTTCAATAATTTTACTTTACTCAACATAATTTGATTTAACCATGTTTAATCAATCACGCAGGAGAAAAAATGTACCACATCCTATTTATATTGACTCTGATCATTACTCTTGGCTTATCAGGGTGTCCTTCTGTTAATTTGCAAAATTCTGCTACCGCCCCTCTTTTTGATAATCTTGGCAACTATCATCATCCAATTTCGACAAAATCACAACTTGCCCAGCGCTACTTTGACCAAGGTCTAATTCTGACTTATGGTTTTAATCATGCTGAGGCTGAACGTTCTTTTCGAGAAGCGGCTAAACTTGATCCAAATTGTGCGATTTGTAACTGGGGAGTTGCTTTTGTTCTAGGTGCAAATATCAATGCGGCGATGACTGATGAGGCTGTGTCTCCAGCTTGGGAAGCACTGCAAAAAGCGCAGCAACTGAGTGAGCAAGCGAATGCGAAAGAGAAAGCTTACATTCAAGCCTTGGCAAAACGCTACTCACCAAAAGCAGTAGAAGACCGTAAATCTCTGAATATCGCCTATGCAAACGCGATGCGAGAAGTAGCAAAACTTTATCCAGACGATTTAGACGCAGCGACTTTGTTTGCTGATGCGGTGATGAATACCATGCCTTGGGCTTACTGGCAAGAGAATGGTGAACCAAAGCCGGAAACTCAAGAAATTTTGCAGACATTAGAAGCAGTATTAAAACGTAATCCCAATCATCCAGGGGCTAATCACTTATATATTCATACTGTGGAAGCTGTAAAACCCGAATTAGGTATCGCAGCAGCCGATCGCCTGGGTAATTTAGTTCCTGGTTCTGGACATCTCGTACATATGCCTTCACATATCTACATCCGAGTTGGGCGATATCACGATGCTGTGGTAGCAAACCAAAAAGCTATTGTGGCTGACAGAGATTACGTTACTCAATGCCACAAACAAGGTATGTATCCTCTAGCCTACGTACCACACAATCATCATTTTCTCTGGGCTGCTGCCACAATGGAAGGCAACCAAACACTAGCGCTGCAAGCTGCCTATGATACCGCAGCGATGACAGATGAACAGAAAATGCGGGAACCTGGATATGGAACACTACAACATTTCTATTCCATGCCGCTTTATACCATGACTCGGTTTGGGAAGTGGGATGAGATTTTGGCAGAAACAGCCCCAGCCGCAGATTTGAAGTATCCAACTGGAGTTTGGCACTATGCGCGGGGAACTGCTTTCACAGCCAAAGGTCAATTTCAAGAAGCTAGTCAAGAACTCGAAAAGCTAAAAGCGATCGCTACAGATCCAGCATTAACAACAGTTACAATTTGGGATATCAACACGACAGCCGATTTGTTGAACATTGCAGTTGAGGTTTTAACAGGTAAACTCGCAGCTAAACAAGGTGATTACACTCAGGCGATCGCCCATCTCAAAACAGCTGTCAATCTGGAAGATAAACTCAACTACGATGAACCCCCACCTTGGCACTATCCCGTACGCCAATCTCTAGGATCAGTTTTACTCCAAGCCAATCAACCAGCAGCAGCCGAAGTTGTCTACCAACAAGACTTGCAGCGCTTTCCAGAAAATGGCTGGTCGTTAGCAGGACTTGCCCAAAGTTTAGAAGCACAGGGTAAAACCGCAGCAGCACAAGCAGTACAAAAGCGTTTTCAAGCTGCTTGGAAGAATTCTGATTTACCAATTACGGTAGCGCAACTTTAATAGTTGTTATAGCAATCCTAAATCATTCTTGAGAGGCAAGATCCCCGACTTCTCAAAGAAGTCGGGGATCTGGGATTCCGTAATGAGAAAGCATTTTGGCTTTAGGATTAAACAAACTCCAGTTTGCTTGCCGAATTTACCGAAATGAGTACGCGACCTACTGAAATGAGAGAACCGTATTTAATTATCAGTGATCAGTCACCAAGTTTGTCTTGTTAAAAATATAACTCTTCTCTGATATTAGGGAAGGGTTTTTAGAGTTTTAGATAATGCTGTAGACTTGATATCAGCCAAGTTTCGCACTTGGCAGCATCATGAGAAACGGCGCTTGGCGTTGTTTTTTATTTGACAGCAACAAGGATGAAAGCACATGCTGCTGTTAAAGCTCAATTATTCTGGCGCACTTCTATGCAAACGCTGCTCAATAACCGCTATCAAGTCATCCAAACTCTTGGCGGTGGTGGATTTGGGGAAACATTCTTAGCAGAAGATACACAAATGCCCTCCCGCCGTCGCTGTGTCATTAAGCAACTAAAACCGATTCAAGATAATCCCCAGGTTTACCAGTTAGTACAGCAACGATTTCAACGAGAAGCAGCAATTTTAGAAGAACTGGGTGATGGTAGCGATCAGATTCCTCGGTTATATGCCTACTTTTCGGAAAATGGACAATTCTACTTAGTACAAGAGTATATTCAAGGACATACTCTCACCGAAAAAATGCAACAGCAAGGCTTAATGAGTGAGAGTGCAGTTAAAGAAATTCTCATCAGTATTTTGCCAGTTCTTGATTATGTCCACAGCAAAGGCATTGTTCACCGAGATATCAAGCCAGATAATATCCTGATTCGTTATGCAGATGGCAAACCCATATTAATTGACTTTGGTGCAGTTAAAGAAACAGTTGGAACAGTAATGACTCCTTCTGGGAATTCTACTCGGTCAATAGTAATTGGTACACCGGGATTTATGCCCAGCGAACAAACTGTCGGACGCCCGATGTTTGCTAGCGATATATATAGTTTAGGTTTAACAGCAATTTATTTAATTACAGGCAAAATACCGCAAGAATTGGGAACCGATCCAGCCACAGGTGGAGTATTGTGGCGACAACATGCTTTAAATGTCACTCCCACTTTTGCAGCCATCTTAGATAAAGCAATTCAATTCCACACGAGCGATCGCTTTGTCAGTGCTAGAGAAATGTTGCAAGCACTAAACACAGGTACTGCACCATTTCCGCCTACTGTTCCCTATACGCCGCCTACTGTTCCCTATACGCCGCCTACTGTACCTCCAATTGCACCCACTGCACCTTACCAACCACCACCAGTAGCAACAGTACCATCTCCACAAACACCACAAAATACAGTCGCCGTTAGCCCAGCTAATTCCTATCAACCTCCCATCAATCAAAATACTGGTAGTGGAAACAGAGGAATATTAATTGGCTCCATTGTAGGTGGTTTAATAGGCGCATCTGTAATTATTGGTTTTGCCCTTAGTAATAGACAACAACCCGAACCAATTACCCAACAACCCACAACTTCACCGAGCGAACCAACCACAGCATCAGTAGAACCTGAACAATCAGCCACACTCTCAAAACCAACACCAACACCAACATCAACACCAGAGTCAAACTTTCCCATCACCTCCGGATCTTCCTCTGAAACTGTAGAACCGCAGGAAACTGTATCACCAGAACCATCACCAGATAACAACACTATTGAACCCGTTACAAGCCAAACCCCCACTCCTGAAGAAACTACAGCAACCAACACAGAAACTACTCGCCCATCCCCAGAAGAATTTATACAAAATTATTACGCGACCATCAATCAAGGACAATATCAAACAGCCTGGAATCAGTTATCCCCTAACTACCAAAACAACAAACGTCTTCACCCCAACGGTTATCTTTCCTACATCGACTGGTGGGGAGGTAAAGTTCAACAGGTAGAAGTTGAACAAGTGAGCCTAGTAGAAAATAATACAGAAACAGCGGCTGTATCTGCTCAACTAAAATATGTACTGAAAACAGGACAAGAATCATCCAGTTTCGTCAACTTCTCCCTGCTATGGGACGCAGAAAATAATCAATGGGTGATTGCGAATACTAAGTAATACCACCACATAATTTCTGAAGAGTTCCGAGGGGACAGATCCCCGACTTTTTAAAAAAGTCGGGGATCTCACAGCCCATCAAAATCAATATAAACGCTTCTGCGGAATTAAAATGGCGATCGCCATCCCCAAATCCTCAAATATCCAAAATTCGTAATGTAATACTTTAAGGTGCAGAAGGTGGATATAAACGATCACCTGTAGCAGTATCAAACACAAATAACTGACCCAAATCAATCTCCAACGTCAAGCGATCGCCTGGACGGGGACGTACATCTGCACCCACTTGTACATTTACCAGCACCCCCGAACTAGGTAAACTCGCACGAATCAAAGTCTCCCTTCCCAAAGGTTCCACCACCTTCACCTCCACCACCAACTCCCCCAATTCTTCCTCTCTGTGTTCTCTGCGCCTCTGCGGTTCATTAATATTAATACTCTCCGGTCTCACACCCAAATCAAACTCCAGTCCCTCCCGCAGATGCAACTTATCTTGCATATACGCAGTCACAGGTAACACCTGCCCATCCACAGCAAAACCCCCAGCCACATACTTAGCTGGTAAAATATTCATCGGTGGACTACCCAAAAAAGTAGCCACCATGCGGTTAGCTGGCTTGGCATAAATTTCTTGTGGTTCGCCAATCTGCTGAATTCGACCCCGATTCAACACCACAATCTGATCAGCTAACGTCATCGCCTCAACCTGATCATGAGTAACATATACCGTAGTAATGCCCAGCTTTTGATGTAACTCTTTTAACTCCGCCCGCGTATCATCTCGCAATTGAGCATCTAAATTTGATAGAGGTTCATCTAATAAAAATACCTGTGGTTGACGGGCGATCGCTCTTCCTAATGCTACCCGTTGTTGTTGTCCCCCGGAAAGTTGTTTGGGTTTACGTTCTAACAGATGTTCCAAAGCTAGCGATCGCGCCACCGTCATCACCCTTTCTTGCACAACTTTCGGATCTATTTTTCGCATCCGTAACCCAAAAGCAATATTTTCTGCCACTGTCATGTGTGGATACAGGGCATAATTTTGGAACACCATTGCGACATCTCTTTGTCTGGCGGGGACATTATTCATTAACTTATCCCCAATGTAAAGTTTGCCAGAAGTCGCAGTTTCTAAACCCGCAATGGTTCGTAAAATTGTAGACTTACCACAACCCGAAGGCCCTACCAAAACCCAAAATTCGCCATCGGGAATATCAAAGGTAATATCTTCGATTGCGGTGACATTGTTGAATTTACGCTTAATGCTTTCGAGACTAACGCTAGCCATTGTTGTGATTATCGGCTGATTATCTGGCGAGGTGCGATCGCATTTTAACGTGAAAACTTTAGATTACAGTAATGCGATAAACTCGTCTTTGCTGAGTTCAGCATCTCGCAGTATCTTAAGTAGCAATCCTTTACCTATAGTTTTACCAGTATGCACAGGTATTGTGACGACCCGCCCATCTTCATGTTGCATCCGTACATGACTTCCTTTTTGACGTACAACTTGAAAACTTACTTTTTTAAGAGCATTAATCACTTCATCACCTGTGATGGCTGGTAGTTTTGGCATTAAATGACTACCTTTTGAATCCCTACAAATTCTGTGAAATTTGCATCAGTTTCTTCTTCCAAGCAAAGTTCAATCACTTCTTTAATATTGTTCATTAACTCATCAATTGTTTCTCCTTGGCTATAACAAGCTTTTAATTGTGGAACTTCGCCTACATAATATCCATCTTCATCTCGTTCAATGATGACGTAGAATTCTCGCTTGTTGGTATCTAACATAGCTTTATTTCTCCCAAGCTGGATGAGAAAGCAAAGACGCAATGACTCTGACTCCTCGCAGTTGATTAGAAAGAGGTAAATGACCTTTGGGGGCGGTTAAATCCCAGGTAAATTCTTGAGGGTAACGTGTCCAGTTATTACCTTTTTTCCAACCGATTTTTACCCAAAGATTATCCCAATTTTTCCCTAAACCCAACCAGATTTCTCGTTGTACAGAAAAACCAAATTTACCTTCGGAGTGGACTAACCAAAGTTTGTTAATAGTTTGTAAGTCTGTAACTGGAAAATTGTCTACTTCGGTAAAATAAAGCCACTTGCGTTTGACTGCTTCTGCACCTGCAATTTCACACATTTTTTGTAGTGTCATGCGATCGCTAGCCTCGAAATCTTGAGTTGCTAGCAAATGTTGCAAAGGACTGTAATCAATACCGCACTCTGATTTTAGAGGCACAATACCTTGTGGAAAATGGGTTTGCAGAAAATCTTTAATTTGAGGCGAATCAGAGTTATACAACACTTGGTAAGCTTTACCATCAACCCAAGTAGCGGGAGTGTCGCGACGTTCCATTAAATATTCCATCAGGACATCGAATCCATTATTACCAAGGTTAGCTAGCTGTGGGATCGTTTGTTGTTGAACTTGCAGAGACCCAGCAACTAATTGGCCGCGTAGGGATTCAATGTCAGAAGATGAGCCTGATACAATCATTGGGTCTGTCATGCCATTACTCAGAAAATGCGATCGGTGAACAAGCGATAAACAATAAAATTTTGTAGATGGGCAAACATTAGTAGCGTAGAGTAGTTTACAGGAAATTGCCCCCAAAGCCTACTCATTATATACCTGCATCATCCTGAGATGTGTCAGTGGTTGTAGAACCTAGTGATCTGATAAACTCTCGCAAAATATCCGTTTTGGTTCTGCCTACAGCTTGACAGTGGGATTCTAACATTGCGAACTCTTGCTCAGTCACCCTGATAGTGATCTCTCTTTTATTCTTCATTGCTGTCTTTTTGCTGTATATTCCCAGAGTATACCAATTACGTCCCTAAGCGGTAAGATAGCATCGAAACAGAGGATAAGGGATCAGGGATTGGGGATTGGGAAATAATTTTGGTCTGTGGTTTCCAGTCCCTTATACTCTTCTCCAGAGGGGAAAACTCTGTCTGCTGGCTTGCTCAATCACAAAGTACAGCAAAATATCTGATTGCTGTTTGTTGTTTATTGTTTTGAATTAATGATCTAGCAACAAACAAAGACCAACTACCAATTATCAACAAATATGGCAGCTGATGTCGCTGCACCACAATCAGGAGTGTGTGAATGTACGAAAAAATTACTCCCCCCTCAACCGGAGCAAAAATTACTTTCAAAAATGGTGAACCAACTGTTCCTGATAATCCAATCATCCCTTTTATTCGGGGTGATGGTACTGGGATTGATATCTGGCCAGCAGCCCAAAAAGTATTTGATGCTGCCGTAGAAGTAGCATACAAAGGCAAACGAAAAATTAGCTGGTTCAAGGTATATGCTGGTGATGAAGCTTGCGAATTATACGGAACATACCAGTATTTACCCCAGGATACTCTGACAGCCATTCAGGAATACGGTGTTGCAATCAAAGGGCCTTTGACCACTCCTGTGGGCGGTGGTATTCGCTCGCTGAATGTTGCTTTACGGCAAATTTTTGACCTTTATGCTTGCGTACGTCCTTGTCGGTACTACGCAGGTACGCCTTCTCCCCACAAAAGTCCAGAAAAACTCGATGTAATTGTTTATCGGGAAAATACTGAAGATATCTATTTGGGAATCGAATGGAAACAAGGTAGTGAAATTGGCGATCGCCTCATTTCATACCTCAACAAAGAACTTATCCCCGCGACACCAGAACACGGTAAAAAACAAATTCCCCTCGACTCTGGTATTGGTATTAAACCAATCAGTAAAACTGGTTCCCAGCGCTTGGTAAGACGCGCCATCAAACACGCCCTGCAACTACCCAAACACAAACAGATGGTGACTTTGGTACATAAGGGCAACATTATGAAGTACACTGAAGGCGCTTTCCGTGATTGGGGTTACGAACTCGCAACCAGTGAATTTCGGCAAGAGTGTATCACTGAACGGGAATCTTGGATTTTAGGCAACAAAGAGAAAAACCCCAACATCACGGCAGAGGAAAACGCTCGGATGGTTGATCCTGGCTTTGATGCTTTGACCACAGAGAAAAAAGCCCAAATTGTCAAGGAAGTAGAAACAGTTCTTAACTCTATTTGGGACACACACGGTAATGGTAAATGGAAAGACAAGGTGATGGTCAATGACCGCATCGCTGATAGTATTTTCCAACAAATCCAAACTCGACCAGATGAGTATTCGATTCTGGCGACAATGAACTTGAATGGCGATTATTTGTCAGATGCAGCCGCCGCCATTGTTGGTGGACTGGGAATGGGGCCAGGGGCAAATATTGGCGATGAATGCGCGGTTTTTGAAGCTACCCACGGTACAGCACCCAAACACGCTGGCTTGGATCGGATTAATCCTGGGTCGGTGATTTTGTCTGGTGTGATGATGCTGGAATATTTAGGATGGCAAGAAGCAGCAGACTTGATCAAAAAAGGTCTTGGAGATGCGATCGCCAACCGTCAAGTTACCTACGACTTAGCACGGTTAATGGAACCACCTGTTGAACCTTTGAAGTGTTCAGAATTTGCGGAAGCGATTATCAAACACTTTAGTTAAATATCAGCTTCAGTAGCGTGTGTTATGGTAAAGCCTAACGCATCTTTTCAAGAGTAAAACATAGCCATCCTATTTGATTTGCACACAGATCCCCGACTTTTTAGAAAAGTCGGGGATCTTAATTGTTCGCTGAAGCATAAGCTTCCTGTGCTTCAGTTGATAAAACAACTTCATACATCTGAGCGGATATTTCTTTACACCATTTTCCAAGTACAATAGACCACCCAGCCAGAGCATATGACAACGTTGTGCTTCTATAGTATTGATGTACTTAAATTTAGGAAAAAATTGCTATAAGTTAAACTTTGACACCCAAGCGATCGCATTTTTTTATGATTTAGCCTTCTCAAATCAAAGTTATTGTTTAGTACAAACAAGAAGTAATTTAAAATACATTAATTATCTTGCTTTAAGCAAAACTGAGACATCAAATTAGTTATTTTTGGATTTTTCTTTATATTTATTTATATTTCTTTAGATATGTTTATATTCCTACTACAGTCAGAGGTAGATAACACCAAAGTAAGAGGAAATATAGAAGAAAAAGGTTTTGTTTTGGAAGAGCCTCATTTTTTGAGTCTCTTCTCATAAAATCACACATTTAATAAATATTTTGTTGTATGAGTTGTATATTTTCTGAAGAAAATTTGAAGAAAACACAAATTCTTGTTGTTGACGATGTGATCGATAATTCTTTGCTACTGGCAACAATCCTAGAGTCTGAAGGTTATCAAGTTGACATTGCTTCTGGTGGATACACAGCAATTGCCAAAATAGAAGCGAATCCACCAGACTTAGTGTTATTAGATTTAATGATGCCAGAACTTGATGGTTATGAGGTAGCCAAATGGATTCGACAAAATCAGCCTTCGGTTGCGATTGTGATAGTGACAGCTTATGATGAATTGCCAACATTTGAGCAGCAACAATTACAAGTAAATGGATTTCTGCACAAGCCGATCAATATTGATGAATTATTGACGCAAGTGCAAGCTCTCCTTGAGCCTGAATGAAAACAAGAGGGGCGCGGGGATTGGGGACAAAACAATTCAAAATTCAAAATTATGACTATTGTAGAGACGCGTAGACGCTCGTAATAGTCCACCCGATTGATTTTGACAGGTTGCGGTTGTTCAGATCCCCGACTTTTTCAAAAAGTCGGGGATCTATGACCTCTCATAATTTGTTTGGTGGACTAGTAAGAGCGGCTTCAAGGTAAGAATATAATCGCGTCTCTACAAATGCCCAATGCCCGTTCCCCGTTCCCTAATTCCGTCTTTGTTGCGCTTGTTGTAATAATTGTTCAGCTTTATTTGCCCATTCAATATTATTCTGAATCTTGTATAAATCTCTGGCAAATTGCAATACTTGTACTGCATCTGCGTACTGTTGTAATTGTATAAAAGCTAGTCCTGCACCATAATAAGCATTGGGATAATTGGAATTAGCTTCCGCAGATTTTCTAAAGGCTTCTAGGGCATCTTTTGACTTGCCTTGGTTATACAAAACTGAACCAAGACTATAATAAGCTTCTGGATATTTCGGATTTATTTGTATTGCTTTACGAAAAGCTTCTTTGGCTTTATCGATTTTGTTTTGTTGCAGATAACATATGCCTAAATGATAGGCTGGTTCTGGTGCATTTTTGCTATATTCCATTGCTTTTTTAAAAGATGCGATCGCTTTATCCCAATTTTGCTGTTCTTCTCTCACCAATCCCAAGTTATAGTGAGCTACTCCAAGTTTGGGATCAAGTTCTATTGCTTTTTGTAAATAATCATTTGCTTGCTGTAAATTCTTGCCTTCTAACAATGCACCGCCCAAATTCGCGTAAGCTAAAGCAAACTGGGGATCGGCTTGGATCGCCCGATAAAATGCATCCGCCGCAGGTTGTAACTGTCCAGCTTGTCGTAGTGCTAAACCCAAATTGTAATGTGCTGGAGCAAGGCTGGGGTCTAATTGGGTAGCTTGTTGAAAAGCCGCGATCGCATCTTGGATTTTCCCTGTCTGTACAGCTTGTAATCCCTGATTTAAATAGTCTGTAGCCTTGTTGGGAGCATTCTGTGCCACTAAAGAACAAGGTAAGAAAATTATTCCACTTATAAATATCAAACTCACCAGTGTCCGGAGGCGATATTTGTAGACTAATGCCTGCATATGCTTTACTATCTTGCAACTACATTTAGTTACGTTCTCTTAACAAACTTTTGGTGAGGATGGCAATATATTTACTAAACTTCAATTTTATATAAATAAATTTGTAGATTGTAATTATTAATAACAGAAATCTTACAACAAAATACGATTCTTTGCCGCTCGGTTAAAGGCGAGTTAATGTCAAATTAAAGACGGGATAATTTTCTAAATAACGGTTTTGAACTCTTCATAACTCAACTATTAGGCGGTTAGAAACAATAGGCCGCAAAGGAGTTTTTATGAACGAAAAAGTAAAATCGGGTTCGCGAAACGTCGCAATTGTTGGCCCTTATTTGAGTGGAAAAACGACCTTACTAGAAAGCTTGTTATTTGTAACAGGTGCGATTTCTCGTAAAGGCAGCGTTAAGGATAGTAACACAGTCAGCGATAGCTCTCAAGAAGCACGCGATCGCCAAATGAGTGTGGAAGTCAGCACTGCTAACACTGAATATAATGACACTCGCTTCACCTTTATTGACTGTCCTGGCAGTGTAGAATTTGCTCAAGAAACTTATAACGCCCTCATCGGAGTCGATGCAGCAATTGTAGTTTGCGAACCAATCAACGAGCGCGTTCTCACTCTTGCGCCTCTATTTAAATTCCTGGATGACTGGGAAATTCCCCACCTAGTCTTTGTTAACAAAATGGATCGGGCAAATATCCATGTTTTGGAAACATTGCACGCTCTCAAAGCTGTTTCTAGTCGTCCCCTAGTTGCCCATCAATACCCAATTATGCGGGAAGAACAGCTAATTGGTTTTATTGACTTGGTGAGCGAACAAGCGTATCACTATCATTCCGGCGCACCTGCTGACCCTGTTCCTTTTCCCGAAGAATTAAAAGAAGAAGAACACATTGCACGAGCAGAAATGCTCGAAGCTTTAGCAAATTTTGACGACCACTTACTAGAAGAACTTTTAGAAGACATTGAACCGCCCCAAGAGGAAATTCTCAAAGATTTAAAAATGGAATTAGGGGCAGATTTGGTAGTACCAGTGTTTTTTGGTGTCGCCGAACAAGATTACGGAGTCAGACCTCTACTAGAAGCCTTAGTGCGGGAAGCCCCAGAACCAGAAACCACAGCCGAACGTCGCTTAGGTAGCAGCAAAAAAGACGATGCTACTATTGCTCAGGTGTTAAAAACTTATTACACTCCCCAAGGCGGGAAACTTTCCCTTGTGCGGGTTTGGCAAGGTAAACTCACCGATGGTATAGTCCTCAACGGTGTTCGTGCTGGTGGTATTTATCATCTGATGGGACAACAGCTACACCAAATTAATCAAGTTGGGGCTGGAGAAATTGTGGCTTTGAGCCGGATGGAGGGTATCAAGACAGGAGATACATTATGTAGCGCTGCTGCCAAAGAATTACCCAACACTAGACAACTCGAACCAGTTTATGCGCTCGCCATTATTCCCGAAAAACGCAACGATGAAGTTAAACTGAGTGGTGCTATCACCAAATTATTAGAAGAAGATCCATCGCTGGCTTGGGAACAACACGGCGATACCCACGAAGTTATCCTTTGGGGTCAAGGCGAGATTCATTTACAAGTGGCATTAGATCGCCTGCGCCGCAAGTATAATCTGCCGATGACAACCCACTTACCACAAATACCTTATAAAGAAACCATCCGCAAACCAGCTTCATCAGTTCACGGGCGCTACAAACATCAAAGTGGTGGTCACGGTCAGTTTGGTGATGTTTATCTTGACATTCAACCTCTATCACGGGGTGAAGGTTTCAACTTTAAGGAAACCATTGTTGGTGGCGTAGTTCCGAAACAGTATATTCCCGGTGTGGAAATGGGTGTGCGAGAAGTTTTAGCACACGGGCCTTTGGGTTTCCCAGTCGTAGATGTGGCGGTAACTTTAACTAACGGTTCATACCATACCGTTGATAGTTCCGAACAAGCATTTAAGCAAGCTGCTCGTGCAGCAATGCAAACCGGAATGACTCAGTGTCAACCCACCCTCCTAGAACCAATTCTGAGGGTACAAGTGACAGCCCCCACTGAATTCACCTCTAAAGTCATGCAGTTAGTCACTGGTAGACGCGGGCAAATATTAGGTTACGAAGCTATCCATGACTGGCAAGGTTGGGATAGTGTTACAGCGTACTTACCACAAGCCGAGATGCATAATTTTATCGTTGAATTGCGATCGCAAACTCTCGGCGTCGGTTCTTTCCACTGGGAATTCGACCATCTCCAAGAAGTTCCTGATAAGCTGGCTGAACGCATTTTGACTACTAATGGTAGTAATGGAGTTAATGGTAATAGCAAATAATTTGGGATTTTAGATTTTGGATGAATCTTAAGTCCAGTAAATTTTCAAGCTGCTGATTTTGGCAGTAATTTAGGGACACCCTTTGTGGGTGTCTTTAATTTTACGCATTTTATGCTAGCTTTCAAAAAATATTACGTATAGTATTTTGGTATAAGTGTGAACGTGCAATGGAGAGATAAATGGCAATAATTGAATCTCATGACTATACTTTAGAACAAGTATTTAGGGATTTTTATGTAGTTAGAGCTTATCAACGCGAGTATGTTTGGGAAGAGAAACAAGTTCGTGAACTTCTTGAAGATATTTATCGAGAATTTTATAGAAATAAATCTGGCTCAGATTGGGAGTATTTTATTGGCAGCATTATTGTATGTGAATATCAAGGAGCCTTTGAATTAATTGATGGGCAACAAAGAATGACTACAGCATACTTAATTCTTTGTGCAGTAAGAGATTATCGAGAACAAGTAAAACCTCAAGAATCTCTAGATTCTCTGAAATCATTTATAGCTTCTTCGTATGTAGATCAATATGGTAATGAAAGATTTAGAGATAGAATAGAGCTTCAGTATGAAGATAGCCGTGGTGTTTTAGAAAAAATTGCACGGCAAGAAAGTTTTAATGATGTACCTAATACTAGTTCTGTTCAAAAAATAAAAAATGCCTATACTTCTATTGTGGAATTCTTAAAAGAAAAATTTGATGAAGATATCCAACAGGTAAAGCAGTTTTATGCGTGCTTCATTAAAAATGTCAAACTAGTACGTGTAGAAACAAAGAATATATCACATGCACTTACAGTTTTTGCCACTATCAATAATCGCGGAGTAAGTCTCAATGCGATGGATTTGCTTAAAAACCTTATGTTTATGCATTTAGAAGATAAGGATTTTGACAAGCTTAAAATGCAATGGAAAGAAATGATTGATATATTGTTTAAGGCAGATGAAAAACCTTTGCGGTTTCTTAGATACTATATAACTGCAAAATTTGATACAGGAGAAAGACTCAGAGAAGATAGAATATATGATTGGTTTATTGAAAACAAGGACAAGTGCAATTATGTAGAACAACCACTAGAATTTGTGGATAATCTTGTCAATTCGGCAGAAGCTTTTTTTTATTTTAAAAAAGGTAAGAACAAATCTGGGGAAGCAGACCGCTACCTGTTAAACATATCTTATTTTTCTACTAAGCAGCATTTGATACTGCTATTAGCAGCACAGCATTTAACCATAGATATATTTACAGAGTTATGTAGACAAATTGAGGATTTTCTATTTGTACATATTGTAACAAGAGAAGGAACTAGTAAACTTGAAAATTTATTGACTCAATGGAGTGAAAAGCTAAGAAAAGTCTATAGTAAATCGGATCTTGAAACTTTTATATCCGAAGACATTCAGCCTGCTAAACAAAAATTGGCCAAGCGCTTTGAAGACTCTTTCCGTTACATGAATGAATCTAATGTACAAAAAAAGATTTTGCAATATATTTTAGCCAAAATGACACAATATATTGATGAAAAAGCTTATGGTAGTATTGGAGCACACACCGATTTAAAAAATTATATAAACTCTAAAGTAGAAATAGAACATATACTACCTCAAAAAAACGATAAAATAAAAACTTTTTTTGACAAACCTGATGAAATAGATAATTACACAAAAAGGCTTGGCAATCTTACACTTATTGAAAAATCAATTAATACTTCAATTAAGAATAAGATTTTTAAGGAAAAACAATTTGCTTACGTTAAATCTAAATTTTTGCTTACGAAGTCTATCACCGAGAAAATAAATATTGGTGTAAACACAGCAGTAGACCGTGCTGTTAGAGATTTGGAAGTGTTTGATGAATGGAATTCTAAAGATATTGAAAGACGCCAAGAAATGCTTACTCAATTGGCGAAAAAAGTATGGCATATTTTATAGAAATTAAAATGGACGTTGCTTGCAACTAGTCCATATACTGTAGTGGTTAAGTACTGATTGATCTTAACTATACAGGTAATACTTATGGGCTTTATATTCTCTCTCTTAACAAGCCTGATTGCGATTTTTATCTATTTAAACTCTGGCAAGATATCTAATGAGCGATCGCGCTGGGTAATTCGCACAGTTAGTATCTTAATTGGTGCGATCGCTCTACTTGCTTCTATTTCCAGACTTTTAGTCATCGTACCACCAGGTAACGTTGGAGTTGCCAACTTATTTGGTCAAGTTTCTGATGATACATTTAATCCAGGTGTCCACTTGCTGAATCCTTTTGTTAAGGTAATCAATTTTTCTACACGCTTAAAAGATGTCAAGGAAAACGTAGACACCACATCTCAAGAAGGATTAAGTTTAAATCTTGATGTGAGTCTGCAATACAAACTTGATCCACAAAAAGCAGCAGCAGTATATAAAAATATTGGCGTTGACGAGACACAATTAGTAAACTCTAGATTCCGCTCAACAATTCGCGCTATTACAGCTAACTACCCAGCAGCAGCTATTTATTCTACCAAGCGTCAAGAAATAGTCCAGCAACTCGATCAACAGCTCACTCAACAGTTACTTCCTTTAGGTTTTATTGTCGAAGAAGCTTTGTTAAGAAATGTCAAAATGCCTGACAGCTTGCAAGCAGCAATTCAAGAAAAACTCAAAGCTGAACAAGAAAATCAACAAATGAAATTTATTCTAGAAAAAGAACGTCAAGAAGCAGAACGTAAACGTATAGAAGCCAAGGGTATTGCTGATTCTCAAAAAATTATTGCTAATGGACTGAGCAATTCTGTACTCCAACTGCGAGCCATAGAAGCTACTGAAAAGTTAGCACAATCTCCCAACTCTAAAATTATTGTGATTGGTTCTGAAAGAGGCACGGTACCAATCTTACTTCAACAGGAAACGAAATAGGAGATACTACTGTGCTATATAGCAGTGCGTTAAGCACTTAGATCATATTTTTCGCGAAAAATCAGATTGAAAAATATGCACTTAACACACTCTACAGTGATCCAAATTCAAAAATCCTGACTAAGAATTTTTACGGATGACTATCATCCCACGAGAGCGGGTAGCAGATAAATCTTTGTCTACACAAGCTTTGTACATTTTGTCTATAGGACATTTCCAGAAGCGTGTATATTTTTTGGGGTTGGTGTCAGCTACAGTTATCTCCTGTGTTGTTGGATCGTAGTCTGCTACTAAGGAGAAATGACCACCCGCAAAGCTAACTTCATGGGCAATGCCAACATTAAAATTTAAAATATGAATGTCTTTGTCATCCTGGACAGCGTTTTCAATTTCTTTGACAAAAGCATCTAAACTCATAGAAACTTTGTCAAAATGTTCGAGTCTGACACTCACGTCTAATTTTGCGCCATTCACATAATTAACACAAGTGTCATAAGTCTCAGCGAGGGTCATTCCATCATCTAAAACAGTAGCGATCGGTAATCTAGTAACATAGAAAACTTCATCTACTGTTGTAGGATACCCTAGTGCTGTGAGTGCATAGGCGATGGAAGTAATGTTACAGCAGTTGATGGGCTGTTGAAATTCACACAGCTTAATACCATTTAAATCTTTGGTGACAACTTTTGTGACAACAGTACCTACAACTTGATCAGATGGTTCAAAACCAGATTGCTTAATCGCATCTAAATCTGTTGTCTGATTGGTGGCTAATTGCTGGGAAGTCATGGGACAGATCCTTGAGATTCAAGCAGGTTGATGACTTGAAATGATTACTGTAGTGCTTGCTACTATTAACCATTAACCCATCAATTCCACTGAATGCCCCGAAGCTTTAAAATTTCTTCAGCAAGCAAATACGTGGTCAAAATTATGGAAACAACATCACAAAATTTCTATATTGTCAAGCGATCTGCTGGAAATTGCGAAATCATCCCCAGCGATGAAGTTGTTGGGGATGACAATCCAGAGATTATAGAGAAGTGGGGTCCCTTTGAATCGCAAGGGGAAGCGATCGCTCGTCGTGTTGGACTAATTAGGGCGGGTAAATGCCAACCAGTTTAAAGGCAAAAATTAATTTCTTTGTGCGTTTGTCCCTTTAGCTGCAATTTCTTTGCCTAACACTTCCACAGCTTTAGCGAATTGTGGGTCTGCTAAAGTAGCGACTTTGTCTCGTTCTTTGAGCCACAGGTCTTGTCGCTGCTTATCGCTTAAGTTTACTACTATATTGGGGTCAATCCCATGTTTGTTGATATCTCTACCAAGGGGGGTATGGTATTTGGCGATCGTTACTGCTAATCCTGAACCATCATCTAAGGGGCGCACAGATTGTACTAAACCCTTACCAAAAGTTTGACTACCCACTACGACTGCACGCTTGTTGTCCTGTAATGCACCTGAAAGAATTTCACTAGCACTGGCACTACCTTTATCTACCAACACCACCAAGGGTTTATTTGTCAAAGCGCGCCCATTGGCAATTTCTCGTTCTGCCTCACCCCGACGGTCAATAGTAGAGACAATTGTACCTCTATCCATCCACATCCGGGCAATATCTACACTAGAGTAGAGAAGACCGCCTGGGTTATTACGTAGATCCAAGACGTATCCAGACACTTGCTTACTTTCCAAATTCTTAATTGCATCCCGCATTTCTTTGGCAGCATTTGAACTGAATTGCTTCAAGCGAATGTAGCCAACATTACCTACTGGTGTTTGCTTTTGAGAAAATTCTACTGGATGAATTTCAATCCGCGCCCGTGTAATTGTAAATTCTTTTCTTTGACCCTCACGCAGGATAGTTAAGTTAACTTTGCTGCCTGGTTCACCTCGGATCAGAGTTACTGCTTCATTAGTATCCATGCCTTCTGTGCTTTTACCATTGATGTAGATAATGGTATCCTTTGCTAAAATACCAGCCTTAGATGCAGGCGTATCTTCAATAGGCGCAATTACAGTCAGCTTTTTAGTTTTTTCATCCAGACCGATTTGGATACCAATACCCGTCAGTTCTCCAGAGGTATCAACCTGCATATTTTTGAATTCCTCTGGATCCATAAACCGGGTGTATGGATCGTCCAGTTTCTTCAGCATTTCCCGGATGGACTTATAAGCTTCTTCGTTGTTTTTGTAAGACTTATTCAGGTACTCGCTGCGAACAGCTTTCCAATCTACCTTATTAAAAGTACCGTCTACGTATTGTTTATTAATAATTTGCCAAACTTCATCTATTAATTCCTTTGGACTTTCTTTAAAAAGAGCTTGTCCTTGCGAGTTAATACCAAGGCTAGTAACAGCGATTGTGGATAGCGTCACCGCCGTAGCACCCAAAACAAGTCCATTTCTTGTAATTACCATAATGACAGCTGCGTGGCTAGGGACAAAATTTTATATGCTCAGTATGCTCAATCTAACACAGGCAAATACTGTACAGAATGAACATATTTTGTTATTTCGACAAACTTATTTAAGAATCCGGCGAGCTTAAGGTTAATTGTACAAAAATTGAAGGAACAGGGAACAGGGAATGGGGAATGGGGAATGGGTATTGGGTATTGGAAAGATACTTGTTAAATAATTCTCCCGTGTCTCCCTTGTCCCTCTTCCCAATTTTGAATTTTGTAGACGCGGAGCGGCTTCCGCAGGTATTTTGAATTTTGAATTGTTTCGTCCCCGATCCCTAATTTCTTCATGGTTCTATCCAGCGTCCATCTGCTTTAATCAAATTGATTAACTCCTCTACACCTTGTTGTTCTGGGACTTTCTTAATTTCTTCTCTACCGCGATAAAGAGAAATGTAACCTGGAGTCTTACCGACATAACCATAGTCAGCATCTGCCATTTCTCCAGGACCATTAACAATGCAACCCATCACTGCAATGTCAAGCCCGGTGAGGTGATTGGTAGCTTCGCGGACTTTGTGCAGTACTTCTTCGAGGTTAAATAAAGTACGTCCACAAGAAGGACAAGCGACATACTCTACCATTGTCTTCCGCAATCCCAAAGCTTGCAGGATACTGTAGCAGACTGGAATCTCTTTTTCTGGAGATTCAGTTAATGACGCTCGAATTGTATCACCAATGCCATCAGCTAACAAGGTAGCAATACCAGCAGTGGATTTAATTCTTCCGTATTCACCGTCTCCAGCTTCCGTCACACCCAAGTGTAAAGGGTAATCCATGCCCAATTCATCCATTCGCTGTACCATGAGACGATAAGCAGCAATCATCACGGGGACTCGTGAGGCTTTCATGGAAATTACTAGGTTGCGAAAGTCTAAAGATTCACAAATACGGATAAATTCTATGGCAGATTGCACCATTCCTTCCGGTGTATCACCGTAAGTAAATAGCATCCTTTCAGCAAGAGAACCATGATTCACCCCAATTCGCATGGCTTTACCTTGATCGCGCAAAGAGATTACTAATGGTTCTAGAGTTTCGCGGATTTTTTCACCAATTTCGTCAAATTCGACTTTGCTGTATTCGGTTCTGTTTGGGTTTGGTTTTTCAAACACATACAATCCCGGATTAATCCGCACTTTCTCTATATGTTTAGCAACTTCTAAGGCAATTTTCAGGCCATTATGATGCACGTCAGCAACGATTGGCACATCTTGATAGGTTTTGACTAATTTTTGTTTAATTTCCCCCAAGGCTTTGGCATGAGCCATACTTGGTACTGTCACGCGAACAATTTCGCAGCCTATCTCATGCAAACGTCGAATTGCAGCAACAGAGCCATCAATATCAAGAGTATCCTCATTGATCATAGATTGCACCACTACGGGATGACCTCCCCCAATGGTGACATTTCCTACTTTCACAGGACGGGTTTTCCGTCGTTTAATTGTTGTGTCAAAAGTGGGTTGACTAGGTAAAGTATTGGAAGTAACGGGTGTGGGCAGAGTTTGCATAATTTCTTAAGTAATTTTGCCGTAGCGAAAATATCAGATTTGAAAATGTTCTGTTTCCCAGATTGCCACAGTTAGTGCTGTTTTGGGCAAAGAACTAGAAAAAAAATGATAGACCTCAAGAATCAGAGATAAAACCGGATCTTAACTATTTTTCGCAATGCTAAAAATATATATTTTCCGTTGGTGTTGGTAATGGCTAATGGTTAATTGGTAATTGGGGTATTAACTAAATAATTGTGATGGTCAAAGACTACTCCAAATAAGCATCACACTTGGAATATAAAGCGATTATCCGAACTTGATATTTAGATACCGATAGACACACAATCTTCTCAAAACTCTACCAAAATAGTTCATCCCACCCTAAAACTAACCATGACTCAAATAAAAACCCAACTCACCCTCGAAGAATTCCTCGCACTCCCTGAAGGAGACATCACTTACGAACTAATTGAGGGAGAAGCTGTCCCCAAATTTAAAAACGATGAAATGTCACCAAAATTTTTTCACAGTTCCATCACAGGTGCGTTATTTTTACTCTTGTCTGCATGGGCGCAAGGAAAAGGGCGGGTTGTAATTGAATGGGCTATTAAGCTAAAACGAAATCAACAAGACTGGGTTCCTGTAGCAGATTTGACATATATTTCATATAACCGTCTTTCTGCCGATTGGTTGCAAGATGAGGCTTGTCCTGTTGCACCTGAATTGGTGATTGAAATTATCTCACCTGGTCAAGCTTTTGGAGAAATGACAGAAAAAGCAACCGATTATCTGAATGCTAAAGTTCAACGGGTTTGGATTATTGACACTAAAGCCAAAACTATTACTATTTTTTATCCTGATGCTCTCCCTCAGACCAAACGTGGTACTTCTAGTTTAGAAGATGCACTATTTGAAGGGTTGGAAATTACACCTCAGCAAATCTTTCAACAAGCAGGAATCCTCTAATAGATTTATCTAAAATCTTATTTTCTCTGATGTCTTATTTATGAACACCTCAACAAAAATCCAACTACCTATTCCCCCACACTTCAACCCCAAAACAGTAAGTACAGTCTGGCGCGTACCTTACCAAAAAAGTGCTACAACTGCACAATCATGGGCAAAAAAACACGACATCAAACCAGCTTCTGAAGACAAAACTCGTATTTGCCTACTTTTAATAGATGTGCAGAATACTTTTTGCATTCCTGAATTTGAATTATTTGTTGGAGGTAAATCTGGTACTGGTGCTTTAGATGATAATGTTCGTTTGTGTGAGTTTATCTATCGCAATTTGGGAGTAATCACAAAAATTATACCAACCCTAGATACCCATACTGCAATACAAATTTTTCATCCCATTTTTTGGGTAAATAACACAGGGGAACATCCAATTCCTGCTGCAACTAATATTATTCCAGCAGATATTGAGCAAGGAATTTGGAAAGTCAACCCAAGTGTTGCTTTTAGTCTAGGACTTGATTACGAATTTTTAGAAAAACACGCTTACCATTACGTTAAACAGTTAACTCAAGAAGGTAAATATCCGTTAACAGTATGGCCTTATCATTCTATGTTGGGTGGTATTGGTCATGCTTTAGTTTCTGCTGTGGAAGAAGCAATATTTTTCCACTGTATTGCACGTCATAGTCAAACTCAATTTGAGATTAAAGGTAATAATCCTTTAACAGAAAACTATTCTATTTTACGCCCAGAAGTTTTGTCAGATTTTGATGAGTGTCCTATTGCCCAAAAGAATATAAGCTTGATTCAGCATCTGTTAGAATTTGATGCTGTAGTTATTGCAGGACAAGCTAAAAGTCATTGTGTTGCTTGGACAATAGATGATTTGTTAACAGAAATTAAACAGGTAGATATAAATTTGGCGAAGAAAGTTTATCTGTTGGAGGATTGTACTTCTGCTGTTGTTGTTCCAGGTGTGGTGGACTATACGGAAGCAGCAAATGAGGCGTTTCAGCGATTTGCTGATGCTGGAATGCACGTTGTTAAATCTAATGAATTTGTTTGTTAATAAGCACTAAAGTGCTTACTACAAACCCTGGAAATTAATAAACTTTATTTCATATACTGTTTTGGATCTTGAGCAACCCAACCGAGAGAAGAGTTAGAACGGATTTCAAAATGTAGATGGGGTTGGCTGATGGTTGGTTGTCCAGTCTGACCAATCGTTCCTAGCACTTCTCCCTGTTTAACTTGTTGACCAAGGCTAACTTTGATACTCTCTAGCTGGGCATAACGGCTTTGTAATCCACCACCGTGATTAATAATTACTAAGTTACCGTAAGTACCACGATCGCCTGCAAAAACTACTGTCCCTGGTGCGATCGCATTTACGGGAGTTCCAATCGCAGCTAACAAATCAATCCCACTGTGAAAGAAAACTTCTCCGTTTTTGGGGTTAAGTTGCCAACCATACGGAAATCCTACCTGAGCTACTGATGCTAAGGGATACCCAGTGATTTGCACAGCAGGGGTATTTACACCAGGAGTTGAGGATGCTGACGAACTCACACGATTTGGTGATTGGTTGGATGCGGGAATAAATGCAATTTGAGATGGTGGTTTACAGCCATTCAATTCAAAAAGAGCATCCGCACGAACTTTGTATTTTTGTGCCAATTCTCGCCAAGTTTGACCACGAGCTACTTCGACTACAATACCATTATAGGGAGGGATGAGAATATTACTACCCGTAGTCACCCTACCGTTTTTTAAACTGGGATTCATGGTGATAATAGTATCAGGAGCTAAATTGTAGAGCGCAGCGATACTCTGCAAAGTTTCGCCACGCCCAACTTTATGACGCACAAAGCGTTCTAGGGCTGGAGTTGGACATTTAGCAGCCTGTGCTAATGCAGAATTTGGGTATGTGGATACGAGTCCCAAAGCAGAGATTAAGCTAGAAAAAACAAGTAGAAGTAGGCGATCGCTGACAGTCATGTATGTTAAATGGAGCAAGATTGAAGTACTCAACGTCAACAGTTTTGTGTATGGCGGGAGTATTCTTGCGATTCTAGCTAAATTTTATATTTTATTGGCAGTTAGTTATTTGTTGATAGTTGATAGTTGATTGGTATTAACCACCAACCACCAACCACAATGATTAACAAAATTAATCTATCCACTTGTCTTTTGCTTGACTACACTTAGAAATTAGCATCTGCATTGCTGTCCTTGAGTATGGTGATTATGAAGTTATCCAAGAAACAACTGGGCGTTTATTTTTCATTGGTTGTGGGCGGTGGCGTATTCGGCGGTAGTGCAGTGTTGCTAGCCAGTCCTTATCTCCCAACACAGAGGCGTACGTTTCAGGAACTCAAGAATGTGAGCATGGGTGCGCCATCAGAAACAGTTGTGACTAATCCTTTGGGAAAAAGTATCGAAGCAACTGGGGGTGAAAGCGTTAATTTTGTCGCCACTGCTGTTCAAAAAACAGGATCAGCAGTAGTCCGAATTAACGCAACACGCAAAGTCGCCAATCCCATCTCAGATGCTTTCAAAAACCCTTTGTTGCGTCGATTTTTTGGCGAAGATGAAGAACCAATTCCTCATGAAAGAATTGAGCGTGGTACAGGTTCTGGTTTTATTCTCAGTACGAATGGAGAAATTCTCACCAACGCTCATGTAGTAGCAAATACAGATAAAGTACAAGTTACCCTCAAAGATGGCAGAACATTTGAAGGAAAGGTAATGGGAATTGATCCCATGACGGATGTAGCAGTGGTAAAAATTCCTGCCAAGCAATTACCGTCTGTAAAATTGGGCAATTCACAAAATTTAATTCCTGGACAGTGGGCGATCGCGATCGGCAATCCTTTGGGTTTAGATAACACTGTTACTATCGGTATCATCAGCGCCACAGACCGCACCAGTTCCCAAGTTGGCGTACCAGATAAACGAGTTAGCTTTATCCAAACTGACGCCGCCATTAATCCTGGGAACTCTGGGGGACCTTTGTTAAATTCCCAAGGTGAGGTAATTGGAGTTAATACAGCAATTCGTGCCGATGCTCAGGGACTTGGTTTTGCCATTCCCATAGAAACTGCTGCTCGCATTGCTGACGAACTTTTTGCTAAAGGACGCGTAGAACATCCCTTCTTAGGGATTGAAATGGTAGACCTTTCTCCTACTAAGAAACAGCAAATCAATCAAGAGAACAATCTTAACATCCAGCAAAATGCTGGTGTTGCCATCAAGGGAGTTCTAGACAAATCGCCTGCACAGCGAATAGGACTGCGTCCTGGAGATGTCATCCAAAAATTTAACGGCAAACCAGTTAAAACTGCTGCTCAAGTACAGAAAATGGTTGAGTCTAGCAGTGTTGGAGACACTTTGCAAATTGAAGTCAACCGTGACGGTAAAATTCAAACTTTTCAGGTACAGTCAGGAGCTTATCCCCATAAATAGTCCAGAATCCAAAGTCCACAGTCAAACAATTTTGGATTTTAGATTTTGGATTTACCCTACAGCATCACAAATCTGGGGAACTGTACCCTGCTTGGAAGTATTGGTCAAGAGTCTTAAACTACTCAGTATTAACTATCGACTCTTGACTAATGATTGTTAGCCAAATGATCTAAGTGCATTCGTTGTTCCATTTGGCGGAGGAAATAGCCAGTCATCATTGCTGATGCTAGAAGACCAGCAAGATTATCCCGGTCTGTTGTAATCTGAACATTGAAGTTTTCAGCAGGCAGCATCCCAACTAGCCCTTGGACATTTTGGGAAATAATTTGCTTGATTTCAGGGCTGACGGACTGAGCTACGTTAGCCAAAACTTCTGGGGACTGATGCTGTAAGTATTTGAGCAACTGATTAGAGGGTTCCTCAAAAGCGTCACTCAGATGCTGACGAGGGTGTTGTTCAAAATTGTCATTCAAAAAGTCAGGATCAAACACCATTGGCAATTTAAGTTTAGCGGAGTTGCTAATTCTACTCTAAACCATACTATAGGGTTAAGACATATTTCCTTAGCTAGGAGTAGCATTCATCTTAGGTAAGGCATTGGGCATTGGGCATTGGGCATTGGGCAAACAAGTCAAAAGTTCTTAAGTTTGACTTTTGACTTTTGACTTTTGACTTTTGACTTGTCTTGTCCCCCTTGTCCCCGTTGCCCCTTATCCCCAAAGGGGGCCCCACCTTCCCCGTTCCCCGACCTACTCTATTTCCGAGGCTGATTCTAGTTTCAGCTCCAACTGTCGCTGCTGTTGTGGAGTGGAAAATGGTGAAGGAAGTTGTTCGATCTGGAAATATTGATGAAATTTAGGTGTTACTTGAAGCGAATAAGAGCGAGAGTCATTATCTCGGCGTTTCTTGACAAAACCAAGCTCCACTAGTTCTTGGACGTGTTGATATGCTCCCGAACCACGCAGGTTAATTAAGTCAGTTTGTAACATGGGGCTATTCAAGGCGATCGCTGCTAAAGTCCGCAATGCACCCACCCCCAATTCTACTGGTATCAAAGTTTGTACTAAATCCTGAAAATCAGACCGCAATTGCAAGCAGTAACCATTTGGGGTTTCTACTACTTCTAGGGCGCTATCACGACGAGCATAATCGTCAATCAGCTCAATAATACCTTCTTCGGCAGTAGCGCGATCGCACGCGGCATAATCAGCAATTTCGCTGATTGACAAGGGTTTACTCTTCAAATAAAGAATTGCTTCTATTTTTGTCGCTGCATTCATTCGATCAATAATCAATAGTCAAGAGAAGCCAGTCTGCTCTTAGGAGTTTTTTCCGTTGTAGCACCTGACGTTCTATATTGACACTCCTCATGGTCAAAAGGCAGGGGATTCTTACTTCACAGGGTAGAAAACGAATTTTCCCTTGCTGTTGTATCGTCAATAGTCAACAGTAAAGGACAATTGACAACTGAACACGGAAAGAATTATTTAGCTGTAACGATTCTATTAGCACAATTACGAATAAAAGTCAAGTTTTCGTGGTTGGTTGTTGGTAGCTGTGAAGAATCCCCCTTGTCTCCCTTTCAATCCCTAATCCTCACCAAATCTGGTTTTGAAGATAAATTCTGCGATCGCTAAATCTTGTGGGGTAGTTACTTTCAAGTTAGTTTCCTCTCCTGGAACAATTTGCACTTGATAACCACATTTTTCAAATAAAGCAGCATCGTCAGTCACTTCCCAACCCTGAGCCACGCCTTCCGCGTGACACTGTTTTAGCAACTTGACATCAAAGCCTTGAGGAGTCTGTGCTGCCCACAGTTGGCTTCGGTCTGGTGTACTTTGAATTATGCCATTTTCATCTACGACTTTGATTGTATCTTTGACTGGCACAGCTGCTATTAAACCAGGACATTGCCGAATTGCTTCAGCACATCTGTTGAGTAAATCTGGTGTAGCTAGACATCTAGCCCCATCATGAATCAATACTTGTTTAGCATTGGCTGGTAAAGATTGCAACCCATTGTAAACAGATTCTTGACGGGTGGAACCACCTTGAATTAACTCCACAGGTTTAGTTAGCTGCAAATCAGCGATAATTTGCTTAAAGTCTTGCCAATCAATAGGTTGAGAAATAATTCCAATCCAACTAATCTCATCTGATGCTTGTGCAGCTAAGAGCGTCCAAGCAATAATTGGTCGCGATCGCACTTGCAAGAGGAGTTTATTACGATTACTCCCCATCCTTCGTCCACTTCCGGCGGCGGGAATTAATAAATGCACAGGTTTTTTAACTTTTGACTTTTGACTTTTCTAGTCCCTATCTTCCCCTAAAATAAGGAGCGAGTAGGCGTAAATAAATATTATGCGAATAGTAGCCCTTGTCCCTGGTGGAATAAGCGACCAAATTCTATTCTTTCCGACACTAGACGACCTGAAGCGTAATTATCCTGACGCTCAGATAGATGTCGTTGTGGAACCCCGGTCAAAGGCTGCCTACCGGGTGAGTAAGTCAGTTAGCGATGTACTGATTTTTGATTATAAAGACCGCAACAGCTTGGCTGATTGGGCTAACCTAGTAGGCATACTTCGCGATCGCGAATACGATGCCGCTATTGCCTTGACGCAAAGCTGGTTAATGGGTCTATTACTGTGGTTGACTGGAATCCCCATACGTATTGGCTACAAAGGCAAGGGAGCAGCTTTTCTGACGAATACTCTACCTCTTAAGCAAGAACAATACGCTGCTTATGTGTATCACTCTTTGCTGCAAGAGTTGGGCGTTGAGTCTCCCTGTCCAGAATTAGCTGTGAATGTACCTAAATCAGATATTGATTGGGCAGACAAAGAGCAATTAAGGTTGGAAGTTAAAGAAACTGGTTATATTTTGATTCACGATGGTGTAAATGAGTTACCACCAAATAAAGGTCAAGATAGAACATACCATGCCGAAAATTGGTTGCAGATCATTCAAGATTGCCAACAAAAGCAACCAGATATACCTGTAGTGGTAGTTCAAGAACCCGGTCAACAAGAGTTTGTGGCTAGACTCAAACAGTCTATACCTGACATTAAAATTACTTCCCCCGATAATATAGGCAAGTTAGCAGCAATGATTACGGGAGCAAATTTATTATTGTGTACCGATAGTGCGATCGTACAGCTTGCCGTTGCTGCACAAACCTATACTATTGCCTTGTTTGGTTCTACAGATCCAGCTAAATTGTTGCCGAAAAGCGATAAATTTATTGCTATCAAATCCCCTACAGGCAAAATATCAGATATTTCGCCCAAAATTATTTTGGAACAAATCTGGGGCAACTAGCACTTCAATCCCATAAACTTGAATTGTTGTAGTAATTTGAACCCCCTTTCCGCCTGTTGATTTTCTCCTACAAGCGGAAGGGGGGTTCCATATTCTTTATCCTACTCAACTATTACTAAAGTAACTTTTGTAACACTCATACATATACTTAAACCTAAAAACCGCATAAACATTATTTATACCGTATAATAAATTACTTATTTTTTTAAGATAGTTACGGTATAAGAGTTACCTAAACAACTGTTTTTTTTTCTAGAACCTGATATGTTGAATGAAATATAGGGAAATATTTATTTAGATGCATTTTTGGATGTGTATCTCATCTACCACAGTCTATAAATATTGAATATACGGGTTCCTAAATAACTCTCTCTTTAGATAGTTAGTAACAACGTTTACTAAATATTTTCCTATGTCCTAAAAATTACATATTTCGTATTAGAGAACAGCATGGAATGAAATTAATCACTGAATAAAAAAGTTTTGTTGTTACTTCGTGGAAAAAAATTTGAAAATATCGCTGTTGTTAACTAGATATTTGCTGTTCAAAAAATATTTGCTAAACAGCTTGCTGAAATTACATACTGTATGATGTATCTTAATGAAATTAAGTCATCAGAAATAAAGGTTGAAGCTCAAACAAACATTAGTTTCTATGAATTGAGTTCAGAAAGACAGAAAATTCCATCTATTTAACGAATAATAGTCGTAAAAATTACCTGGTGTGATTAGCTTTTGGGTGGATCTAACGCGCCATTATGTCTGTTATTTAACTCTAAATCTTGCTAATTACCAAGGACATCCACCTAAGAATGTCATGAAATTTTCAAAGGGAAAACAAATGGCGATTCATTTACATGGCTTTACTAGCAATGGCAAACGTTACATTCAAGTAGAAAGCCAGCCTCATCATATCACGGGCATTTTTAGAAAAATAGTCTGCTTCTGTAAGAGTAGATGCGAGAGTAAAGTGATGAATACAGAAAGCACCTATTTCGAGTGTGAGGAAGATGGAACAATTACTTTTTATCAATCAGTGAGTATAGATGGAGAACAATCAGGTATTTGGACTTATCTTGTGTATGAATGTGGAGAGACAGAAGAAAAGGTATTCCGAGACAAATTTATAGATACAAGTATCAATTATTTATAT
>NZ_AJLJ01000074.1 GCF_000317245.1 Fischerella muscicola SAG 1427-1 = PCC 73103
AAATTATTAGCTGGTCAGAAAATAGTTCTAAATTCTATAGATATTAATGAGTATCTGAAATATAAATTTTACGAAAATGAATACTTAGATGTTTATCTACCTGCTGATTGGGATAGTCTCACGGGTAGAGCAATAGCTAATTTACTTTTAGAGGAATTTAAGGCATTTAACTCATCATCTTTATTTGCAAAAGATGATGGTAAAAAATATATGAAAACAGTGATCAATAATTTTATTCAACTGGGGCGAAAAGTTTTAGACACAGGTGGAACAATCAAAGATTTTGAATTACATCAATATGATGTATTGAAAAATATTAGGATTAGTGAAATTGCAAATCTAATAATAGAATATAACGATTACAGACTATGGCAAGCAGCCTTACCCAGCAAATCTAAAGCTGTAGAATACGCTTTTAGTGCTGCTTTAGATCTAATATGTCAAATGACTTAAGTAGCCGTTATGTACTAAATTATTTACTAGCTATTATTCAAAGATTGCAAAAAAAGCATCATCTAATTCATAACCTAGCATTTGAGCCATTGATTGCAGACGTGATTGGCTAGGTATATTGTGTTGTTTGAACCAGTCACTCAAAGTAAAGATTTTATGCATCAAAAAGATTTCCAATGCTTCTGGATTGTACTGAATTCCTTCCTTGGAACTAAATTGATGCGGTACTAACATCGCTGTATAGCGAGCGAATTCTCCCATTTTCCAGTCAAGTAAAAATGGAAACCAAGGATAACGAGCATCAAGGCGAACAAACCACAGCCGCACTTCTGGAATTTCAGGGAGTTCTCGCGGATCGCCCTCTTGTTGGGAATAATTAATATCAAAGTGTAACTGCTGTTCATGGGATGCGATCGCTCCTTCTTGCAGCAATTGCTCAATTACTGTTGTTACAGGAGATAGATCTAAGTTGTGAATGGAGTCAGAATTGAGAGCGATCGTAATAGACATAAATAACAAAGAATATATATAGTGACTTTGACTCAAAAGTAACCTTGACAATTCAGACTAGCAGCTTTGTGAGCTTAATGCTAGGAAGAGTGAGGAGGACAAGGGAAGGGGGACAAGGAGGACAAGGGAGACAAAGGAGATATTGTTAACACTTTTTCCGCCTCACAGCGTCTTCTCCCGAAAAAAATTCCTTTACTACAACTTGAGATAGATGTATAATTACCTATACATCAAGAAGGGGAGTAGCTGCTGGCAAAAAATTCAGCCAGCCCATCTAAATCAACATACTGGCGATAAGCCTGGTTTAGATGACATCAAGCAATAAGCTAGTTGTAAGCGAGACCTTCACTGAGTTCACACAAGAAGTAGAGTGTGAAGCTCGGTGAGGTCTCGCTAGTCTCATTGAGCTTCACATACGAGTAAACGAATCGTTAGGAGCTTGAGAGAGTGCTAACAGCTTTCACCGCAGGTTTATTACTAATTACAGTTTCGGAGTTGGGTGATAAAACGTTTTTTATCGCCGTGATTTTGTCCATGCAGCACTCGCGGCGACTTGTATTTGCGGGTGTGACAGCAGCTTTAGCAGCGATGACAATACTGTCTGTCGTGGTAGGACAAGCAGTTTCCTTGCTGCCAAAAGTTTACATTTATTACGGCGAGATAGTTTTATTTATTGCCTTTGGTTTAAAGCTGTTGTACCAAGGTAGTAAAATGGCTACTGCTACCTGCGATACGGAAGTTGTAGAAGAAGCAAAAACCGCAGTTGCTCAAGCCGAAAAGCAACTGAAAAAGCAAAAAACAATTTGGGCAATTGTATTAGAAGCTTTTGCATTAACATTTATGGCAGAGTGGGGCGATCGCACACAATTTGCCACCATTGCTTTAGCAGCAGGGAATAATCCTGTTGGAGTGACAACAGGTGCAATTTTAGGACATGCCATTTGTGCTGCGATCGCTGTAATTGGTGGCAGAATGTTAGCCGGAAGAATTTCTGAAAAAACACTCACCATCGTTGGCGGATTTTTGTTTATTTTGTTTGGTATCGTCGCGGCTGTGGAAGGAGCATGAAATTTGGGGGAAGGGCATCGGGCATCGGGCATTGGGCATTGGGCATTGGGCATTGGGCATCGGGAAGAGACTTGTTAAATAATTCTCCCTTGTCCTCCTTGTCCTCCTTGTCCTCCCTATCCCCTTTCCCCGATCTCTACGGTGTAGGTGTCTCAGCAGGACTGGGATTCACAGCCTCAGAACTTCTTTTATTAATTTCGTCTTTATACTGAGCTGGTGCTAAAGCTGCGGCCTTATCAAACAAAGGTTTTGCTTCATCAGTTTTTCCCTGCTCTTTGATAACCATTGCTTTTGCCAAAACAGGACGAAAATCATTAGGAGCGTTTTTAATTGCTTGATCGTATACAGATAAAGCTTGTGGATAGCGTTTTTGGGTAGCATGAACATTACCCAGCATCACTTGCACAGCAACATTATCTACACTACCAGGTTCAATCTTATTTGCTTGAGCGGATTTAGCAAGAGTATCTTGCAATAGCCCAATTGCTGCTTCTGGTCGCTTTTGGTTGAGCAACAAAGCCACCATTCCTTGCAAAGCATTAATATCGCCTGGTTTGGTTTCCAAAACAGAGCGATAAGCCTCGGCTGCACCTTCCTTGTCACCGATTTGTTGCTTGGCTTGCGCCAAAAGTACCCCGTATTTGGTTTGTTCTGGATTGAGCTTGGTTAATTTTTCCAGAGGTTCAATCACTGCTTGAATATTACCTACACCTAAACTTAGCAATTGCAAACGAGTTTCTAACAAACCTCGCAGAGCTGTTTGATTTTCGGGTTCTCGTTGCAAAACTTGTTCATAACCTCTTGCTGCATCTTCCAGTTTTGACTTGAGATCTGAGGAAGACGAATTTCCTCTGCCGCTAGCGGAATTTGGGCTGGACTGTTGCGTATCATTAAATGCGGCTATGATGGGAACCATAGACACTCCAACAAAAGCGATTACTACCAGCACTAACACTACTTTAACTAACCATCGATTACGCGGCTGAGACACAAAACCGTCCTTAACTCTAATGACAATATTATTTACCGTTTACACAAAATTGAGAAAATTAAAAAATTGAAAAAGTTTGCGGAATACCGCTAACTAACTGTGAACTTTATAACAAATAGCCATTTTTGATGCTTAAGAAAGAGATGAATTTAAGAGGAGACGCTTAAATAGTAGCTATGCTATGCTTCCGAAACTAGTGGAAAGACGCTAAATTACACATTTAGTGTGTATGCGAAAAATTGCGTCTTTCAGTATCATAACAGGGCAAACGATGGTGGTTGTTTTGAAAGTAAATATACTTTGAGCAGCCGCACAAACGCTCTTCCCTGTTGCGTTAATAAAATCCCACAATGGGATGTGTCTCCGCCGCAAGGAGTTGCTATGAATTCCGACCTGATGCCGTCCCCTGAATCATCAAATTCAATAGCTTCTGATGAAGCTAAACCTAGTCCACAAACAACTACTGATCTAGTAGCACCAGCCGGAGCATCGCAAAGCGAGGCTTCGTCTGTAATGTCAAGCGAAACTGCTAATGATGGGAACTTAGTGAATCGACAGCAACCGATTCCACCTCCCAGCGAACCGATGCAATATCGAGCGATTGGCCTAGTCCGGGGTCGTTACTTTGCTAGTAGCGAACAATTTACCCAAGGTGTAATGTTGACCCCAGATGGCACCAAATTAGAGGCTGTGCTACTTGGTCGAATCATGAGTTTAGTCAAAAACCATCTCGACTTAGAACAAGAGCATTTATGGGTTGTTTATCCACGGACACGCCAAGAAAACGACAATTTGCATCTTCAAATTGTGGGGGTATGGGAGCCAGAAAAACTGGCTAAAAGTTCCATAACCGAACAGCAGCAAGATTTCACCTCACCAGAGGAGGAAACACCAAATCCTGATTTATCCGAGAATTTAGAGGAAAAAGACCAGCAGACCTCAATAGAATCAACACCATCATTACAAATTACAGATGGTGGCTTCTCTGTTCGTGGCGAAATAGTTTACCAGTCATATGATACAGAAAGCTTGGTCATCAAAATTAAGCAATCTGCCCGCAAGCCAAATGATAAACCTAAGTATTTCAAATTGAAACTCAAGGGTAAGCTAGAAACCAAAGCATTAGGAAAGTTTTGGGACTTGCAAGTCCAACGAGAAGGTGAATCTTTGGTCATAGAGAAAGCGACAGTCGTCGCTGAACTGCCCAGAAAACGCAGCAGTAGACCACCTTTTAAACGCGGAGGTGGAGGCGGGGGAGGTCGTCGTCCAGGTCCTGGTGCTAGAAAACCATATCCCCCTATACGAAGTGGAGAAAGTCCACCACGTCCAATAAAAAAACTGGGTGATTCATCATCATCGCCATCATCATCGCCATCAAGACCTATACCCAAAGGTTCTGTTCCCAAGCCAGTGAAGCGACCGAAGCCACCGCAGGATTAGGGGATTGGGGATTGGGGATTGGGGATTGGTTTTTCTCCCTGCACCCTGCTCCCTGCTTCCTTGTCTCCCTTGTCTCCCTTG
>NZ_AJLJ01000075.1 GCF_000317245.1 Fischerella muscicola SAG 1427-1 = PCC 73103
TCCCTGCTTCCTTGTCTCCCTTGTCTCCCTTGTCTCCCTTGTCTCCCTTGTCCCCCTTGTCCCCCTTGTGTTTCGACTAAAACTCCGTCCACCGATCCTGGGGGAGGAAAGAGCGTTCCATCGGGATTTGGGCGACTGGTTCAGTGAGGGTAAAAGTACCTGCTTGAATCCATTGTTTTAACTCTTGGGCAACTTGTCGAGAGAGGAAAATGCTAACAACAGGCGCAACCCGTACTGTTTTACCTTCAATCATGATGCGTCCAGACTTGAGTTGAGCATAACTCACCAAGCCAAAGGTGGGACGCACCCGTCGGGGAATGGAAAAGTCTACGATGGGTGCGACTAAGTCTTTATCACTCACTGCACATCTGGCGACTACTTCTTCATTTAAAACCGGAAGTGGTACACCTACACCTAACATTAGAGAAGGACCATAATTTTTAAAGTAACAACCCCGCACCCAATGAGCATCCATTTGTTTGGCGTCACCAATTAAAGCTAAAGTTGCAGCCGGGCCAATGGGTGTACGATTGGGCAAACGTTTTTGTAAAGGAAAATGTTGTGTCCCTTCCCATGCTACATAGCCAATACCCCCACCTAAGAAAATTCGTGTACCAATACCGACTAGTTGGAGATCGGGGTCGTTGAGGAGAGGAGAAATTGCACCAGGGTTGGAATAAACTGCATTACTCAAACGTGGTTGTAAGGGGCCTAAATAAGTAAAAAGTTGGCGATCGCCTCCGTTCACTCCCACAATAAAATTTTGATAAAGATTTCTGGGATTAAATAAATAAAACTGATTAATAGTGTCACGAGTAATTGTTGTTTCAAAGGTAGCCCTGGGATAGCAGTCTGTAACTTGTCCTTGAGCGCGTACGTGTACAGGTTTACCAGCAATCAAATCTTCAATCACATGACCGCCACCTCGTTCTCGGATTTCTTCTCCCTCCATGACCTCTACAGCAGAACTGGCACCCAAGTACAGGTCTACAGCACCAAAACCTGGATAGACTGGCACACCATCCAACCAACAGCGACGAATTTTGATTGGTGGATCAGTATGCCCCAAGTTAATAATTGCACCACTAGATTCCATTGGTTCAAAAGTACCAGTGGTGATGACATCAACTTCCTGGGCAACTTTTGTGACACCAACTTCCTCAATTCTGGTTTTTAATTCTTCAACAGTCAAAACCACCGCACGTTTACGGCTGATTTTTTCGTTAATTTCCGCAATGGTTCGCATATTAAAGGGGATTAGGCGCTAATACCGTTTCACTATAAGTTTGATATACTTGGGCAAAGGTATTTTACCCCTTGCCCTTTCATCTTTCCCCTTTAAACTTTTCCCAGTCTACACCTATCAGTTAAAGTTAAATTGGGGAATTATTAGTAGCGTCCATAAATCATAGCCATCTCCTTGAGACGATTACTATAATCCTCAGTTAAGGCTTCGCTTCGATAGCGCCAATCCCAATTGCCATCAGCTTTGCTGGGGGTGTTCATACGAGCATCAGCCCCCAAATTGAAGACATCTTGGAGAGGAATAATTGCTTGATGGGCAACAGAACTCATCGCTAATCGGATCAGATCCCAAGCAATTCCGTGGGGACCATTACAACCAAGGTATTTTTGGATGCGATCGCGTTCATAATCAGAAGCATCGTGTTCATACCAGCCAATCGTTGTGTTGTTGTCGTGAGTCCCGGTGTAGATCACGCTGTTGGGAAGCACATTGTATGGCAAGTAGGCATTATGACCATCGCTACCAAAGGCAAAGTGCAGAATCTTCATCCCTGGAAACCCGAAATGGTCTCTAAGATCTAACACTGGCTGATCGATGTAGCCTAAGTCTTCAGCAATAATTGGTAAACTACCTAACTCTTCACGAATTGTCTCAAATAGAGCATAACCCGGAGCCTTTACCCATCTTCCATTTACTGCCGTTGGTTCTCCTGCTGGAACCGACCAATAAGACTCTAAACCTCGAAAGTGGTCAATACGAATCATATCAGCGTGAGCGAGGATTTCACGTACACGCCAGACCCACCAATGAAAACGATTTGATTCTAGGTATTTCCAGTTGTAAATCGGATTACCCCAAAGTTGACCCGTGACTGAGAAATAATCTGGTGGTACCCCTGCGACTTCAGTAGCTTCTCCCGTTTCGGGGTCAAGCATAAAATTCTGTGGATGCGCCCAAACATCAGCGCTATTATGGGCAACATAGATGGGAATATCGCCGATAATCTGAATATTTTGTTCGTTAGCGTAAAGTTTAAGCTCAGACCACTGGCGAAAAAACTCGAACTGTAGGAATTGGTGAAAAAATATCTGATCTGTCAATTGCAGACGCCAGTGTTCCAATACTTCTGGTTTGCGGTAACGCAGTTCTTCAGGCCAGTCAGTCCAAGTAGTAGCTTCTTGGGTGTCTATCAATGCCATAAACAGTGCATAATCTTCCAGCCAATCGGCTTTACCTCGGCAAAAACCCTCAAACTCTTTGTGCTGGATTTGACTAGCTCTTTGCTTAAAATTCTCACATGCTTTCTGCAACAGAGGTATCTTCCAAGCAATCACTCGCTCAAAATCTATATGATCTAATGGGAAGTCTGGCACATCACGCAAGTCATCTTCGCTCAAAAAGCCTTTATCTTTGAGTATATCTAGGCTAATCAACAGAGGATTACCTGCCATAGCAGAGAAACACATATAGGGTGAATTGCCATAGCCTGTGGGCCCCAAGGGCAATATCTGCCATAAACGCTGACCACTGCGAGCCAAAAAATCTACGAACTGATAAGCCTCCAAACCCAAATCCCCAATTCCGTAGCGACCGGGGAAACTGGTTGGATGTAGTAAAATACCACTGGTTCTGGGAAAAGGCATAAATATCCTGAACTATAAAGAGCAAAGATATGCACTGAATTTAACACGGAACAGTTGTTGACTTTCAGCTATCTGAAAACCAGATTTGATGTCACAATTGATGTTTTATGAGTTATCAAAATCCTATTCCGACTGTTGATATCATCATCGAATTGCTTGACCGACCTCATCGACCAATAGTGTTAATTGAGAGACATAATCCGCCGTTAGGTTGGGCCATACCTGGTGGTTTTGTCGATTACGGGGAAACTGTGGAAGCCGCAGCGCGGCGCGAAGCCTTGGAAGAGACTGGTTTAGAGGTGGAGTTGATTGAGCAATTTCATGTCTATTCTGACCCAGCACGCGATCGCCGCAAGCATACGATCAGTATTGTATTTTTAGCAACGGCAAAAGGTGAACCCCAGGCGGGAGATGATGCCAAAGGAATAGAAATTTTTGAGTCTTGGCGTGTGCCTGATAATTTGTGCTTCGATCACGATACAATTTTGCGAGATTATTGGCGATATCGATATTATGGGATACGTCCGAGGTAGGGATCGGGGATTCTCCTGACGGAGACGCTACGCGTAGACGCGTCAGCGGTGAGACAGCGCGCAGAACAGGGGGTTTCCCCCATGTAGACGCGCAAGCGGTGAGCCAGTGCGGTGGACGGGTTCCCCGGCATAAAGCACCTGGCGAACCCGTAGGGCTTCTCGTAGAGTGCGACTGCGTTCGCGTAGACGCGGAGCGGCTTCCGCAGGTAGCGTCCCGGAGGGAACTACCCGAAGGGCTTCTCATAGAGTACGGGGATCGAGGAAACAAGGAAGAATTTCTCTCAATGATCAGCAGCGATTGACCATTGACAATTGAAAAATAACTATTG
>NZ_AJLJ01000076.1 GCF_000317245.1 Fischerella muscicola SAG 1427-1 = PCC 73103
CCATAATGACCAATGACCAATAACAAAAAAACCATGAGTAAAAAGATTATTCGTACTGAGAACGCACCAGCACCAGTAGGCCCGTATAATCAGGCGATCGCTGCTGCTGGAAAAATGCTATTTGTAGCAGGACAGATTGCGCTTGATCCAAAGACTGGTGCAATTGTCGGTGAGGGAGATGTCACAAAGCAAACTGAGCAGGTAATGGCAAATTTAGAGGCGATTTTGGTAGCTGGAGGAGCTAGTTTTGCTGATGTGGTGAGAACGACTGTGTTTTTAGCTGATATGAATGATTTTGCGGCGGTGAATGCAGTGTATGCAAAATATTTTGACGAAGCGACAGCACCAGCAAGAGCATGTGTACAGGTGTCGCGTTTACCCAAGGATGTGTTGGTAGAGATTGATTGTATTGCAGTGGTTAGTGATTAGGGCATTGGGCATTGAAAACGATTTTGGATTTTGGATTTTAGATTGAAATCCAATCCAAAATCGCAAATCTAAAATCTAAAATTCTTTGTCCTCCTTGTCCACGCCACGTGCTACAACGCTCTTAACCCGACGCCAGGTGCTACCCTGCGGGAACGCTTTCAGCGAACAAGCCGGGGAACCTGTCCAACGCACTGGCTCCGCAACGCAGTGGCTCCCCTTGTTCCGCTTGTCTTTTTGTCCTCTTTGTCCCCTATTCCTCCTACTGATGCGATCGCTGTTTTTGGTGAACAGACAAATTAATTCACAATATTTTAGTTTTTTAATTTTTTGTTTCTAAACTATATTTACTTTACAGTCATAGTTAAAGAATTAAAGTATTACTATTCTTCTAGCTAAAGCTATGAAAATATTTATCAAGTAATATTTACTTCAATGTCAATATATTGAATATATAAGCAAGTCACAAAGTCTAGATTAGAGTAGAAATATTCCGATAAAACTAAAATAAAAAAGAGGGAGTCTAATTATGAGGGCTATCTCCAATATCATCGCTAGTGTAACTCGCTATATTACTGAAGCAGCAGTACGGATATTTGGCCCAAATGACGACGCTTATCCGAATATTGGCGTCCAACCATATACAGGAGATGTTTTTTCCGAATAAATCAAAATTAATTAGTAGTTGGTAAAAGATTAAGATGAGTCAATCAATTCAACATCGGTGGGAAAAATTAAATCCACCGATATTTTTTATTGTATTTAAAAAACCCGCTTGTGAACAGATAAATCAAGCGGGATAAGTTTTTATTAACTTACAAAAATTCTATGAAAAAGCAACAACCCGATTTGGAAGTTTTTTCTTAATTAGTGTCAGAAACCTCAGACTGTTCTCATGGATGTTTTAGCATCCCTCCGGTGACTGTAAAGCAGGGGAAACGGCAAAAACCCTACACCACAAACTAGACTTCTCGCATTAGTCGGGGAAAAGGTAAAGGGGAAGAGTTAAAGGGATTGAAAAATCTTTGCCCCTTTACCCTAAAAGATGCATCCCAACTCTTGTACTAATGTAATGAGTGCAAAATATCTACTGACTTCAGCATAAAGAAAAATAGACTTACAAAAGTCTTTGGTTCTTCTCTATGCAGTTTCTCCACACACCGTAAAAAGTCAGTAAATAAACGGGTTGTGTTGACTATTTATTTTTATTTGAACCTACGCGATCGCTCGCTATCCTGACGCCGTTCTCCTTCGGATAGCGATGAACAGGACAAACAGCATAATTCCTGCGCCGATCATGCAACATATATCTTATTAAAACTTTTGTAAAAGTGATTTTTACAAGTAGTCTACTTTTTTGTATATGCTGCATATTTTTATTTTGAAGTAAAATCTAGTATCTGTAGTCTAAAGTACAGAAAATTTAAACTTTTTATTTTTTAGTCATCCGAAGCTCATATTGTTGTTGATTAAATAACTTTTGTTCTGGGGTTAAGATAGCGTAATCTTTGATTGGCTGGCACATATCCCATTGCCATTCTGCTAATATCAGTAAACTTGCTGCCATAACAATTCCAGTAGTGAAAAATTGCCAACCACTGCACAAGGGTAAAACAGCAATACTAGTGAGGTGAATTATAGCCATCAGTAAAAAGGTACGCGATCGCACAGCCCAAGCTGTCAATAAGTAACCAGCAGTGCTGATTGTTAACCACAAAGGACATAGGTGCATCAAGACTGTACCCCAACCACAAAAAATGCCCAAATCAGTCAGGATAACACCTCCAACCATTAAGATTACCCAACCATATAATAGCCAACGCAGCTTTTCTACACTTACCCAAAACCACGTCAAAACTATCATGCTTATACTAGCGACAAAGGTAAGTATTGACCAAAAAATAGCTTGTATATACCAGCTAACAGGTAGAAATTGAGCTGTGATAAAAATACCAGCACAAATCAAACCCCAAAGGATAAATACTTGATCTATTCGGGTATAAAAACCTGACCAAAGACTGAATTTACCAACTTTCCAATCAAGGCGTAATAAACCTTCTAAATCTTGAATATCTAACTCTTCTTGTTTTTCACGTAGGAGTGGTTGAGATAATGGCAAAAAAGTCATTTAAGTTTTATTGCTGTCATCGTTCAATAGCTTCTATTAGTTTATATATTTTTGTAAAGTTTTAACAAATAACGAAATTGTTTTAGATGTCAGTTCACCATGAACTATCTTTGTAAAAACATTTGGTGATAATCGTTTCCTAGACCAAAAACCTGGTCTTTAAAACTGGATGGAATCTCCAACTAGCCATTTATTGGCAGTAAACAAGAACTGCGTGAACCACCAAGCATAAAAATTAACCATCCAACCTTGTCGGTGAAGAGTAGACAAAGGTTGAGAAAGGTTTAGCCAAAAACACAAAAATTAGGAGCGTAAAATAATGTTTTGGAAGTTCGTAGTCAGTACTTTAGTATTGCCTATCAGCTTGGGATTAGAAGTAGCCGCAGCACATACCTTGTCACCTACTCAAACACCCACCATTGCACAACAAGAAATTGATGCAGTAGAACTAGAACAAACAACACATAATCAAGATTACAAAATTAGTCAACGACACAGACACTATCGCTACAGAAGAACACGCCACTACAGACAAAATCGCCACTACAGACGAAATCCCCATTATAGACGTCGTCATTATAGGCAACGTTATTATAGACAGCGTTATAACAGACGGTATCACTATAGACCTCATTATCAAAGGGTTTATTATTACCATCCGAGAGTACGCTACCGTAGAACCTATCGTCACGGAGTAAATTTTCCGCAACAAACCTTTTACTACCGTAGATATTACTATCACAGGTAAAAGACGAAAGAAGAATAAAGATGGGGTGATGCAGAGAATAACTAATGATTATTGCCTGTTAAGAGTTCCCTGTTCCCTTTTAATTTTGACCAACAACTAACCACTAACCAATAATTTAGTTAGCACAAAAGCCAGGGCCGCACTACCCAAGGGAACTGTCAAATTGTCAATCCCAGCAAAAGAAATAGTTTCTAAACCAGTAGTTACTAAAGCCACTACCACAGATATCATCCAAACTTGCCAAGAGTTACCTTGTACACTCAACAAAATCAAGCTACAGATAACAAAACTGACGATCGCCATTGTCAAAGAACCTTCCCAGCTTTTTTGTCCTCCAAAGAGTTGATATTTATGTTTACCAAATCGCTGTCCGATTATGGCAGCGAGTCCATCTCCCCAAGCCATTGTTAAAATACCTAGTGCTGCATAATAGGGTTGTTGCACCTCCCAAAACCAAGCAACCAAAACACCAATACTCATAGAATAGAAAAAAGTCCCAAAACTCCGGCGTCCTACACTATTAATACCGGGGAGAATAGGAAAACGATAAGACAATAAAGTCACAGCACTGGCTAAAACTGAGGCTGTAATACCTGCAATCGCGGGAATTTTTAGCCACCAAGCCAGCAAAATCACATTACCAGTTCCAATATGCACTATCTTCCGCACAATTTCTGGATCTGCTTTCGCAAAACGACTAACTCCCCATGCAGTTAACATCACGAGGGACAACCAAGCTGCAACGCTAGCAAGTTGCAGTCCTAGAGAAGGAATGAACTCTTGATCGAAAAACAAACTTAACAACAGCAAAGATTTAAATAAAAAACTTGACCTTTGTTACCAATTTATTAGAAAAATGTGATCTTGATGAAACTATTATTAATTTGGCTGATTCGGTTCTACCGAATGTTTATTTCACCTTTATTTTTGCCTACCTGTCGCTTCCAGCCTACTTGTTCTATGTATGCCATTCAAGCCATTGAAAAATTTGGCCCATGGCGTGGTTCTTGGTTGGCTATTCGACGCATCCTACGTTGTCATCCGTTTCATCCAGGTGGTTATGATCCTGTTCCAGAGGTGGAAAAACAAACAAAAGATTGTTGTTATAAAGAAATGGGGTAGTGAGGGAAGTGTGAGGAGTAAGTTGGGGTAACGGCCGTTCGCCCCTACCTTTTGATGATTGACCAATAACCAATTTTATTAATTTTATTGTCAAAAACTATACTAAGTTTCTAGTTTTTGATATTACACTTAACACCCTCACTTAAGAGTTGCCTGTGAGTATCTCGAAATCACTCACAGGATTTCTCATACTTGAACCCTCCACGCTTTGAAAGATAAAAAGTTTAGACTTTATTTTTACATAAAAAATATTAGCTAAAATCCGGAATCAAAGACTTTCACCTGATAGGGTGAAGACGAATAGCAAGTATCAATTTGACAATAAATTTATGTAGTCATGCTCACTTTCATGAGCAATATATCTCTGTTCAAACATGAAAATATATCTATTGAATGATGCTGAATCTAAAAATTAGGTTGATAATTTTTTATTAACAAAAGTATAAAAATAGCATCGCGATTAACTGCAAATTTTTCGTGTTCAATAAAAAATTGAAAGGCAAAAATGGTTCTCTACAGCATTAGTAATGCTAAAGTGGCAAGAAATTCATGTGAAACTTTCAGCGGGTATCAATGCTGAAGAAGCTACAGAAAAAACAAATTTCTCTGATTGTGGGTGCAGGACTATGTGCCTTTCTTGCTGGGGCTATGGTTTCAGCCCCTCAGATGGGAAGATATCTTGGACAATGGCTCAAGCAATTTAATAATCAGTCCGAACAACTGACAGAAGCAAGCAAAGCTGAGTCAGCTGTTTTCTCTTTGGTACTCCAATCTCCTAGCCAAAGAGCAGAAAAACTTGAGGAATTAGCCAAAGGCTTTCCGTCACAGGATCGGAACCGCGCTCGTTATTTGCTAGCCAGTGATTTAGTTGAACGCAATGAAGGTAAACAGGCTTTAAGTCTCCTAGA
The DNA here is from genome assembly GCF_000317245.1 of Fischerella muscicola SAG 1427-1 = PCC 73103. GTDB lineage: Bacteria > Cyanobacteriota > Cyanobacteriia > Cyanobacteriales > Nostocaceae > Pelatocladus > Pelatocladus muscicola_A. The sequence continues at coordinate 5,333 of NZ_AJLJ01000076.1, forward strand.
AGGTCTGGAAAAAGACTATTCACAGCTAGCACCTTATATTTTACTGAAAAGAGCCCAGGCCTATGACATTTTAGGAGAACCGGGTAAAGCCTCTGATGATAGACAAGCTGTGGTAAAAAATTACCCTACACATCCAGCCAGTGTGAAAGCCCTTTATTTAATAGCGTTACCTGAATATCAGGAAAAAGCGATCGCCTCTTTTCCTTCTCATCCCCTGACTAGGGATATTATTCGCAAGCGCTTGGCAACAAATCCCAATCAGCCAGAATTACAATTAATTTTGGCAAAACACGCCTACGACCAACCAGAAATTATACCCGTCTTAGATGCCTTAGTTAAAAATGCTACTTTGAAGCCAGAAGAATGGGAAATTGTTGCTAACGCCTACTGGGAAAATAATCAATTTGCCAAAGCAGCAGATGTCTATTCCAAATCAGCCAAGACACCCCGTAACCTCTATCGTGTGGCGCGGGGATTGCAGATAGATGGTAAACGAGATCAAGCGATCGCTATCTACAAACAACTAATCAGTGCTTTCCCTGAAGCTCAAGAAACAGGTACAGCTTTGCTGCGTTTGGCAGAAATGAGCAAACCACGTCAAAATGCTCTACCTTATCTTGACCAAATCATCAGTCAATTTCCTGAACTGGCGGGAGAAGCACTGGTAGCAAAAGTCAAAATCTTACAAGCCCAAAATGACACCAACGGAGCAAATACAGCGCTGCAATTACTGATTAGTAAGTACGCAAATACTGAAGAAGCAGCACAATACCGTTGGAAAATGGCATTAGAAAAAGCTGAAGCCAAAGATTACCAAGCTGCATGGCAATGGGCAGAACCAATTCCTAGCACTAACCCTGATAGTATTTTGGCTCCGAGAGCGGGTTTTTGGATCGGGAGATGGGCAACAAATTTAGGGAAAATGCAGGAAGCTACACAAGCTTATGAGTATGTAATTAGCAATTTTCCCCAGTCTTATTATGCGTGGCGATCGGCAGTGATTTTGGGATTAAATGTCGGCAACTTCAACAACGTCCGTCAGTTAACACCAGAAGTAGTTCCCCTTGTGCGTCCTGTACCCACAGCTGGTTCTGAAACCTTCAAAGAATTATATTTGCTTGGTCAAGATCGTGATGCTTGGTTGCAATGGCAAGCTGAATTTAGCAACAAAGCCCAACCTACGGTAGCACAACAATTTACCGAGGGTTTGATGCTGCTGACTCAAGGAGAAAATTTACGTGGAATTGACACAATCTCTAAATTGGAAGACAGAGAAAAAACAGAAGAAAAGGCTGAATATGAAGCTTTGAGTAAACAAATCACTTATTGGCAAGCTCGTTATCCTTTTCCTTATCTTAAAGAAATAGAATATTGGTCAAAACAACGTCAGCTAAATCCTTTATTAGTAACAGCATTAATTCGCCAAGAGTCACGGTTTCAACCAAAAATTAAATCAGTTGCAAATGCGACTGGTTTAATGCAGGTATTACCAGATACAGCTAAGTGGATTGCTCCTCAAATTAAAGAGGATAGTAAAAAAATTAACCTCGAAGACCCTAACGACAATATCATGTTGGGTACTTGGTATTTGGATCATACTCATCAGCAATATGGTAATAACTCGTTGCTGGCGATCGCGAGTTATAATGCTGGCCCCGGTAACGTCGCTAAGTGGTTGCAAACTATACCAACACAAGATCCAGATGATTTTGTTGAAGTAATACCATTTGATGAAACTAAAAATTATGTACGTCAAGTTTTTGGAAATTACTGGAATTATTTGCGACTCTATAACCCCGAAATTTCTCGATTAGTCAAGCAATATTCAGCCAAACATCCACCATTACCGCAACAGTAACGAGAGTGTGCGTTATCAATAACGCACACTCAAAAACAATTATTTCAAAGCATAGTCTTGGTTATATTCTACTAGCTCAATTTCGTTACCATCGGGGTCATTAACATAAATTCTATGCTTTGTTTCTGGTGCTGACATTGTGTAATATTCAATGCCTTTATCCTCAAGCAACTTTTTCATGATTTCGCCATCTTTAATCAAAAAACCAACATGGTTGATGCCAATATTTTCGTAGGAATTATGTACACGTTCTTGCTCATGCTCATCATTTAATGCTAAATAAAATTGGCGATCGCCAAAATGTATCCAACGACGGCCATTAAATACACCTTCTGCACGTACATACCAATCGGGAAATAAAGTCTGGTAAAAATTCCGGCTGGCGTCTATATTTTTACAAGACAAGTTAATGTGTTCAAAGCGAATCAAGTTCATATTTTCCTCTAGTTATTTAATAAGTGGTTAGGCAAAATTAAATTTATTCGTGGAGATAGGGGATAGGGAAAAAACAGGTTGACTAATTTTTAATTAATTTTGTCATGATAATCATTGATTAAGTCTCCAAATATTTTGCTGCAATCAATCATTATTATTTTTTTCAGCAATTTTCTAAAATTAAATGAACTTGCCCATTCCCCGATCCCTGCTCCCCTTTTAACCCAAAGCAATGTCCAAAAACATCATGACTACAAAGCCAATCATCACACCAATAGTTCCTTCTTTTTCTAAACCTTTGCGATGAGATTCAGGGATAATTTCATCACTGATCACAAATAACATTGCTCCCGCAGCAAATGCCATTGCCCAAGGTAAGATAAAGTTAGCAATACTCACTAATCCGGCACCAATTAAACCACCAATTGGTTCAACTAAACCTGTTAATAAAGAAATTGCTAAAGCATAATTTCTAGAGTAACTTTCAGCAACTAAAGATAATGCCACAACCAGACCTTCTGGAATATTCTGCAAACCAATTCCTAAAGCAACTGGAATTCCATCAGTAATATTATTGTTGCCAAAATTTACCCCCACAGCTAAACCTTCAGGAAAATTATGAATAGTAATTGCGCCAATAAATAGCCAAATTTGTCTCAAATTCTGACTATTACAGTTTTCTTTCCCCTTAAAAAAATGTTCATGGGGTAAAAACTTATGGACTAGCTGCAAAAACACTCCGCCTAGTAATACACCGACAAGGATAATCAAAGCTGCATTGGGTTTGGATGCACCTTGAGCAATAGCCGCCTCAGTTCCAGGTAATATTAATGAGAATGATGTCGCCGCTAACATCACTCCTGCACCAAAACCCAGCATGATTCCTTGTAATCGCTGCGTCAGATGAATGGGTAAAAAAATCGGTAAAGCACCAACTACTGTCGCAAGTCCCGCGCCTAAACTGGCGATCGCACCGATAACAAGGTTTTCCATACCTGGGATTTTCAATCTAGCTCTTTAAATTAAATCATACTCGTTATGAGTTTATATTGCAAGTGTCTGATTCCCAAGCAATTGGTGAAAATATATTCGGAAATCTAATCAGGTTAGAAGATGGCGAATCAAACATATCAAACCGATGTCTTAGTTGTCGGTGGTGGAACAGGTGGAACCGCAGCTGCTATCCAAGCAGCGCGACGGGGAGTAAAAACTATGCTCGTCAGCGAATTTCCTTGGTTAGGAGGAATGCTGACGTCTGCGGGTGTATCTGCACCGGATGGGAATGAATTAGAAGCTTTTCAAACAGGTTTGTGGGGGGCGTTTTTACGAGAATTGCAGCAGCGACAACCAGGAGGATTGAATAATAGTTGGGTCAGCTTTTTTAGTTATGACCCGCGTATAGGTGCAGAGATATTTGCAGATTGGGTACGGCAATTACCAAATCTGCTTTGGATTCCTGGATATGTCCCTTTGGAGGTTTTGCGAGAAGGAGATTGTATAAGTGGCGTTAGGTTCACAGATTTTACTGTGAAAGCCAACGTGACTCTCGACGCCACAGAATTAGGAGATTTATTGGCTTTGGCTGAAATATCTCATCGCTGGGGTTGGGAGTTGCAGTCGGAGTTTGGAGAAACTAGCGCCCCAGCTGATTTTAATTCTCTCACAGCAAAATATCCTGTGCAAGCCCCAACCTGGGTGGTGGTGATGCAAGATTACGGTGAAGCCGTTGCCCCAGAAATTCCATCTGCACCAAACTACGACCCATCAATGTTTACTGGTGCTTGGGATGACTATGGGGCTGAGAATTTTTTGAACTACGGGCGCTTACCAGGAAATAGGTTCATGATCAATTGGCCGATTCACGGTAACGATTATGGTGAGGGTGTGGGTAGATTGATCCAGTCTGAAGCAGCAAGGCAAGAATTTCACAAAGAATGTCTTTGGCATAGTCAAAATTTTGCCCATTTTATTCAAAATCAGCTTGGTCGTCGTTATGGTTTAGCAGATGGTATCTTTCCCCAAATCCAAAATCGCATAGGTGCTTATGCGTTACATCCTTATTACCGAGAAAGTCGCCGTCTAGTAGGGCTAACTACTATTAGAGAACAGGATATTTTGCCAGTAACAGGGGGTACGGTAGCAGCGTTAAATATAGATGCGATCGCTATTGGCAATTACGCCAACGACCATCATTATCCTGGTGTGAAGTTTGACTTACAACCAAAATCAATCCGTTGGGGAGGTCGTTGGACGGGAACTCCCTTTACAATTCCTTATCGTTGTCTGATTCCGGTAGAGACTGATGGTTTATTAGTGTGTGAAAAGAATATTTCTGTGTCTCATATCGCCAATGGTGCAACTAGATTGCAACCTGTTGTTATGGGTATTGGTCAAGCAGCAGGAATGGCTGCTGCTATTTGCATAGAGTTGAATTGTCAGCCCAGAGAATTACCTGTTAGAGTCCTGCAAACAGCTTTACTCCTAGATCAAATAGCACCTACAGCAGTAATTCCATTATTCAACACCTCACCTACTAGTATGAATTGGCTACATTGGCAACAGTATTACTTAGATAATTCCGAACTATATCCATGTAACGGCTATTGTCCTGATGACTCTGCTTGTCAGTACGATCACGGCAGTATAAAAACTAGGCAAGAACAAAATTTTAACTATTTCCAAGGTATTTTTCACCGCCTTAACCAGCAAGATTATAGCTTCACAATTACGATCCCAGCTTCATACAAAGGCCAAATTTGGCAGCTTGTGACTTTGCGATCGCCAATCAACGAACTGCTGCGAACTGCCCTCCATGGTCAACAGCTCAATTTTTGGGGTTATCTCAATCAGGCTGGTCGTTGGTTATTAGTGGAAAACACTCATGACTGATTCAAATATTTTTTCAGTTAAAAACAATACTTTTTTGACTAAATTGTCCGGAAGCAGTAAAACAAACTCAGTATCAAGTAAATGAAGAGTTCTAAAATAGACATTTGTTATGCGTGCTGCCATTTCACTTTTGGTTACAGGTCTGTTACTTAGCAGTTTGGCTGTAAACAGCCAAACTGTTGCTAGTTCCCTATCCGATATGTTGATACCTCACTCTGGTTCCCACTTGTTAATCTCGGCAAAATCTAAACCTCAAAAGTCCTCTCCTTATCGGGGTAGTGGACGCGATCGAGACAGACAAAGAGTATCTTTTCTTTTGCTGTCTGCAAAAACTACTCCCAAGAACCGTCCTGCTAAGGGTGGTTCACGTAGAGACTTAATGCAACATCCTGGTAATAAGCATGTTGTTGCCTAACAACATACTGAAGACAATCTTTTAGGCTAGTAGTTTTGTTGGTAGCAAGGAATTCAGATTACACCCCAACACGATGTTTTACGTAAACATCTGTTACACACCTTCTATAGCAAGTATATAACAGTTGAGACACAACTAAGTCAGGTAATCGCTCTGTATCAATTCTGTAATCTCCGTGTAAATAAAGGGTCTTCCACCGTTGCGAACAGAAGGCAAAATCAATCAAAATCCGTATTGCAAACAGCATCACTCCTCAAACAAGTAAGCATATCCCGATCGCAAACCTCAAATAATCAGGAAAAGGGTGTCACTTCGTCTACCAGTGCAGCGTAAGCACATATGTTTACTGATATATCTCGATTATTAGGGAAATAGGCAAGAAAGCAACTCTCTGATATCTTACTCAGGCTTTTTTCTGTGTTGAGCTACTGGTATCTTGCATCGGGAAAAGAAGAATTTTGTTGAGGTTGCAAACAATATTACTTTTACCAAACCAAAGCTTGTGCTTGCTCATAATTATCTCAACAAGCGCTAGCCATCTTGATTCCGCTACCATCACTTCGCAAAACTATTTTGCTTTTTGCTAAAAAATAACACATGGGGGTGTAGGGAAAAGAAAGCAGCTACTTCTTCTCCTTACACCCTCACACCCGTCCTAAGCTGGTCAAATTGGCTTGTGAGCAATCAAATACTTGCTCATCAAATGAACTTGTATTTCAACATTTTCAAAACCTGCTTTTTCTAAACGCCCTACTAAATCATCAGTCATGTAATGCTTATAGTAGGGTTCATGGTACATTTGGTGGAAGTTTTCCATGAATGGTTCCATTTCTGGAGAATCGCTCATTTGCACAGAGTCACAAATAATAAACACTCCTCCGGGTTTTGTTACCCGGTAGCATTGTTCAATAACTCGCTGGCGTACCCCCGCAGGTAATTCATGGAAAAGAAACACAGAAGTCACTGCATGAAAATAATTATCCAGGTATGGTAACTCTTCGGCGTTAGCCTGCAATAGTTGTGGTAATTCTCCTGGAATTTGGCTTAATAATTCATTTGCTTTTCGCAAATAAGCTGGTGACAAATCCGTACCAAACAGCGATGCTTGCGGGAAAGCTGCGCGAATCATTTTTAAAGTCCGACCTGTTCCACAAGCTACATCTAAAATGCGTATTTGCCGATGTGGTAACTCAGCAAAAGATTTTAACCCTTTCTTAAGAGGGGCGAGAATTCGCCGTCGCATGGGATCTGCTGTACCACCAAACAGGATTTCCACCTGTAAATCGTAGAGATTGGCTGACCAGTCGCTCAAATAGCCATCAGTTTGGTGGTGGAAGTTCTGTACGTAATAGCTGGGATAACCAGAAGTTTCCACGTCTGCGGGAAAGTCTTGATAATTCTTCTGTTTGGCTCGCTCCCAGGTTTGGAATAAATCTAGGCATACTACTGGATAGTACTGGAAAAAGTCTTGCCAAGGATTATCAAATAGCAAGCTCGTAGGATATACACCCTGCTCTGCATCTTGCCAGTCACTTTCTAGCAAATTATCTAGTTTCTTTTGATATTTGAGTAAAACTTCTGTTGGGATGGGTTTAGTTTGCTGCTCAAAAGGAGAAATTAAATTCAATAACCGTACGCTTAATGTTTTATGAGCTAAACCAAAATAGTTTTTGCCCTGCTGAAATGTTTGATAAGTCAGCTTCGTTAATGTGTCAGACATGTGAATGGCTTGGTTTTTCTTTATTTTTATTTATTTAACTTAAATAATTGTAACTATTAATTCATTAATCTTGAGAATGATCTGTTGAGCAAGCAAGTCAAACCAATGAAGGTAACTAAGAACAAGCAACAAAAATAAATATTGAGGAGTTTGTAGTCAGCACTTTAGTGCTTAATTGAGCGCTTAAGCACTTACTACAAACCCTGCAATGTGACAGAGTACTAGTCAAGGAAATATTAAGTTTTATAAAAATGTATCATTCCGTAACTTCTGATACAGAATTATCCTGCTATCTTATTAATGGAGACAAAGAAATCAATCAAATTAAAACTACAGGGAGGACTCTGGTATGTCTACCCAAGACAAAGCTCGTGCTTTAATGATGCGTCATTATCAGCTGATCAAAAATCGGCAACAATCGATGCTAGAACGTGCAGGGGAAGAATTGGGTCTTCCTGGAGAAATATCTCACTATTGGAACCCGACCCAAGGGAAAATAGACCACAATGCTCGCATGAATTATGACCGCAGTAATGCTGCGATGAGTTAAATAGTTAGTGGCTAGTGGGTAGAGACGCGATTATACTCTTATCTTGAAGCCGCTCTTACGAGCGTCTACGCGTCTCTACATTAGTGGTTAGTAGTATTAACTATTCATAAAAATAAACCCAAAAAAAGCCACCCAAAGTGGGTGGCTGTATTTATGCTTTCAAATAATACGTCTGGTTTTATGGAGAATCGGTAGTAGTTATTTATAAATTAACCACTAACTACCAAACCACTAACCCTGTGGAATTAACAATCGTAGTAAAGAGCAAATTCGTAGGGATGAGGACGTAGACGCATTGGGTTAACTTCGTTGTCTAGCTTGTAAGAAATCCAAGTTTCAATGAAGTCTTCGGTGAAGACACCAGGTTCGGTCAAGAAAGCATGATCTTTCTCTAGTGCTTCCAATGCTAATTCTAGAGATCCAGGAGTGGAAGGAACTTTCGCCAGTTCTTCTGGAGAGAGTTCATAAATATTTTTATCCAGAGGTTCACCAGGATCAATTTTGTTCTTAATGCCATCTAAACCAGCACACAGCATGGCAGCAAATGCCAAGTAGGGGTTAGAAGTCGCATCAGGACAACGGAACTCTAAGCGCTTGGCTTTGGGGTTAGTACCAGACAGAGGAATCCGAATCGAAGCAGAACGGTTTCCTTGGGAGTAAGCCAAGTTCACAGGTGCTTCGTAACCAGGTACTAGGCGCTTGTAGGAGTTGGTGGTGGGGTTGGTAATAGCCAATAATGCTGGCGCGTGCTTGAGAATGCCACCAATATAATGTAATGCCATTTCACTCAAGCCAGCGTACTTATCACCTGCAAACAAAGGCTGACCGTCTTTCCAAATAGACTGGTGGGTGTGCATACCGGAACCGTTGTCTTGGAAGACAGGCTTAGGCATAAAAGTAACGGTTTTGCCGTATTTATTGGCAACGTTCTTGATGACGTATTTGTAAGTCATCAGCCAATCGGCAGCTTCAATCAATTTACCAAAGCGGAAACCGAGTTCGCACTGACCACCTGTAGCTACTTCGTGGTGCTGCTTTTCAATAGGCACGCCGCATTTTGCCATTGTCAGCAGCATTTCTGTACGAATATCTTGGAAAGTATCGGTGGGGGGTACTGGGAAATAACCCTCTTTGTAGCGGGGTTTGTAACCCAGGTTGGGACCTTCTTGTTTACCGGAGTTCCAACGCCCTTCAACTGAGTCTACGTAATAGTAGCCTTCGTGAGAGTTTTGGTCAAAACGGACATCATCAAAGATGAAAAACTCAGCTTCAGGACCAAAGAAGGCTGTGTCACCAAGACCGGAGGAAACGAGATAATCTACTGCTTTTTGAGCAATTACACGCGGACAACGACTGTACCATTCGCCCGTACGGGGTTCTTTAATACTACAAATGATACTGAGAGTTGGTTCTTTCATGAATGGGTCGATCCAGGCAGTGTTTGGATCGAGTACCATTGACATGTCTGACTCGTTGATTGCTTTCCAACCCCGAATACTGGAACCATCGAAGGGTACGCCGTCTGTGAAGCTACTTTCATCGATTTGGTTATGAAACACTGTCAGGTGCTGCCATATCCCTGGCGTATCGATGAATTTCAGATCGATCATCTGAATGTTGTTGTCCCGAATCATCTTCAGGACGTCTTGTGGGGTTGTCATGGTTACTCCTTCTCCGCCAATTTAGTACAGTAAACCACAATGTTAATGCACGCTGACCTTGCTTGATGAACCCAAATCATTAAAGACACCTGGAATATCCTAATGATATAAATTTGAGATATTTTGTATTTTTTGTTACAGAATATCATGTTTATAGGTTATGTTCACTTTTGCCGAACTAACTCTACAAAACTTGACAGTTCATCTGTTGGGGTCAACTTTGGCATAGAATCCTTTAAGTAGCGCATACATTGTTTTTGTGCTTGAGCTTCTTTTAATATTCATTGGCACAAAAATTAGCCGCTTGCAAAAGCAGTCAAATAAATATCAAACCATAAATAGCAATGATTGGGAGATAAAGGAATGCGGGATGCAGTCACAAGTTTAATTAAGAATTATGACGTTGCTGGGCGGTATTTTGACCGGAATGCGATCGACAGTCTCAAGTCCTATTTTGAAAGCGGGACGGCACGAGTACAAGCCGCAGGAGCTATTAATGCAAATGCGGCGGCAATTGTCAAGCAGGCTGGCTCTCAATTATTTGATGAACAGCCAGAGTTGATTCGTCCCGGCGGCAATGCTTATACTACTCGGCGGTATGCAGCTTGTCTGCGGGATATGGATTACTACCTGCGCTACGCTACTTATGCCATTGTAGCTGGCAGTATGGATGTGTTGGATGAGCGCGTACTGCAAGGTTTGCGGGAAACTTATAATTCTTTGGGTGTTCCCATTGGCCCTACAGTTCGTGGTATCCAACTTATGAAGGATATTGTCAAGCAGCAATTAGCAGATGGTGGTGTCAGTAGTACTAGCTTTGTAGATGAGCCGTTTGACTACATGACCAGAGAGTTGAGCGAGAAGGATATTTAGTGTAATCCAGCAGAAGGCAGAAGGGAAGAGACAGGAAATTGTCATGCTTAGACAATCTGTTTTTTCGTTTGGTTTTTCCTGTCTAGCTATTTCTGCTATTTTGCACTAGCTAATTCCACATCTAAAAAAGCTGAAGGTATCGCACTTTGCCTTTATTGGCAAGGTGCGTTTACTTTTTTTATACCAGAAATTAATTATTTATCTTATTTACCATTGGAGGATTACTTAAAAAAATGTAAAATATATTACTTGTATGGATGATTGTTGGCAGTAGTTCCATGAGTATTAATGATCTAGAATTTTTGCACGGTGCGGCTTTTCTTCGACTCCTCAAAGGAACATCTTATATATCTATAAGTTATTTATCTTCTATTCATCCATCTCTTTATCTTGTAAAAAACACAAATCAAGAGTCGGCTGTCTTATTTAAAATATCAAGAAAACCCACTTCTTCCTGGTCATTTAGCTTTAGTTCACAAGAAGAAATTGCACTAACAATATTTCATCAAACTTATCCTGATGTCAAAGTATTTATAGTATTGATTTGTCATCGAGATGGTGTTTGTTGTCTATCAGAAGAACAACTATGGACAATTCTTAATCATAGTGAAGGTTTAGCCAAGCAGCGTATTTCTGTAAAAAGAGAACTAAGGGGTAGTTATTATGTTAAAGGTACGGGAAGAGTTCCCTTAGAGCGGACAATACCCCAAAATAATTGGCCGGACGTAATTTTATCAACATGAAATAATTTATGACGCACACTCCTATTAACACTAATGGTTCCTGTATTGATAGACTAATTAGTAAATTAGAGAGACAAATTGGACTCCAAGAAGCCAATCAACTTAAAGAAAAAGCTATTGAAATTGTCCAAAACTGTGTCAATGTTTATTCAGAAAATTTTGGTTATGGTGATGTAGGGGAAAACGGTACAGGTTTAGTAAGTCAACCTTATAAGGGACAAGAACCTATTCCCAATGGTACAACTGGATTGATTTATGGTCGAGTTCAAAGTGGGAAAACTAACACCACTATTGCAACCTTAGCACTGGCTCATGAAAATAATTTTCGTTGTTTTATTATATTAACTTCTGATAATACTTGGTTAGGAAAACAAACAGCTAATCGTTTTAACAATCAAGTTCAAGCAGGGCCAGTTTTTTTTGATTGGGAAGCATGGAATAATAATCCCATTAATTTCGCAAAAACTAAAGTTAAACCTTATATTAAAGATACAAGAATTGTATTAATTTCTACAAAAAATAGTCATCATCTGGATAAATTACTGAAGGTTTTAAAAGAAGCAAAGGTAAAAGATGTCCCTACTTTAATTTTTGATGATGAAGCAGATAATGCTAGTTTAAATACGAATGAATCTAAACAATCTAAACAAGGCAAAGATACTATTCCTGACAGCACAATTTTTGAAAAAATAGGTAAAATTCGTCAAGAAGTTGCTAATCATATTTATATTCAAATCACGGCGACTCCCCAAAGTCTATTATTACAAAACCTCTCTCATCCTTGTAAGCCACAATTTTGTGCAGCACTACCAGAACCGGGAAATAGCTATATGGGAGGAGAACTGTTTTTTTCAGAAAATAGTAACTATTGTTGTATTGTAGATGCTGAAGAAATTAACCAATTAAAGAAACAAAAAGGTGCAATTAATCCGGGTAATCCGCGTAATAAATGGGTAATTCCTGAAGGATTAAGGCTTGCGCTGTGTTGCTTTTTTATAGGTTCAACATACAAAATGTTATCTTCTGAACAAGAAGATGCAAGATATTCTTTTCTCGCTCATATTTGTTATAAACAAGATATTCATAGTGTCTTGGATCAAGTTATTAGTCAATTTGTAATTAATTTAGATAAAGCAATTCGAGAAAAAAGTTCAGAAACGGAAAATAAACAAGCCCAAAAATGGCTAGAACAAGCTTACAATGAGTTAAATAAAACTGCGGATAATTTACCTACGTTTAATGAATTAGTAGATGAGTTAAAAATTCAATTAGGGAGCGTAATCACCCCTAAAATAATTAATGCAAAGAATTCAGATAAAGAGCCTAACTATAATCCTGGAATGAATATATTAATCGGAGGTAATAGATTAGGTAGGGGTGTAACTATTGATGGGCTAATGGTAACTTATTATGGGCGTGATGCTAAACAAAAAGTAGTGGATACAGTTCATCAACATGCTCGAATGTATGGTTATCGGCCACATTTAAAAGATGTTACTCGTCTCTTTTTACCGGAACATATACTATACACTTTTCGTTCTATCCACGAAGCGGATGAAGCAATGCGTCAAGCAATAGGAGATGATATTCATAACATTAAACTTCAGCCTGTTTGGATAGGAGGAACTCTAAAACCAACTCGCTCTAATGTTTTAGACCCCACAGTTATTGGTGTACTAGCACCAGGAAAATTGATTTTCCCTCAAAACCCAGCTTATAAGAAAGAAGAAATCAAGGAGAATTTTCACAATATCGAAAATATTTTAATTGATTATCAGGATGACGATCGCTATTATGAGGTGGATATAGAGTTTATAATTCAAGTTATCAGTTACACAAAGAGTTATTATATTCCCGGTGAAGAATGGGAATCTAAACGTATCGTCAAAGGATTAACAGATATAAAATCAAAGGGTATAACAAAAGGGCGTTTAAATGTTCGTAGAGGTAAAAAGAATAAAAGTAAAGGATTAGATATGCCAAGAAAAGATCCTTTTCAATGGAGATTTGGCTTTGGTTCAGGTGAGTGGTCAATAGAAGCTAAAAAGAAATACCCTGATGTTCCAACTTTGATTATTTGCTATCAAAAAGGAGAGAATAATCAAGGATGGGATGATCATCCTATATATCTACCTATGCTGAAGGGGCGACGAAATCACCTAAAATGCAGATTCTATAAGCTTCATAGCTCTTAGACCTTGTTGATAATACTTTAATTTATTGCGATTAAGTCTCATTAGCTCAGTTACTAATTCCATACAAATATCCTTAAAATTAACCCAAGTGTGACCATATAGTCCGACATAAAAGCTACTATGTCTGCGCTCTGCTCGACCAGATTCTTTAATACGAGCAACATATTTTTGTATTCCTTTACGTTTAATTTGTTGACCAGCAATTGTAGCAGAAGTGTAAGCAAGCGCAATTAATAATACTATTGAAATAAAGCGTCTACCTTCAACATTTGTATCTTCTAAATTCTAACCACCGTTTTTGAAATCTCTAAACATTTCCTCAATATCAAATCTTTGTTTGTAAGCTGAAATAGCAGACTCTAAGCTTTCAAAGTTTGTTAAAATAAACCATCCTTCTTTTGGAGCTACTCCTTTGATTTTGCGTTTCCATTTGCAAGCAATGTTAAAACTAAAAAAACCTTGACTTTTAGTTACCTTAACTACCTTGATAAAAAATGATAATCCTGGTGTTAAACCTAAATCATTTAACTCAATCCAAATATCTTTTTCATATTCAACAAATTCGTTCTTTTTTAAACGTAAGCAAAAGTACACGCCCGACTTCTGGAGGTAATTTGCCAGTTTTATAGAGCAAAATTCTCTATCGCCTAATACACAAACTCTATACTTTTCAAAAAGTGGTATAACCTTCGATAATAAATTTTGCTGCTCTGATATGTTACTACTACCTAATTTTGGTAATAATTCAAAATATATTGGGAATGCTCTTCTATCCCAGATAACGCTAACCATAAATAAGTTTATACAACTCCAATTCGTTCTATCGATTGCTATGTAAATTACTTTTCCATCTGTAAAGTATTTTTCTAACCATTCTTTAATGATTGGAAACCAGATTTTTTCAATTGTTAAATTTGGTAATGATAAAAATCTCTGTATCCTTTTTCTTCTACTTTCAAATTTAATTGCTAAAGGTAAAGCATTTGCTAACCTTTCTAAGTTAACTTTTTTGATTGACTGTAAAAGATTCAGCAAAATTTTCAGAAGTAGATATTCTGCTGTACTCAGTTGACTTTTTAAGTGCTTTTGGTAAAATTCAGGTAACATTTTTAATAGGTAGGTCTTATTGCGAATTTAGACCTATCTTTTTCTATCACAAAATGTTACATGCTTTACATACAAGGCTTTTTGGCCTATTTCGTCGCCCCTTCAGCTACCTATGTTGGTTTTACCTAAACAAAAATTTGTTTTAATGTTTAATTATGATGAGGATGAATAAGGTTTAAGAATAAATTTTTATAAACAATTTATAAAGTAATTTTTAAATAAAAATAGGTAACTTGATGCAGGATGATTGACCAAGCTAATGTGGTGCGTTACGGCGTAACATGTAATTTATCGCTAAAAAGTATACATCACAAACGCCGTAACACACCCTACAGAATTTATAAAAGTAGATCCTTCTTGGTGAAAAATTAAGGAAAAGTAGCAGTTGTAAATAGGGTTAGAAAAAAGGTAAGAAATAAGGATTTAGAATTTTGGTTAAGCAACGATTAGATACTTTGTTAGTAGATTTGGGATTGTGTGTGTCCCGTCAACAAGCGCAACGACTCATTCAAGCGGGGGAAGTGAGCGTTGATGGTAAGCTTGTTGATAAAGCGGGGACAGAGATTGAAGTTACAGCTGAGGTTAAGATTAAGGAGCGATCGCGTTTTGTTTCTCGTGGGGGTGAGAAACTCGCTAAGGCGTTACAAGAGTTTGCGATCGCTGTAGAGAATCGTGTTTGTTTGGATGGTGGTATTTCTACAGGCGGTTTTACTGATTGTCTCCTGCAAGCTGGAGCAAGGTTAGTTTATGGTGTGGATGTTGGTTACGGACAAGTTGACTGGAAGTTACGTAACGACCCACGGGTAATTTTGAAAGAACGCACGAATTTACGCTATCTAACCCCTGATGAATTGTATGGTGTGTCCCCCCTAGCAGAGACAGGGGGGAATTATGCTGATTTAGTGGTGGTAGATGTTTCGTTTATTTCGTTAACGAAAGTTTTACCTGCTTTGTGGCGATTAACCCAACCTCAGCGTGAAGCGATTTTGTTGGTGAAACCTCAATTTGAAGTGGGAAAAAGTCGTGTCGGGAAAAAAGGAGTGGTACGTGATCCAAAAGACCATGCTGATGCGATCGCTCAGGTGTTACAAGCAGCTATTGAATTAGGATGGAATTATAAAGGTCTAACTTGGTCGCCTGTGACTGGCCCAGCTGGAAATATTGAGTACCTTTTGTGGTTAAAAATGGATAGTGAGATAGCACCGCCAAATTTAGAAACTATTCAACAAATTACAAAATCTGCTACTGCTGATTTTCGAGATAATTAAACGTCATAAATCCGACATTCAATGGCTTCTGGATGAATTTCACAATAGCGTTCTAAATCTGTTTTGCGTTTTGTGATTTGCTGTTGTTGAAATTGCTCAACTCGTATTTTTTCAACTATTTCCCAGGCTAAAATACATTCATTGGAATTACTGCCTGTTTGATCACAAATCGTCCGAGCTTCATCTAGAGCTTGCAATACGTCTAAAGTTTGTGATGTCATAGTTTACCCTTTTTGGACTGCACAAAATGGACTCAAAGTTTTATTGCTGCTTGAGTTTTTATTTATAGCGTAGATAGAAAAAATAAAAAAGTGCAGGAGTAAAATTTTGCACTATATAAAAAGTTATACAATTAATTAGAATTAATAAACTTTTGGCGGATTTATAAATTAATAGGTTTCAGTTAAGGTTATTGGTATGGTTTTCTGGTTATGTAGAGAGATTGCATTGCAATGTCTCTACAGATTTTTTCGGTAGAGAAATTTTATGATCATTGGTCATTGGTAAGGTTTGGTGCATATTTACTTTTCCTAACTCTCGCTATGTTTATTACCACCGACTTACTTAATCCTGGATTTCTCTCAATCATTATGTATCAAATATATAGGTTGTAATATGGACTTACTAATACCCACTTTATAAAGAAAAGCTAAAGTTCATGATTGAATCTATCTAAAGTAAGAAGTGGTTGCTTCATAAATTTTAGAAATTATATACAAAGCTTAAAAATTTTAGTTACTAAATTTCAAAATGTATTCTAAGGAGAAAGAAGAGTTTTTTCATACAGAACTCGTCAAGTATGGTGTCGATTATCAAAGAGCCGCTAAAGTCGCCCAGATTTTAGCGTCTGGAACACCAGATGAACTTTTGAATGAGAAAGAAATCCAACTTGCCGAAGAGGTTTGTAAAGAATGGTTAAGACAGTACCAGCGTTACAAGCGCTTGACCTCAAATTTCATAGAATCTAAGCGCTTTTGATGCTTAAAGTTCACTTGCCTGTTATACCCAAATTCTGTTCCAAATCCTGTCGCAAACGATACAAAATCGTATTTGATTCTACTTCAGCCAGAATTTCTGTGATCACGGTGCTAGCGCCTAATTGTCCCCAGGTACAGCCTTGTTCGAGGTAGACTTGGGCAGCTTTACCGACTGCGTAGGCTCCATAACCTGCGATTCCAGCTTGAGCGATCGCACTCCCGGCAAAGACTGTTATATTACTAGGGTTATCACCACTGGCAATGGCTGCCGTACTTTTACCTAACCCTAAAATAAAACTGCTACCTAATTCTCCTAATAACAAACCACCAGAACTGAATAAAATTGTTTTTAATAGTCTCCCGGCTTCATAGCCCGTCATTGGTAAACCATACAACCGTGCCAAAGAACGAATCAAAGCTAAGTCGGCGACAGTTCCACCTAAAATATCGAGAAAGGCAATGGGATTTAACCCGACAGCTACAGCTTTATATTTGGTAAATTGCCAAATTAAGTCTTCTGCTTCTTGTTGACGTACATCAACAGTTTTGGATGCGATCGCTTCTTCTGCATCCCGTGCTTGGATGAGTGCGTTTAAAGCAATGAGCGATCGCCCTTCCCGGTTGAGAATTTTCAGAAGAGTCTGTTTGAGTTCGTCTATTTGTGGTGGTGGTGTCTCCCATTCGTAAGTTACATTCCCATCCGGCCATTCAACCCGTACTTCCAGGGGTGTTGGTTCCGCCGCAATCATGACAATTTCATCAGGTTGTAAAGGCTTGGTTTGGATATGTCCTGCACCCAGTTGTTGCAAATTTTTATAAATTTTCTCTCGGTCTGTATCTGGATACAAGTCTATTTTATTAAATACGAGAATCAAGGGCTTTTGTGACTGTCGCAATTCGCACAAAGCTTGATATTCGGTGCGGGTAATATCGCCAGCAACCACAAACAAAATTAAATCTGCTTGACGTGCCACATCTTTTGCCATTTGCGATCGCGCTTCTCCCGCAATTTCATCTAGTCCTGGAGTATCAATTAATTCTACCTGTGCTTTATCGCCAAGATTCCAACGTACAGAACGGGGATACTGAGTTACACCATGTAAAGGGCCAGTTTGCAGAATCTTCTGTCCTAATAAAGCATTTAATACCGCCGATTTACCACGACTTACTAAACCAAAAGCGGCAATTACAATCACATTATGGTCTAGTTTATCAAGACTAGCGGTTAAAACCTCTAATTCTGGTTTTACCAAACCAGCTAATTTTGGATTTGCTGATGCTTGTCCGGGTTTACGGAAATTGCTATACCAAGACAGCGCTTGTCTGAGACTAGCACGAGCGCGGTTGAGATGAGTTTCTTGTGTGTTTTTTGGCACTTGCTACGATTGAGGATCGGGGACAAAAGAATTAAAAATTAAAAATAAGGAAGGGAGACATGGCCAACAAGAGAGACAAGGGGAGCCACTGCGCCCTTGCGGGTTTCCCGCGTTGTAGCACGTGGCGTGGACAAGTGTAGGTTTTTAATCAAGCAATGAGTGATGTTTATAGAACAGATACTCTGAAATCATCTGTGAAATCATTGTCTATTTTATCCAAAAAACTATTGCAAATTGCCAATCAACAAGAATTAATTCAATCAATGAGTTTAGATTTGTCTCAACATTAATTTGAATCACAAATATGGGAACAATAACTTCAGTCAAATATTTGGTTGATGTTACTAAATTAATTTAAGTATGAAATTTTCTCCTTCTAAAGGCTTTATAAAAGTTCCTTTACAGCTATTATTAATCGTTCCCTTCGTAGTTCAAATTTGTATATCTGTTGGTTTGGTTGGATATCTATCATTTAAAAATGGGCAGAAAGCAGTCAATGAACTTGCTGATCAGGTAATGGGTAAAACCAACAGCCTGGTTAATCAGCATCTTGATAGTTACCTAGACATTCCCCATCAAATTAATCAAATGAACGTGGATGCTGTAGAGACGGGATTGCTCGATTTACGAGATTTTGAACGTGCAGGAAAATACTTATGGAAACAGATGCAAGTCCATAAAAATTTGGGCTACAACGGCTATGCTTTCGCTACAGGTGAAGGGGCTGGCTCTGGTAATTATCCGGGGAGTAAATCTACCACAATAGAATTATATCCTTTAGCTGTTAACGGAGTGTCTAAGGTTTATTCCTACGCTACAGATGCTCAAGGAAACCGGACAAAGCTAATTAATACATATGATTACAATACTTTTGCACAACCTTGGTATATAAATGCGG
The DNA here is from genome assembly GCF_000317245.1 of Fischerella muscicola SAG 1427-1 = PCC 73103. Lineage (GTDB taxonomy): Bacteria > Cyanobacteriota > Cyanobacteriia > Cyanobacteriales > Nostocaceae > Pelatocladus > Pelatocladus muscicola_A. The sequence goes on from NZ_AJLJ01000076.1 coordinate 24,298, forward strand.
TAAAAGCTGGAAAACCAATTTGGAGTGGCGTGAATCCTTGGGATGGGGATATTGGTTACATAGCTGTTTCTGCTGGCTATCCTATTTATGACAAAAGTGGTAAATTGCTCGCTGTCTTTAATGTTGATTTACTACTGTCAAATATCAGTGATTTTCTGCACCAAATTCGTGTTAGTCAAAATGGCAGTGTTTTTATTATTGAGCGTAATGGGTTGTTGGTTGCCAATTCCAGTACTCAAAAACCTTATGTGATAGCTAATCGTAAAACCAAACGATTGGCTGCATCTGATAGCCGTGATCCTCTAATTCAAGCTACTGCTAAGTATTTACAGCAAAAACTAGGAGACTTGCAGCAGATTCAAGAAAAGCAACAGTTAATGTTTGATTTCAAAGGCGATCGCCAATATGTTAAGGTTACTCCTTGGCGCGATCAGTTTGGTTTAGACTGGCTTGTGGTTGTCACTGTCCCCGAAGCTGATTTTATGGGGCAAATCAACGCCAACACTCGTACTACAATAGCTCTGTGCTTGCTGACTGTGGTAGTAGCTTCTATAGTTGGGATTTATACATCTCGTTGGATTACTCAACCCATCTTACAGCTGAGTCAGGCGAGTCAGGCAATTGCTGATCAAAAATTAGATCGCCCGGTTGAAGTCAAAGGAATTTACGAGTTGGAGATTCTGGCGCAATCCTTCAACCATATGGCTAGTCAGTTGCAAGAATCTTTTACAGCCTTAGAAAAAGCTAACACTGAACTAGAACAAGGAGTAGAAACACGCACGATTGAACTACAAAACACCATTGCGGAACTGCACTATACGCAAGCGCAGATGGTACAGAGTGAAAAAATGTCAGCCCTTGGTGAAATGGTGGCAGGTGTTGCCCACGAAATCAACAACCCAGTCAACTTTATTCACGGTAATCTTACTTATGTTGAGGATTACACTCAAGATTTATTGCGCTTGGTACAACTTTATCAAAAATATTTACCTGAACCACCTCTAGAAATTCAAGAAGAACTTGTTGCAATAGATTTTGATTTCTTGAATCAGGATTTAATCAAGGTCATCGAATCAATGCAAATGGGAACAAACCGCATTCGTGAAATTGTGCTGTCATTGCGAAATTTCTCGCGCTTAGATGAAGCAGAAGTGAAAGAAGTTAATATTCATGAAGGTATCGATAGCACATTGGTAATTTTGAATAATCGTCTCAAGGTTAAATCAGATCGTCCTGAAATCCAAGTCATTAAAGAATATGGAAATTTACCTTTAGTAGAGTGTTATGCAGGCCAATTAAATCAGGTGTTTATGAATATTCTCAGTAATGCGATTGATGCATTGGAAGAACGCGATCGCGATCGTACACTAGAGGAAATTAAAGCTCAACCAAGCACAATTTATATATCGACGGCTGCTCAAAATCAGACTGTAACCATAAGTATTAGAGATAATGGGAATGGTATTAGTGAGACAGTACGTTCCAAGTTGTTTAATCCGTTTTTTACAACTAAACCTGTAGGTAAAGGAACAGGCTTAGGTTTAGCCATTAGCTACCAAGTTATTACCGAAAAGCATGGCGGTAAGCTTTTGTGTAATTCTCAACTAGGACAGGGAGCAGAATTTTTGATTGAACTTCCCACACTGCAAGTATCTGCTCATTCAGCAATTTGCACAACTTTAGTTTAAGTAAGTCGGCACACATAAAGCTTAACTTATTAGTTGGGGTTGTTATTTGTCATTTGTCATTCGTAACCTAGTTATGTTTATTACCGCCAACTTACTTTAAGTATATATAGTAATAATTGACGTTGTAGCAAAAAGTTTGTTGTATAAATCAACTACTATTAAAATACGAAGGAATTTATATAGTAGAAACAATCTAACTATAAGTTTAATTTCTTAATAATTTTTGTATTTTTGTAGACCTGCTTCCGAAACTTAATCTGCGGCTACTAATTTATAGTGTTTTTATTATACTACTCTAACTTCACTTTCTTCTATGTCAGTTCAAAAATTGCTATTAAATTATTGTTCATTTTTTGTTTTTTAATTTGTCTATTTCTGGGTTCTATTACACATGGATCAACATTATAATATTTAGATGCTTTAGACATATCATACATTAACAATTTAATATCCCCCAAATCATGTGTAATCAGAGGTTTAGTTAGATTTACATTAAGCAGTTTGATAATTTCTAAGGCTACTGCTTTAGCCAATAATGGAGGGACAGAATTTCCTATTTGCCTAAATCCATGCCATTTGGTGACATGAAATCTAAACCAATCAGGATAAGAATGTAAACGTGCTGCTTCACGTACAGTAATACATCTTGGTGTAAATGGGTGAATTGGTCTAGGGGAAGTAAAGGCTCCTCTATTACTAGGAGTTCCTGCTCTGAGTGTATTACATATACCTTCAGGGTCAAGTTTATGGAAGCGACTTATAGGTTCTATCTTGCCATGTTGAGTAGACTCAAATCTTTTAATAGATTCTGGATTATGTTTTGTTCTTAAACTAGAGGTAAGAATTCTAGAGTCATATTTACGTTCGTATGAATAATTATTATCTGGAGAATATAGGCTGCGAAGTTGCCTACCATAATCACTAGGCTTACCAAAGTCTGCAACTATCCAATCTCTTTCATATAGTTCTTGATATTTTTCTACTTCTGGTAGGTCTTTCAGCGCATCCCAAACTGTAGGAGTTGGTAGGAGTTTAGTATCCAAAATGGATTTATTTTTTTGTGTAGATTTAGTAATTGGAAGTGGATAATTTGGCAAACTTAAATCATCACGACAACCTAATAAAAATAACCTCTCTCTATTTTGAGGTACTCCATAATTAGCAGCATTTAATACTTGATAATTTTGATTAACTTTGTAATTATTTAGCTCAAATTGTCTGATAATTTTGGAGATAAAATCTTTGTGCTTTCCTATAGTCATGCCTTTAACATTTTCAAAAATAAAATATTTAGGCTGTAGCTCCAAAACTAATCTAATGAAATGAAATACCAGAGAATTGCGAGGATCATCAATAAAACGTTTACCTATTAATGAAAATCCTTGACATGGTGGTCCCCCAAAAACAACATCAACTTCTCTATCCCCAATGGATGACTTTTTTCTAATTTCTTCTCCTGTAATATTCACTACACTTTTACAAAAAATACTCCAAAAAGGAAAATTAAATTCGTGTGTAGCACAGTGAATTGGATCAATTTCAACAGATGCAAGCACATCAAAACCTGCCTGCTCAAATCCTAATGTCATCCCACCAACCCCAGCAAATAAATCGACAGCGATTGGTCTAAAATTCATCATATTAGTTCATTATAAAGATTCGTAGAATGGGCGTAAGTCTTAAGTAAAAATAAATAATAATGCTCTGAACGAAAAAAGTATAATGCTTTGTGATTAAGGTCAGAGTAAACGAATTCCCTCAGTTCCTTGCAATTTTGTGTCAAAGGTAACGGTTTCACTACATCCAGCTTGTTCGTTTAACTTTGCAATTAGATAATCAGAGAAATCTGCTTTTCCTTTTTTCATGCGCTGTAATGACCACAAGGCGACTTCTCTGTTTTCAAAATCAAAAGCATCTGTTTTCAGTATTTTCTCCATAACTTCGGTAATTTCAAGACGACTAAGTTTGTAAGAACTTTTCAGTACCCAGACAAGTTCACACAAAACAATGTTGTTAATAAAACAAGTTTCACCACTTGCCTTAACCTGTTTAATATATTCATCCGCCACTTTCCACTGTTGCAAATCATCCCGCACAAGATAACGAACAATCACATTTGTATCCAGTCCCTTGCTCACAAGCTACCACCACACTGTTCAATTGCTTCATTCATCTGTTCAATAGATACAGGCTTTCTTCCTGGCTTATGGAGAATACCAGATAAGTCTTCAACATGAACATTCAATGGTTGAATATAGACTCTACCATCAGCTTCAATAAAGAAACTAATGCGATCGCCTGGACGTAAGTTCAGTTTCTCACGAATTTCCTTGGGGATAGTTGTTTGACCTTTACTAGTAATTGTGGCAATAGACATACTTTTCCTTACAAAAAAGATAATTTCTTACTTAATTGTAAGAATTAAATCTGAATTAAACAAGATATAAGATTCCCCTCATTCCTAAATTATTTGTGAACAACAAGATTCCCGATTTCTTTGAGATACAGCTATTTTTTTTGTGTATCAGCAGAAAATGGCGTATACTTACCTCCCAATGCTTCTACAATAGATCGTGTATTTGCTGCCATCATTTTGCTGTAAGTATCACCCTCACTTCCAGCAGCACCTATGGAATCAGAATAGAGTTGACGCGCTGCTAACTTCACTCCTGCTTCTTGTGCTACTGTTTGAATTAAATTCGGGTTGATTGTCGTTTCCGCAAAAATTGCCGACACACCAATTTTTTTGATTGACTCTACTAGTTGCTTAACAGTTTGGGCGCTAGGCTGTTCTTCAGTGCTAATACCGATCAGCGTACCTGCAATGGGTATTTGATAAGCACGTCCATAATACTGAAATGCATCGTGAGTGGTTACAAGTTTGCGTTTATTTGGGGGGATAGTTTGAATTTGTTGGGTAATCCAGCTATCTAACTGTTTTAATTCTGTAGTTAGTTGCTGTGCATTCTGGGTAAATTCGGCTTTATCTTCGGGTGATAACTCAATTAAGCTATCTCGAATTGCATTCACCATTGCGATCGCATTTTTTACATCACCCCAAACATGCGGATCTGGTACTACTTCACCCTTACCTTTGTCTAACTGTAACGGTTTCGCGACTTCCCCCACCGCTAACTTCCGCGCCTTTGTTCCAGCAGCATTCATTAACTTAATTAGTCCAGGCTCTAAATTATACCCGTTATACAAAATCAAGTCTGCTTCTTCTAAAAATCTACTATCTTGTGGTCTAGGTTCGTATACATGCGGATCTGTACCAGGTTGAAGAATTCCCGTTAATTGAATTTCATCTCCTCCAACCTCCTCAGCCAAATCAGCAATAATTGTGCTAGTTGCGACAACTTGCGGCTTATCATCCGCCTTTGAGTTAGAAGAATTCGATGGCGTACACCCGAATAAAACAAGCGGTAAAAGTATTGCTAAACAAGCATTTTGGCAGATTTGCTGCCATGAGGAACACAGAGATAATAGGGATAAGAGAGCAAAATAGCCTGCGTCTCCCCCATGTCTCCCTTGTCCACGCCACGTGCTACAACGCGGGGAACCCGACGCCAGGTGCTTCAAGCCGGGGAACCCGTCCAACGCACTGGCTCCGCAACGCAGTGGCTCCCCGTGTCCACGCCACGTGCTACAACGGAGGGTAGACGCGAAGCGGCTTCTGAAAGTACCTCCGCAACGCACTGGCTCCCCTTGTCCTCCTCGTCTCCCATATCTCCCCTCTGCTTCCAATCCTCTGTCTCTGGTATTAGTTTTACTTATGGTAAACATTATTCCCAACTATAGATGTTTTCATTTTCTTTTCATTTTTATAGTAAGCTGAAGCAAGAACTATAAAAACACAATTATGGAAATGCTATTTTTGCACCCAACCCAATCCCAAAGGAAAACGGTGGAAATGCCTAGCGCAGAGATACAAACTATTGAAAATAATCCTAGTGATGCCATTACTATTGCTCATTTAAGCGTGTATTATCGAGCAGTGGAAGCTCTCACAGATATAAATTGCACTATCAAACCGGGACAACTCACAGGTATTTTTGGCCCCAATGGTGCTGGTAAAAGTACGCTGATGAAGGCGATGTTGGGGTTGGTTCCTAGTAACGGCAAAATACTGTATAAAGGTAAACCTTTAATGCAGCAACTAGATCAAGTAGCCTACGTACCCCAGCGCAGTCAAATTGATTGGACTTATCCCGCTACTGTTTGGGATGTGGTGATGATGGGAAGGGTGAAAAAAACAGGCTGGTTACGTGGTTTTAGTACGGTAAGTCGTCAAGTAGCAAAAGCTGCGTTAGAACGAGTAGGTATGAGTGAATACCGTCATCGCCCCATCGGACAGCTTTCTGGTGGACAACAACAACGAGTATTTTTAGCACGAGCTTTAACACAGGAAGCAGAAATTTTTTGTTTTGATGAACCTTTTGTAGGGATTGATCAAAAAACTCAGTCAGTAATTTTTGAAGTTTTCGGCGAACTCACCCAAGCTGGAAAAATAGTTCTTGTTGTCAATCATGATTTGGGTGAGTCAATCTCTCATTTTGATGAATTGATTTTATTAAACCGTGAATTAATTGCTACAGGTTCTCGACAACAGGTATTAACAGAAGAAAACTTGTCCCGCGCCTACAGTGGTAATGTAATGTTTTGGAAAGAGGTAGCATAATTAGTCATTGCTCATGAGTCATTGGTTATTGGTATGACAAAGAACAAATGACAAATGACAAGACTAGCGGCTACCTTCGGTAGGCGCGTTAGCGACTTCTGCAAGTAGCCACTCCGTGTCTACCCGTAAGGGTAGGACAAAGGACAAAAAAACTATGTTAGAAGCATTGATTGAGCCTTTACAATATGGCTTTATGCAGCGATCGCTTGTAATAGCCATTTTGGTAGGGATGTTGTGTGCGGTTGTCGGTAGCTACTTAATGGTGCAACGATTAGCTTTGCTGGGTGATGCAATTAGTCACTCGGTTTTACCTGGACTCGCGATCGCTTTTTTGTTGGGTGCTAACATTTTTATTGGAGCGTTCATTGCTGGTGTTGTGAGTACAATGTGCATCGCTTTGATCAGGACGCGATCGCCCATCAAAGAAGACGCTGCAATGGGAATAGTATTTTCGGCATTTTTTGCCCTTGGTGTGACTTTAATTACTGTGATTCAAAAAGAAAACAAAATTGACCTCAATCATTTTCTTTTTGGTAATATTTTGGGCGTGACTACACAGGATGTCAGAGACACAGCGATCATTGCCGCTATAGTGTTTATAGTCGTTTTTTTACTCTACAAAGAACTGCTATTTTATACTTTTGATCCTTTAGGCGCACAAGCAGCAGGTTTACCAGTCAATCGTCTCAACTTCGGACTGATGCTGTTGATTGCGTTAACAATAGTCGCTAGTATGAAAGCCGTTGGTGTCATCTTAGTTTTATCATTATTAATTACACCAGGCGCTACTGCCTATTTATTAGTTCAACGTCTCCATGAAGTAATGATTTTAGGGGCAGTAATTGGGGTAATTTCTAGTATTAGTGGTATGTATTTAAGTTACTTTTATAATTTGCCTTCTGGGCCTGCGATTGTTTTAGTAGTATCAGGATTATTTGTATTAGCGTTGCTATTGAGTCCTAATCATGGTGTCTTTAATCACAGACAGAAGTTAAAAATTAAGAGTGAAAGTTGAGAAGGCATAAGATAGAAAAAACCCACGCTTAAAAGCGTGGGATAGAAAAGCTTTTTTAGTACATTTGCACGGGTAAATGTCAGATTAATCCTAAATCCATACAATATTTAGGATTAGTAGCGGTTACGGAAGTTGTTTCCTCTGTTACCACCATAGGAACCCCTATTTTCTTTGGGTTTGGCTTTATTAACTTTGAGGTCGCGTCCCATCCACTCAGCACCATCAAGAGCTTCAATGGCAGCTGATTCTTCAGCTTCTGTACCCATTTCTACAAAACCAAAGCCACGCAAGCGGCCTGTGTCGCGATCAGTAGGTAGCTGAACTCGCTTGACAGTACCATATTCTGCAAAGACAGCGTTCAGACTATCTTCTGTAACATCGTAGGAAAGATTGCCTACATAAATTGACATAGATCTTCTCCAAAATCGTAAAATGTGTAGAGATGAGCGATTTCGGAGAAAAGTCTGTCAATACCAAAAGGAAAAAACCCATCAATACTAAGAACAAACACGGTCGCCGAATGAACTCTCACCCTATCAGCATGACATAGCAACCTAAATATCGGCAGCGAAGTTTGAAAAACTGTTATAAAAAGTTATGTTAACAATTGATAACTAAGTATAAGTTTAATTTTTATGAGTAAATAAATTACCATGATTAACTCATAGCATCTTTATTAAATCAGCAAAGCCATAAAAACTGACAATTAATAATAATAATGCTGTCAATTGGGTAACTCGCGTCTGAGGAGAGGGAGCGATCGCTTCTCGGACTAAAATAGAGATTGAAGCACCAACCACAAGACTTAAACCCAATACCATATAGGGTATTTCTCTTGGTACAACACTAGAAATAGCCAACATGGTAATTGCTAGCGTCAACATTAACAGTTCCACAAATCGAGGTGGGTTGTATTGGCTAGATAAAATTAAAGTGTTTAACCAAAAACGCCAGCTTCTCATCACAAATCGACCGTCTTTGATATTTTTGTTGTTTGTTGTTAGTTATTTGTGAAAACCAACAACAAACAACTAGCAACAATAAATTACCGAACACCTGTTTTCAATTGGCCAGTGCCATTTGTTTGTGCAGTGTCTTCTGATAGTTCTACACCAAAAACACGTGCAAAGGCTTTCTCTACTTTGTAACCAGAGTCAATTGACTCTAGAGGATCTTTTCTGAGTCTGTGACGTAAAGATAGTACAATCACACGACGGATATCATCAACAGTCACTTCGGTACGCCCTTCAAAAGCTGTTAAAGCTTTAGCGGCGCGGTTGGTGACAATATCACCTCGTAAACCATCAACATCAAGTTCAGAACAGACTTCTGAAATTTTCACCCGCAGGTCATAATCAAGATTAACTGAGGGCAAAAGTTCTTGAGCATTGATAATGCGTTGTTGCAGTTCCTGTTGCTGGGATTGGTACTTTTCCACAAAAGCAAGGGGGTTTTGGTCAAATTCGGCCCGTTGCTCAACGATTTGCACCCGCAAAGCTGGTTCTTTGACAGTGTGAATTTCGGCGTGCATTCCGAAGCGATCAAGTAACTGAGGACGTAGTTCACCTTCTTCTGGATTCCCAGAACCAACCAGAACAAAACGGGCTGGGTGACGGATAGAAATACCTTCCCGTTCTACTGTGTTCCAACCACTAGCAGCAGAATCCAGCAGTACATCTACCAGGTGATCATCCAGCAAGTTTACCTCATCCACATAGAGAAGACCCCGGTTGGCTTTTGCCAAAAGTCCTGGTTCAAAAGCTTTTACACCTTCTGAGAGGGCTTTTTCAATATCGATAGTGCCGCAAACACGATCTTCTGTAGCGCCCAGTGGTAAATCAACCATTTGGACTTTTTTATGATCAACGGGAATATCATCGCCAGTTTCGAGTTTTTGGCGGATTTCATCGCTCATCAAATCAGGATCACTAGGGTGACTATTGAAGGGATCATTCGCAACCACGGGAATTTCTGGCAGTAAGTCAGCCAGCGCCCGAATAGTTGTGGATTTGCCTGTACCGCGATCGCCCATAATCATCACACCACCAACTTTTGGGTCAATCACGTTCAATATCAGAGCCAGTTTCATTTCTTCCTGGCCTACAATTGCCGTAAACGGAAATACCACACGACGCGCAACAGCTGTTGGACTCACTAAACTACCTTTATCAATATTTTATATTTATTACCGTTTTTTATTGTGCCATAGATGGGGAGTGGGGAGACATGGGAGTGTGGGGAGAGTGGGGAGACAAGGGAGAGAATAAACACCAATGACCAATGACCAACAATCAACAACTTAATTTGATGTTAGGATCTTTTAGTTACTGCTGTGAATCCTCGCTGTTGATGAATAAATTACTGGATGAAGCGCTGTCTGTTGATATTGCTGCTCGCATCAAAAGCAAGGCTAAGAAACCTTTTGATAATGCTTACAAAGCGGCCTTAGCGACTGAGGGATCTGTTTACGTGCAAGGATTTTTAGCTACCAAGGGTAAACCTTACCAACCTATGGAATACGCTTGGATTGAGTTGAGCGATCGCATAATTGATCCTACCTTACCCCATCTCCATAAAAATGTTGAAGAACTTTGGTATTTTCCAGCACAATCATTAACAGTAAAAAAACTGAAAGCAATTCTCGAAGAATCTCAAGAAGATTATCCAGAAGACGACCCGTTACCAGTATATGGCAACGCACCGTATGAGTATTATGGTGACGTGATGTTGGGTGGCAAAGAATACTTACAAGCCTTTCAAGCCGCAGAAGCGAAATGTAGAGAAGTAAATAAATCAATTGTTGAGAATAACTAAACTAATAACTGATAATTGTACAGACGCGTAGACGCTCGTAAGAGCGGCTTCAAGGTAAGAGTATAATCGCGTCTCTAGCTAACTGATAACTGATAACTTAATTCGACTTACCATCACTACCAAAATACTCCCGGTAGCTACAAATTTTGTCGCCACGTACATCAAAGGAAACAGCTACTCGATTTTTGTATGGTTCTCCCAACAACATTCCCTCATCTCGAAATTCAAACACAACCGTTGTTTCATTGCTAGTAACACGATCTAATGAAGTTAGTTTCAGTCCAGGATGAAAAGCCTGTGTAACGTGTTGAAAAAACTCTTGCGCTCGTTCTTTACCCACATTTAACCCGTGGTATTTTCCCATTGGGAACCAAAAAGTAAAATCTTCTGTGAGCATATCTAAAAACTGGTTCCAATCACCAGTTTCTAAACCATGTTGAAAGTATGCAAATGCTCGACGACCAACTGTCACAGTATTTTCTGACTCTTGTCTCATAACTATCACCAACCAAATTTAATTATTTGCGATCGTCAAGCAAAACCTCAAAATGTTTGACATTAGGTTCTAGTTCCAGAAGATATTCTTTGTCTCTGGGAAGAAATCGAGTCTTTTCAATATCATTACCTGCAAACTTACGAATTGCGTCTAATGACTCCCAATAAGAAATCACAGTAAACTCTGTAATATTACCAGCAGTACGGCGAAAAACCTGCGCTCCTAAATTACCAGGAATTGATTCAATTTTCTTGATACCAGCTTCCTTCAGATAAGCATAATACTCATCTGCTTTAGAAGTGAGTGTTCTACCATTCCAGATTCGTGCGATCGCTCGTTTATTTTGGGAAGGATTATTATTTGTTTGGCCAATAACTGGCGAATGGTTAACCTGTGCGAAACAAGCAAAAGGTAAGCTACATAGCAATACTCCCAATCCAAATAAGATACCAAGATATTTATCCCGTCTCATACTTAGCTTCTCCATAAAAACCGTGGAAAAGTGCCTGTGAAACAAGAATATCTCGGTATCCTGCAAATATAGACCTAAAATTTCAAAAAATTAAAATATTAATCACTCCATTAATTTGTATCATAAAAACTCTGCGTTCCTCCGCGTTTAAAAAAGCTTATTTTGTCACTTCTAAATAATATTCAAAGATGCGGACGATACTCACGCAAACTTTCATAAGCAGCTTGGCCTTGCAACAATCCATAAATATTATGGGCTTCGCGATGCTCACCACCTCTGCCTTCCATAAAATGCCGTGTTATTTTGGGTAGAGAGCGATCGCCTTTGCTAACGAAAACTGCTGGCTCGTTCATATCGTGCCAGAATCCTGCGGCACCAACATCAAGTAAGTATGCGTACTGCCGACTCCACCAGCTACGTACTTTGGGATTAGTAAAATCTGGGAATGCACACCAACCTGGCTACACAGGAGCGATCGCTAACCATTGGTCACAAGTTAAGGTTGTGAGCCAGTTGTCAAGGGGATTTTAGAAGGTGCTTGAAAGAAAAATTCAGATGTGCCTCGTTGTTTCTCAGGGAAAGGTGCAACAATGAGCTTCATGTTTGGTTTTCGTTGTCGTTTAACAATGCCTAAGTCCTGCGGTCGTTGTGTCTTCTTCGCGTGGTCTCGATTAGTCTTTCGGCTTTGGCTCACGGTTCTCACAATCGCTCAATTACTTGTTTTAACTGAGTTTCACATGATTTTTCCTGAAAGCAAATATTACCCGCAGATTCATTGATAATGATAATCAAATAAAGGAGTGGGGGAAGAGGCGAGCGTCGCTCGCCTCTTCCCCCACGGCACGATTATCATTCTTATACATATTTATTTCTACTCAAAGACGTATTGACAAAATTCGCTCACTTTTAACTTGTGACCAATGATCGCTAACTGTCCATTAGGGTAAGTACAAAATCCATCCAGTATTTGACCCTCTAGATATAAGTTGCTGCCACGGCTACACTTGATTCCTGGATTATTAATTGTAATAAATTTTACTCCCAGATTGCCAAGTTCTTGTGTAAAACTAGCTAAGTGAGGATAGCGTAACGGATCGATAGTAAAAGCACGAAACCCAACTTGACAATCAATATCTAGGTGAATGGCGCTTAAAGGCAAATTATGCGACTGAAAAGCTTTAGCTTCGTTTCTGATTGAGGTTTATGTTATTACTAATTGAGACAAGTGTAATTTAAAACATATCCAGTCTCTTTATATGAGTAGTAATTTTTCACTTATAATTATTAGTATCCAGAAAACCCAGATAATATTTAGGTTTGGCGGTATCAGATGCTGCCATATTCAGACAATAACCATCAATCTGTTAACACTACCGAGACAAAATCGGATCGATTTTTGGTGTGTGGATTAGGAAGTTTAGGTCAGCATTGTGTAGCAATTTTAAAAGAATATGGTGTAGCTGTCAGTGCAATTGATCAGGTGCGTTCTAAAAACTGGGAAGTACCAAACTTACAAAATTTGTTAGAAGATTTATTTATCGGTGATTGCCGTCAAACTAATATTTTAGAAAAAGCACAGATTCGCAAATGCCGGACTGTGCTTTTAGTTACTAGTGACGAACGAGTGAATATAGAAGCTGCTTTTGCAGCAAGACTTTTAAATCCTCAAGTTCGCTTAGTTGTACGTTCTAATAAACACAATTTAAATCAAGTTTTAAGTCAAAATCTTGGTAATTTTATTGCTTTTGAACCAAATCAATTAACGGCTTCCGCTTTTGCGCTTGCAGCTCTTAGTAATGAAGATTTGGGATATTTCAATTTGGAAGGACGCCAACTGCGAGTAGTAAAACGTCAGATTAAACCAGGTGATTTCTGGTGCCATCAATGGCAACTACATCAGCTTAATACTTCATATCGGCGAGTGTTAAATTACACTAATAGCTCATCTGAACTACCCAATCAATTTTACCAGTGGGAACCAGAAGCAACAATACAGCCAGGAGACACTATTGTTTACATTGAACTTGCAGATATGCAGGAGCGATCGCAACGTTCTACTGTGAAGTCTAAACGAAACTGGCGCTGGTTGTGGCAACAAGTATTCGTACATATGTCATGGCAAAACCTCAAGCAGAAGTTAGCACAATTTTGGCGATTAGATCATCAATATCAGACGCTGAAAGTAGCAATTACTTGTGGAGCAACAGTATTATTACTGTGGTGCTTTGGAGCAATTTTATATAGCTGGTATTATCCTGGCATCAATATATTAGAAGCTTTCTATGCTGTAGCAGTCTTACTTTTGGGAGGATATGGAGATTTATATGGAGGTGTTGGATTTGACAAAACTATTCCCGGATGGCTGCGCTTATTTAGCTTGATACTAACTTTAGCAGGTACAGCATTTGTCGGGGTCTTATATGCACTGCTTACAGAGAAACTTTTAAGTTCAAGATTTCAGTTTTTCTTTACTAGCACTCGTCCACCAATACCTCAACAAGACCATGTTGTGTTAATTGGATTAAATACAGTGGGTGAGCATATTGCCATTTTATTGCAAGAACTCCAGCAACCCCTAGTAGGAATTAACAATACATTCCTTGATGGAAATATACTACCCCAGATGCCGCTAATTGTTGGTAACTTTACTCAAACCTTCAATAATGCCAATCTTACCGATGCAAAAAGCGTGATTGTGGTTACAGATGATGAGATGGAAAATTTAGAAATTGGTTTGATGGCTCATGCTCAAAATCCTGAATGTGGCTTGGTGATTCGTACTTACAATCGTCATTTTAGTGACAAAGTTGCACAGTTGTTTCCTTATGCACAGGTTTTGTGTGCCTCTGCTTTATCAGCAGAAGTGTTTGCGGCTGCGGCTTTTGGGGAAAATATTCTTGGTTTATTTCATTTAAATAATCAAGCGATTCAAGTAGTAGAGTACATGGTTGAAGCAGGCGACACTCTCAATGGCTTAATGCTTAGTGATATCGCCTATGGTTATGGTGCTGTACCGATTCTCTATCAAAAATTTGTGCAATCACCTCCTCAATCACCATCCAAATTTATGCCAGCTTATGAGATACGATTGGCAATAGGCGATCGCATGATAGTTTTAGCTAATAGTCATAATCTCCAGCGCATTGAAAGAGGTGAATTATCACCGCGAATCTGGCAAATCAAAGTTGAGAAAGCTTTGACTTCTGATGCAGTTTTTGATGGTGCAAATGTTATTAGTATCATTTCTGGTTGCGATATCAGTACAGCCAGACAATTTATGAATAATTTGCCTGCAAATTTACCATTAACAATGTATAAATCACAAGCCCAACGCTTGGTATTTAAGTTAAATAAATTAAGAGTTATAGCTAGTTTGCTACCGATTGATAGCCAGAGAGAAAATTAGATTGAAAAAGAATCGCTACCATAAAGGTGTATGGCAATTTTAATCTTAAGCCAATCCTAAGCGATCGCTGTTGAGTTAGTATTTGACAACATGATACTAGAAGTTGCAATTCTTGATATTAAACCTGGTTTGGCTACTGAATTTGAAACTACCTTCAAAATAGCTTCAACTATCATTGCTTCTATGTCAGGATATATTTCTCATGAACTGCAACGTTGCATAGAAACCCCAAACCGCTATATTCTGCTGGTACACTGGCAAAAATTGGAAGATCACACCATTGGCTTTCGACAATCGCCAGAGTACCAACAGTGGCGTTCCTTACTACATCACTTTTATCAGCCGTTTCCCACAGTGGAACACTATGAAGTTGTTTTACACAACTCCAGTAATTATGATTAGTAAAGATGAAGCGATCGCACTCTACCGTAACCTAACGATTATTAGCTATTTTCCTTTCTAAAACAGAAATCCGTTCTCTTGGATTTGGGTGAGTACTTAAAAACGCTGGTGGAGAAGAACGATTCACCAATTTCTTTAAGAAAGCAGGCATAGCATTTGGATCATACCCAGCCTGTTGCAAATACTGCAATCCCTTAGCATCAGCATTAAACTCAGCCTCACGGCTATTAGGCAAGTCTACAGCCAGCTGATAACCCACAGCAGCCAATTTACTTCCATTTAAACCAGCCAGTGAAGCTGCACCTTGAGCTATTTGTGCTTGTCTGAGTTTGTCAATCAAGTCATCATTACAAATGTGAGCAATTTCGTGTGCCATCACCGACGCCAACTGGTCTTCATTATCCGCAGCGTTAATCAAGCCACTGTGGACATAAACATAACCACCTGTGGTAGCAAAAGCATTAATGCTTGGATCTTGAACTACATAAAATTTAAAAGGAGTTTGAGAACAGCTACTGGAACGCACTAATTTTTGACCAATTCTGGTAATATTTGCATTCGTACCAACTCTGTAATTACTGAGTACCTGCTGATGTATATTACTGCCTAATTTAACCTTTTCCTTAGTCGATAAATTAGAAAGTTGAAAATATTGAATTCCTGGAATAATTAAATCTTGAAATGGAAGCGCCTCAGCAGGTTTAGGAGCAGATAAACCTACACTAGCAGCAGTTCCCAAACCCAGGATCAAAGAAAGACCTTTATTTAACTTCTTAGGCAAACGAGAAAAATCTTCCTGACTTTGTGTTTTACTCTTCGAGAAGCCGCTTACCTTCGGAAGCTGCTCCGCGTCTACGCGTTTATGTGTACTTTGCGGTTCTTTAAAAAAAATCATTTCTCCAACTCAAATGAATAATATGACTGCTATAGCAATCCTAATTGAGTTGTGAGAAAACACTCAATCCCAGATCCCCGACTTCTCTAAGAAGTCGGGGATCTCGCCTCTCACGAATAATTTAGGATTGCGATATATCATTCTTGTATTATTTATATAATAACTAATTAAAACAGTTAAAACTTCTCTACCTTGGGGTTGGAATTGCCGTATATTGCTGAATTTTTACAAAGGAGTTAGCCAATAACTAATCCCACCAATTACTTTATTTTCAAACCCAAACTCATCTAATTGATCTAGTGGATGACCAATATAAGTCCAATGGGGTACATCATATTCCACAGTCCGAAACCAACCATTTTGATTTAAAGCCTGTCTTTGAGCTTCATTTGCAACTCTTAAATCAATTGCTAATCCCCACAAATGTTGTGACGAACCAGGAGGCGCGACGGTTCCCAAGATTTTTTTCTCTTGGCCTTGTTGAACTCTTGCCAATGTTTTATTGTTCGCGTATTTTCTCCAGAATCTGAGATTAGTAGCAAAAGTACGAGTACAGTCACTATCGCCATAACCCGATTTTAAAGGAATATTAACTTGTGCCTTAGCCTGATTTAAGGCATCGGCTGCTGCTTTTTGTAAATAACAGTTATTAGTCCCATTAACTTTACCCATACTCAGAGTAAATTGAAATTCTTTTGTTTCATTCTCATCGCTAAATACTACTTTAGATGGAAGCTGAACCTCTGGATTATGATTGACAAAAGCTGCCCCATAGGCACGTAACAAAATATATTCATAAGTACCAGGTTGCGGAATTGCTAATAATTTATCGGTAATTGCTGCAAAAAACCGTTCTTTATTAGTTAAGTTTAAATTAAGAATGGGAGTAAGATTTGTCTGGGGAGTAGGGATGCTTATATGATTGAGTGTGCTAGTACAAAGTTGATTTAATTGCTGATGCTTGTTGAGTGAACCAGCAAGAATGCAACTTTCTGAATTACGAATATCTTGACTGAGGATTTTATTTTTTGTTCCATTGCTAGCAACTAGACTAAAAATAATTAGGGCAATAATAGTAGAAAAAGCAGTTTTTTTCCAAAATACTTTCATATTTCATAATTCTATAGGTAGATTAATCCCTGATCGCCGTTCCCTGCTCTCATTAAAAAAATAATGGAAGAGGTAATCAAACCTCTTCCATATTTTGGAATATTTTCCCTGTCCTCGGCAAATATTAACTATTAAGGCGATCGCAAGGTTATTTATCAATTCCTGAAACCGAAGCTATATTAGATTGTGTGGATTTAGGAAATAACAAACCCTTAGCAAATATTTGAGGATTGGTTTGAGAGATTTGGACGTAAGATTGGCGCACCTGAGTATTGACTGCGACAGTTTTTACATCATAAATCTCAGTAGCCAGTTTTGGATAAACACCAATACCAATGGTTAGCAGCAAAAAGCAAACAGCGATAAATACTTCCCGTGGTTTAGCATCACTAAATTTTGCTTCAGTAGGTAGGACGCAGTTAGTACCAAAACAAACTGCTTCATCATTGTCTTGGTTTTGCAAACTTGCATCTGTAATTCCACAGGTAGGAGCGACATCAGAACCGTAAAATACCTCTCTTAGCATCGAGAGCAGGTATATCGGTGTGAGGATTATTCCTACTGCTGCTAAGAAAACCATCACGGTACAGAAAGTCGAACTGTAAATGTCGCTAGTGGTAACGCCAACAAAAACTGCAAGTTCACCGACAAAACCACTCATCCCAGGAAGAGCCAAAGAAGCCATTGCAGCAGCAGTAAACAACGCAAATACTTTTGGCATCGCTCGACCAATACCACCCATATCTGACATGATTAATGTGTGAGTGCGATCGTAGGTTACACCTGCAAGGAAGAATAAGGCTGCTGCAATCAAGCCGTGAGAAATCATCTGTAGCATCGCCCCACTGATTCCCAAATCTGTAAACGATGCAATCCCCAGCAGTACAAAACCCATGTGAGACACCGATGAATACGCGAGGCGACGCTTCATATTAGGCTGGGCGAAGGAATTCAACGCACCATAGATAATGTTGACAACACCCAAACAAGCCAGAATTGGTGCAAAATAAACGTGGGCATCAGACAACAGTTCTAAATTAAGGCGAATCAACCCATATCCACCCATTTTCAAGAGTACACCCGCCAAAATCATCGACACAGGTGCAGAAGCCTCACCGTGAGCATCAGGTAGCCAGGTATGCATCGGGAAAACAGCTAGCTTGACGCCAAAAGCAATCAATAATCCTGCGTAAAGCAACAGTTCAAGTCCTAATGGGTAATCCTTCATACCCAATTCGACCATATCAAAGGTCATATGATCGCCGTAGAGAGCCATTGCTAGCCCTGCTACTAAAATAAAAATCGAAGCTGCTGCGGTGTACAACAAGAATTTTGTAGCTGCATAGCGACGCTTTTGTCCACCCCAAATAGAAACAAGCAGGTAGACGGGAACCAGTTCTAGTTCCCACATAATAAATAACAGCAGCATGTCTTGGGCAACAAACACGCCTATCTGTGCAGAATACAGCACTAACATCAGGAAATAGAAAAGGCGAGGTTTGCGATCGACTTGCCATGCTGCAAAAATCGCCAGCGTCGTTACCAATCCTGCTAGAAGTACTAGTGGAACAGACAATCCATCTACTGAAACAGCCCAGTTCAAACCCAACTGAGGTATCCAGGTGTATTTTTCTACAAGTTGAAGAGATGCGGTGGTGGGATCATAATTTTGCCAAAAGGCACAGCACATCAAGAAAAAGTCCATGATACCTACACCCAAGGCATACCATCGCAGACGCTTACCGTCTTTATCAGGTACGAAAGGAATCGCTAGGGAAGCCACTAGTGGGAATAGGATAATCGTAGTGAGCCAGGGAAATTGATCGCCTATCATGTTTATGAGCAAAAATACTTATGAAGGGATATTACTATATTATTAAACTTTGTAAACTTTTTTTATAAGTATTTACCGCAGATAAGTATTGATAAAACTCTAGTGCCTATAGAACACAATAAGAAATCTCTATGATGAAGCTTAGAAGATTTTAGAATAGAGTTTTTTTGTTATTTCCATAAATGCTTATTTATCCGATTTGATGGGGATTACAGCGATGCTAATCAATCGTTGCACAAAATAAAATTCATGAGTTGAGAAAGGGAATAGGGAACAGTATAGAAAAATTTGTAATTGATTTTGTTTAGATGCTTAATGATTTCATGAAAATCAAAAATTAAATTATAGATGCATAGAGATACACACAGATGAAAGCAGATAAGATAAATTACTATAGCAATCCTAATTGAGTTGTGAGAAAACACTCAATCCCAGATCCCCGACTTCTTAGAGAAGTCGGGGATCTCGCCTCTCACGAATGATTTAGGATTGCTATAGTGGTTTATTGCATTAATTTTGCTAATTCAAGTTCTCTTTGATATTCCCTAATCTTTAGGGTATCTGTCGATATTCGGCAAATTCCATCGAGAAAGTAGCCATTCCTTGAGAAAGCGATCGCAATTCTGTGGAATAACCAAACATCTCTGCTAAGGGGACTTCTGCTTGAATGACGACTTCGTTGTCTCGTGTCTGCGAACCTAGCAACAAAGCCCGCCGCGATAATAATTTACCTTGAATTCGTCCGACAAACTGGCTTGGAGTTTCCACTTCCAGCAACATCATCGGTTCTAAAATAGTCGGATTGGCTTTTGCAAAAGCTTCCTCAAACCCAAGTCTGGTTGCAAACCGAAAGGCCATTTCTGAGGAATCAATCGGATGATGGGAACCGCCTTCTAATATTACTTTGACTCCGGTAATTGGATATCCTTTGAGCCATCCTGTTTTCAAAGCATCGATACATCCTTGTTCGCAAGCGCTAATATACTGAGCAGGGATTGCACCACCCACAACTCGGTTTTCAAAGATAAAAGGTTCTGCACACGGTTCCAATCGTCCCCTAACATGGGCGTATTGTCCAGCACCGCCAGTTTGTTTTTTGAGGGTGTAGTCAAAAGTTGCAGATTGGTTGATGGTTTCTCGGTAAGCTACCGCAGGCGGACTCACATAAACTTCGGCGTGGTATTCTCGTTTCATCCGTTCTAAATATATTTGCAGATGTAACTCACCCATGCCTGACATTAAAGTTTGATGAGATTCTGGATCTGTGCTGACGTGTAGGGTGGGATCTTCGCGCACAAAACGGTGCAAAGCTTTGGCTATATGATCTATATCTTCTTTGCTTTTGGGGGTGATCGCGATCGCCATTACGGGTTCTGGGACAAATATTCCTTCTAGGGAAAGATTTGTACCCGGAGAACACAAGGTATCACCTGATGCACACTCCACTCCCATTAACCCAATTATTTCCCCAGCTTCAGCAGAGGTTAATTCTTGACGTTTATTTACTTCTATTCTGACTAGTCGGTTGATGCGGACTTGTTTTTTGGTGCGGCTATTGTAAAGGCGATCGCCCTGCTTAAGTGTACCAGAATAAAGGCGGGTGTAAGTTAGTTGACCAAATTCATCTTCTATTAGTTTAAATACAAGTGCTACCACTGATGCTTGTGGTTCGGGATGAACTTGTACTTGTGTGTCGGTGGAGATATCTGTGGCTGCGATCGCACTTCGTTCCAGGGGAGAAGGTAGATATAATGCGATCGCATCGAGTAAATTTTGCACACCTTTATTTTTGAACGCCGAACCCATCAACACAGGTGTAAATTCCAGACTCAGAGTTCCCTGACGAATTGCATCCCAAATCATTTGCTTGGGTACTTCTTCACCCGCCAGCAACTTTGTCATCATTGGTTCTGAATGGATAGATATTTGATCAAGCAGTTTATCCCGTGCGATTTGTGCTTGTGGTTGCAAATCTTCAGGAATCGGTTTTTTATGCCAGTTTTCGCCGTTTTCTCCTGTAAAGTAATTGGCGTTCATCTCGATTAAATCGATCACACCCTCAAATTTATCTTCTAAACCAATGGGTAATTGCAGTACTACAGGGTTTAAACCAAGTTTGTCTCGCAGTGCATCAACTACACGCCAAGGATTCGCACCTATCCGATCTAACTTATTGATAAAAGCGATACGTGGCACGCGATAGCGCTTCATTTGCCTATCGACCGTGATTGACTGGGATTGCACGCCAGCCACACCACACAGCACCATAATTGCTCCATCCAACACTCGTAAGGAACGCTCTACTTCTATCGTAAAATCAACATGTCCAGGTGTATCAATTAAGTTAATTTGTGTGTCATTCCAAAAACAGGTGATAGCTGCGGAAGTGATTGTAATCCCTTTTTCTCGTTCTAATTCCATATAATCCATCGTTGCGCCATCACCATCCCCACCCACTTCTTCCATCTTGTGAATTTTGCCGGTATAGTACAAAATTCGCTCAGAAATAGTGGTTTTCCCAGCATCAATGTGAGCGGAAATGCCAATATTGCGAATGTGACTGCGAGGAATCATGGTAAAGGTTCCTAAAGTCGAGTTAGGGCATACAATCTCTAATTTAAAAATAGGTAAAGAATGTGAGGATTTTGTGAGTTGGCGAAGCCTCCCGGAGAGAAGATCACTTTACTTCTCTTAACTTATGAACTACTTTAAAATTAAGTTATAAGTATTTTGAGGATTAATGTCAGCCAAAGATCGATTTCATTCGGCGGTAAAACAAGCTTTACAAAAAGAATTGTGGGTGATTACGGCCGATCCGCTAATAATCAAAGTTGAAGGTGTAAAGTTTGAGATTGATTTATCTGCGGAGAAGATTTTAGGGGCTGAAAAAGAGGGACTAAAAATAGCAGTCGAAGTTAAAAGTTTTCTCAGCAGTTCTGCAATCACTGATTTTCATGTTGCTTTAGGACAATTTTTAAATTATCGGCTTGCGCTACAAATGACTGAACCAGACAGGACACTTTATTTAGCAGTGCCATTTGATACATTTAATACATTCTTTCAAGAGCGATTCGTTCAAGAAGCAGTCAGATCATATCAATTAAAGCTTGTGATCTACAATGCAGACAAGGAGGAAATTGTCGAATGGAGAGAATAGAAAAGTACCGCCAGTGTATCCGTCAGCTGTTAACAGAACAAGCAAAAGTAGAGAATGCTAACTCAGATATTGAATCTCAGTTAATTTTTGATGTGGAACATGATCATTATCAATTACTAGATGTTGGTTGGCAAGGAATGAAGCGGATTTACAACTGTTTCATCCATTTAGATATAAAAGATGGCAAAATCTGGATTCAAAAGAACATGACTGAGACAGATATTGCTGAAGCACTTGTGGAAATGGGAGTACCAAAAGAAGATATTGTGTTGGGATTACATCCGCCATATAAGCGCCCCTATACAGGATATGGTGTGGCGTAGCAATTTATTTGCTAAACCCTTATCTATGATTGTGAAAAAATGAATCAAATTAAAGAGTTACACAATCAAGCAATGGATTTAGCTGAAGCAGCTTTTTTAGCTAAACTTCAAGGGAATTTAGAACAATCTAATCAACTGACTCAACAAGCTTTTGAGAAAGAAACTCAAGCAGCAGCACTAATTGCAAATCAAATTGATGCTGAACCGACTCGTTCTGTATTACATCGCAGTGCAGCTTCTCTTGCTATTGAATGTGAGGACTATCAAACAGCAGAACGTCTAATTGTAACTGCTTTATCAGGAAATCCCCCACAAGAAATTGTGGCAGAATTAAAGGATTTATTTATTCAAATAAATTTGCGCCCTTACTTGCAGCGCCGTGGAATTACTCTAGATAATGAGAATATTAGTAATCTTATTACTTTTAAGTATAATTAGTTACTTAATTAATTATGCACCTTCGGTTAGTCTTTCGATAAAACATCTAAAAAGTGTCAAAATAGTTACTAAAATAGTTTGTTTAGGGATCAGTTAAACCTCCCAGTACGCTATCTCATCTGTGCAGACTAGCAAAATAGCGTTTTTCTCCACATATAAATATATTTGCTTACAAATGGGATTAAATGTAATACTAGCTACAATAAATCGAACTATTGATAAAACTTAGTTGTTAGAATAACAACTGAAAAGCAAGTATAAATATTGTTTAGTGTATGACAGAAATCACTAGCTCTGGTAAACAACTTTACAGTCTTCTTAAACAAGCTTGGGATGAAGATGGAAATCAATATGTACGTAAGATATGGACAAAAGTTCTAGGAGCAAATTATTCTAACGATGCTGATATGTCTGCAAAATTAGAACAGTTTTTGGAACTTTTTAAGGATGTGAGAGACGATATCAATGGATTAGAAATCTCTAATCGCGAAAAATATATTAAGGCTTTAGATAAAATATATTTAGTTCTTATGAACAGCCCATTACTTACGGCTGAGTGGAAAAATATTAAGCAACATATTGCAGAAGAAACTCTCCATCTTATCGATGCTTGTGGAGATGTAATATTATCACAGGGTAAAGGTTTAAAGGAAATTTCGGCTGCTGAGTTAGAAGACTTACAAACACAAATAAAAAACTTACAAGATGAAATTTTGAAGTCTGATATAGATAAAGCAACGAAAATATTTTTAATTAATGAACTAAGGAAAATAGAAGAAGCAATTCTCAACTATCAAATTAGAACTTCACATGGTTTATCCAAAGTAGTTAACGAAGTTACTGGTGAAGTAGTTATTCATGGGTTAAAAATTCCAGAACGAGCTAAAGAATTTTTAGTTAAAGTTATAAATATCGCTATAAAGACCAACTCAATGATTAGTGTAGGAGAGAGATTACATAAATTACCCGAAATTATAGAGGGAATTCAACATTTTTTACCATCAGCAAATAATAAATAAACACATTAATTAGGGTGAGTAGAAAGCTCACCCCAGATTCACCTAAAACCTTTCATGGAACGTCCGCTTAATCACATCAAGTTGCTGTTCCCTTGTCAACTTAATAAAGTTCACCGCGTAACCCGACACCCTGATTGTTAACTGTGGATATAACTCAGGATGCTCCATCGCATCCATCAGCATTTCTCGATTCATGACGTTGACGTTGATGTGATGTCCGCCATCATGGAAATAACCGTCAAGCATTCCCACGAGGTTGTTAATTCTGTCACCTTCAACTTTACCCAGTGCTGATGGTACGATTGAAAAGGTGTTAGAAATGCCATCCTGAGAGTATTCGTAAGGTATTTTCGCAACCGACGCCAGGGATGCAACTGCACCTTTATTATCTCGTCCATGCATGGGGTTTGCGCCTGGTGCAAAGGGTTCTCCCGCTTTTCTACCGTCGGGTGTGTTTCCAGTTTTCTTCCCATACACAACGTTAGAAGTAATTGTTAATACTGATTGTGTAGGTACGGCGTTACGGTAAGTCTTGTGTTTGCGGAGTTCTCTCATAAACCTGGTAACTAAATGCACCGCAATTTCATCAACTTGATCGTCATTGTTGCCGTATTTGGGGAAATCTCCTGCAATTTGGTAATCTACTGCTAACCCGGCTTCGTTCCGCAATACTTTGACTTTGGCATATTTAATTGCAGACAAAGCATCTGTAACTACTGACAATCCTGCAATTCCACAAGCCATCGTACGGAAAACATCGCGATCGTGCAGTGCCATTTCTAAGCGTTCGTAACAGTATTTATCATGCATGTAATGGATGACATTGAGGGTGTTAATGTAGGTTTTTGCCAACCACGCCATCGTCCCTTCAAATTTTCTCCATACCTCGTTGTAGTCTAGATATTCTGAGGTAATCGGTGCTGTTTCTGGTGCGACTTGTTCGCCAGATTTCTCGTCTTTACCGCCATTTATCGCGTATAGCAGACATTTAGCTAGGTTAACCCGTGCGCCAAAAAACTGCATTTGTTTACCAATTCGCATTGCTGAAACACAGCAGGCGATCGCATAATCATCACCCCAGTATAAACGCATCAGATCATCGTTTTCGTACTGAATAGAACTAGTGTCAATCGAAACTTTAGTACAATAGCGTTTAAAGTTATCTGGTAAGCGTTCTGACCACAATACTGTTAAATTTGGCTCTGGTGCTGACCCCAAATTATACAGTGTGTGTAACATACGGAAGCTAGTTTTTGTCACCAAAGGTCTACCATCTTCCCCCATTCCACCAATACATTCTGTTACCCAAGTCGGATCACCAGAAAATAACTGGTTGTAGTCAGGAGTTCGCAAGAAACGCACCATCCGCAACTTCATCACAAAATGGTCAATGATTTCTTGCAATTGCGCTTCCGTAATCAAGCCTGTTCGCAAATCCCGTTCAAAGTAAATATCAAGGAACGTGGAAATTCTGCCAATCGACATCGCCGCCCCATTTTGTTCTTTGACCGCCCCTAAGTAGGCAAAATAAAGCCACTGTACAGCTTCTTTGGCGTTTGCAGCTGGGTGACTAATATCACAACCATAGCTAGCGGCCATGTCTTTGAGTTCAAACAGCGCTTTGATTTGTTCAGAAATTTCTTCTCGCAGACGAATTGTATCTTCGTCGATTACGTCTAAATCCAAAGATTCTAGCTGCGCTTTCTTATCTTCAATTAGACTATCAACACCATATAATGGCACACGCCGATAATCGCCGATAATACGTCCACGTCCGTAAGCATCTGGTAATCCTGTTATAATTCCAGAATGCCGTGCCAACCGCATTTCGCGAGTGTAGGCATCAAATACACCGTCATTATGAGTTTTACGATACTTGGTAAATATGTCTGCGGTTTGCGGACTTAAGTGATAACCGTATGCTTCCAATGAATCTTTGACTACACGAATTCCACCAAACGGCATCATTGCACGTTTGAGAGGTTTGTCAGTTTGTAACCCAACAATTTGTTCGAGTTCGCGGTCAATATAACCCGGATGATGGGAAGTAATGGTCGAAACAACTTCAGTATCAGTATCTAAAATTCCTTTTTCTCGCTCAATCGCCATTAAATCTTTGACTTGATGCCAAAGTTGTTGGGTGCGTTCAGTTGCGTTTGTTAAAAAAGATTCATTGCCTGTGTAAGGTGTATAGTTTTTTTGGATGAAATCACGTACATTAATTTCTTTCATCCATTTACCAGTTTTAAAATTATGCCATTGTGCCAACATATAATTAATATCCCTCAGTTCACAAAGCTATTATTTTTGAAATGCTCATTTATCTTGGTTGGGATAATAGTTGCAGTGTGATTGTTCTTGATGTTGAACCTAAAACTTGTCTCTAGGTTTAGTTATAAGTCAAGAATTTGAGGAAATTGTGAGGATATATGTAGGGTAATTGTTAAAGAAAATACATTAATATTAATTACACACTGATGCGCTCAGATCGTTTATTGGTCTTAATCATTTTCGTAAACTTTTTCCAAGCTGATGCGATCGCACAGTCTTTAAATATAACAAAATGTAACAATATTAGCTTTAGTAAGTTTGTATGAGTTAAGTGCGATCGCCATAGGGTAAATACTACTGAGAGTTTTAGGATTGCTTTATATAACCGATAATGACTTTCTGTAAAGCAAATGTAACATAATGTTGAAATTATTCTTTAATAAGAAATTCAAATATAAAAGTTAAAAAGTTCCAAAGGATAACTTATTACATTCTTGATATATTGTGAAACAAGTTACAAATTACGTGGTGTGCAATGAAGTATTTAGCTCACCACTCCTTTAAGTTAAGAACAAATTTAGGGGAGTGCGAGCAACAGCTAAGTAAATAAAATTTTATTCCTGGAAAAAGGGGAACATAACACCGTACAATAGTGCGTGCCTACAACGCAAGTACACTGGTGAAAAAATTTCCCCGCAATTCTTAGGGGTGAATGCTCCAGTCCAGACTCATGGGGGTTTCCACCAAATCTCCTAAGTCGAAAAACCACTAACCTTAGTCAAAGACAACCCAAAAACACCAAAATGTTCCGAATCTTTTTGTTGTTTGGGGGAAACAGCCAAGGTTTAGAGGGAGTTGCACGCGGCGTGGTTTGTAAGTAGAAAGAGTGACTTCTTGGAAGGGAATTATGTCTTACGCTCAAACGAGTACTCAGACAAAATCTGGGTATCAAGCCGGGGTTAAAGATTACAGACTAACTTACTACACCCCAGATTACACACCTAAAGATACAGATATTCTGGCCGCATTCCGGATGACTCCCCAACCCGGAGTTCCCCCCGAAGAAGCAGGTGCTGCTGTGGCGGCTGAATCTTCCACTGGTACCTGGACTACCGTATGGACTGACTTGCTGACCGACCTAGATCGCTACAAAGGTCGTTGTTACGATATCGAACCCGTTCGTGGTGAGGACAACCAGTACATTGCTTACGTAGCTTATCCTCTAGACTTGTTTGAGGAAGGCTCTGTAACCAACATGTTGACCTCAATTGTCGGTAACGTATTCGGTTTCAAAGCTTTACGGGCGCTGCGTCTGGAAGACTTGCGGATTCCAGTTGCTTACCTCAAGACATTCCAAGGCCCTCCCCACGGTATCCAAGTTGAGCGTGACAAATTAAACAAATACGGTCGTCCTTTGTTGGGTTGTACCATTAAGCCCAAACTCGGTTTGTCTGCGAAAAACTACGGACGTGCAGTATACGAGTGCTTGCGCGGTGGTTTGGACTTCACCAAAGACGACGAAAATATCAACTCCCAGCCTTTCCAACGTTGGCGCGATCGCTTCCTGTTTGTAGCTGATGCGATTCACAAAGCCCAAGCAGAAACAGGCGAAATCAAAGGTCACTACCTAAACGTTACCGCTCCTACCTGCGAAGAAATGATGAAACGGGCAGAGTTCGCTAAAGAACTCAAGATGCCTATCATCATGCATGACTACTTGACCGCAGGTTTCACCGCCAATACAACTTTGGCTAGATGGTGTCGCGACAACGGTATATTGCTCCACATTCACCGAGCAATGCACGCGGTAATTGACCGTCAAAAGAACCATGGTATCCACTTCCGCGTTTTGGCTAAGACTCTGCGGATGTCTGGTGGAGACCATATTCACACTGGTACGGTGGTCGGTAAGCTAGAGGGTGAGCGCGGTATTACAATGGGCTTCGTTGACCTACTGCGCGAAAACTATGTTGAGCAAGACAAATCTCGCGGTATTTACTTCACCCAAGATTGGGCTTCTATGCCTGGTGTAATGGCTGTTGCTTCTGGTGGTATCCACGTATGGCACATGCCAGCATTGGTAGAAATCTTTGGTGATGATTCCGTACTGCAATTCGGTGGTGGTACACTCGGTCACCCCTGGGGTAACGCTCCTGGTGCAACCGCAAACCGTGTTGCTTTAGAAGCTTGTATTCAAGCTCGTAACGAAGGTCGCAACTTGGCTCGCGAAGGTAACGACGTTATCCGTGAAGCTGCTAAGTGGTCTCCTGAGTTGGCTGCTGCTTGCGAACTATGGAAAGAAATTAAGTTCGAGTTCGAGGCCATGGATACAGTCTGACGATTTTAGATTTGCGATTTTGGATGGTGGATGAATCTAAAATCCAAAATCCAAAATCTAAAATCTAAAATTCACAGGGGCTGGGGTCAAGCATGAATCTGAAACAAATTGCGAAGGACACAGCCAAGACGCTGCAAAGCTACCTGACTTATCAGGCAGTAAGGACGGTGTTGGCTCAACTCAGTGAAACCAATCCTCCCTTGGCATATTGGCTGCACAAATTTTCTGCACAAGACAAAATCCAGGATGGAGAAGCTTATATTGAAGAACTTTTCCGAGAAAAGCCGGATTTAGCATTGCGGATTATGACAGTCAGAGAACACATAGCGGAGGAAGTTACCGAATTCTTGCCGGAAATGGTTCGTGCTGGTATTTTACAAGCCAATATGGAACACCGCCGCCAGCATCTTGAGCGGATAACGCAGTTAAACCAGTCAAACCCCAGTGCCGAATCAGAACAGCAAGCAACTTCAGATCAAAACAGTGAACAGTAATTATCATTAACTGAATAATTGTATAGACGCGTAGACGCTTGTAAGAGCGGCTTCTCGTAAGAGTAGAATCGCGTCTCTAACTGATCACTGGCAACTAATGTCAACCGCAATAATTATCATTTAGCTATGCAAACTCTACCAAAAGAGCGTCGTTACGAAACCCTGTCTTACCTTCCTCCCCTCACCGATGCTCAAATTTCCAAGCAGATCCAGTACATTTTGAATCAAGGCTATATTCCTGCGATCGAGTTCAACGAATCTTCTGAGCCTACCGTATACTACTGGACAATGTGGAAACTGCCTTTGTTCAGCGCTAGAAGCACTCAAGAAGTATTGAGCGAAGTACAAGCTTGTCGTTCTCAGTATGGCAACTGCTTCATCCGTGTTGTTGGCTTTGACAACATTAAACAGTGCCAAGTTCTCAGCTTTATTGTTCACAAGCCCAGTAGCAGCAGATACTAAAGCTGGTAATTTGTGAGTAATTAATATATTCCCTCAACTAGAGAGGTAGATTACTCTACCTCTCTTATTTACTGAAAAGTCTTTGGTTGTTAGTTGTTAGTTGTTTTCTCAGTGGCTACCTTCTGAACAAGTTGAACATCTATATCTAATGCCTTAGCTATTTGTTCTACAGTTAAACCTAGTGTTAGCAACTGAGGTATTGTTTCTAACTTACCCTCTTGCTTACCCTCTTGTTTACCCTCTTGCTTACCCTCTTGCTTACCCTCCTCAAAAGCTTCTTGATATACCCGTGTTTGCTTTAATTCACCTAGTCCCAACATTTTCTCTATCTCCTCCCGGCTCAGGCGCGGAAATTTGTAGACTATGATCGTTTCTATCAATTGTATGAGTTCTGTTTGAGTAACTTGATTCTCTATCTGTTGTTGAGCAGAAGTGATTATCTCCTTAGCTTTTGTTGTCGCAGTGTTTTCTGGTTCTACAATTAATTTAACAGTTTCAATTCCAAGGGATGACTCTGTTGTTGAGGTTAGTTGATCTAGATAAACACGATTTACCCGTTGAGAATCGAGTAATTCAATGTAGCGTTGTGTTTCTCCTGTATCTACACCGCTACTGGGGAATATCACTACACCACGCCAATTATTAGTTAATTCAGTCTTATCGAGATAATTAAAAACTTCGGTAAAGAAGCGAGAATAAAATTTTTTATCAGGTTGAAACTGAACTTCACTAAAGTATATAGGTAGTTCTATGGAATTGGGAAGAAAAACACCATCTATTCTAAATGAGAGTTGTTTAACTTCAACTGAAGAAAATTGATAAACATTAGCAAGTTGTGGTGGTTGTTGGATGAGTTCAAAGAAAATGCTAGGAAAGCTTTGGAAAAGACGATAAAAAATACTATCAGTTTTCACAAATGGATATTTTGAAGTTAATTAAGCCATTTTAATCACAAATAATCATAAAAATAAATACTTATCTATCTCTGAAGAATAGTGACAGAGAGTCACAAAAAAAATTAACATAATTTTCAGATATTTTATCTATCCCCAAGGTTTATGAGTTACTATATTGCTCCCCGCTTTTTGGACAAACTTTCTGTTCACATCACCAAAAACTTTCTTGATATCCCTGGTGTCAGAGTTCCTTTGATTTTAGGTATTCACGGACGTAAAGGTGAAGGTAAATCTTTTCAGTGTGAGTTAGTTTTTGAAAGAATGGGTGTAGAAGTAACTCACATTTCCGGCGGAGAATTAGAAAGTCCAGATGCAGGAGATCCAGCACGGCTAATTCGTCTACGCTATCGAGAAACCGCAGAATTAATCAAGGTGCGCGGTAAAATGTGCGTAATCATGATTAATGATTTAGATGCGGGTGCTGGACGTTTTGATGAGGGTACGCAATACACAGTCAACACCCAATTGGTAAACGCCACACTGATGAATATTGCCGATAACCCTACTGATGTGCAGTTGCCTGGTAGCTATGATGCTACACCATTACATCGCGTACCAATTATTGTTACTGGAAATGATTTCTCTACTCTATATGCGCCGTTAATTCGTGATGGTCGGATGGAGAAATTTTATTGGGAACCAGACCGAGATGACAAAATAGGAATTGTTGGTGGAATTTTTAGTGAAGATGGACTTTCGCAACGGGAAATAGAACAACTTGTTGATACTTTCTTGAATCAGTCTATCGACTTTTTTAGTGCTTTGCGATCGCGCATTTATGACGAACAAATCCGCAAGTTTATTTATGACATTGGAGTTGAACACATTTCGATGCGAGTAGTCAACAGTTTAGAAGGACCACCTCAATTTCAAAAACCTAATTTTAGTCTGTCTCATTTAATTGAGATGGGTAACTTCATGGTAGGAGAACAACAACGTGTTCAGAATTCGCAGTTAGTTACAGAATATAATCGCGGTTTGTATTCCCGTAATCTATCTCAGCCTGCTGCTGCACCGACACAAGCGAATCAACCTGTTAGCAATGGTGATAACGGCTATCAGAAATCACATTCTAATAATACTCATCTCACCCTAGAAACCCAAGGACAAATACGTGAACTACTATCACAAGGTTACAAAATTGGCATTGAACACGTAGATGAGCGCCGTTTCCGTACAGGTTCATGGCAAAGTTGCGCTGTTGGTCAAATTAATGGCGAGTCTGATGCTATCTCCACTCTCGAATCTTGCCTAGCGGAATACACTGGCGAGTATGTGCGCTTAGTAGGAGTTGATCCGAAAAATAAACGTCGGGTAATGGAAACAATTATTCAGCGTCCAAATGGGAAAGTAAATAATTAGTCATTTATCATTTCTCATTTGTTATTCTCCGCGTCCCCATCATTGGAGTTTCAAAAACTTCTCTAAGGCGACTACCATACTGGGAGGCCAGCGACGGATATTTTTCACCCAATTGATATCTTTATATCGGGTGTCAAGTCCGTAGGCTGCTACCCAGTTACTTTCCGCCTCTCCTTTTTGTCCCTTTACCCAAAGGGCGGCTGTGAGTGCAGCACGTGTGTCAGCAAAATTGGGGTATTTGCGGACTATATTTTTCATTTCTCGGATGGCTTGGTCTATTTGACCAGTTTCATACAAAACCAAGGCATAGTTACCACGAGCAATGACTAAATTTGGTGATATTATCATTGATTTTTGGTAATCAGCAATTGCTTCTTCCCATTCACCCAAACCTGCTTTAGCTGTACCACGATTGTTGTAAGCCATCGCATCGTTGGGATTGACTTCTAGGATATAGTTATAGTCTGCGATCGCTTCTTCCCATCTCCCCAAAGCCTCAAGGGCTGTACCACGGTTTAAATATGGATCTGTCACATCAGGGGCAAGTTCTATAGCTTTGTTAAAATCTGCTAATGCTTCTTGCAATTTATTCTGACTCACCCTAGAGTTTCCCCGGTTACTCCAAATCGCTGCATTATCTGGAAATCTTTCAATAATTTCTGTCCAGTACTGTTCAGCCTTAGCAAAATCCCCTTTACTTGTCGCTACAAAAGCTGATTTTGCTAAGTTATCCCATTTTTGTATTTCTTCTGGCGTGAAGTTTGGCGTTTGGGGTTGGGCGATGACTGCTTCACTCCAGCCAAAAATCAGCAGCAGACTCAACAAAATCACAAATAATTTCATCATTGGGTATTAGGGATCGGGGATTGGGGATTGAGGATTGGGGATTGGGGATTGGGGATTGATTGGACTGGACATCGGGCATTGGGCATGAATCAGTTAACAGTTAACAGTTAACAGTTAACAGTGACCAGTTTAATTTGATAACTGATAACTGAATTAGTTGTCTCCCTTGTCCCCTGATTCCCGATCCCTAATCCCCAATCCCCGATCCCCAATTCCTCATAACAACGATAACTGTTCATTCGGTGGCTTAAAGCCCATATGCTTATAGGCTGCTGCTGTGGCTACTCTACCACGAGGTGTCCGGCTCAAATAGCCGATTTGCATCAAATAAGGTTCATAAACTTCTTCTATGGTTTGGGTATCTTCACCAGTTGTGGCGGCGATTGTTTCTAATCCCACTGGCCCACCATTAAATTGTTCAATAATTACAGTCAACATTTTGCGGTCTGTCCAATCCAAGCCGCAAGGATCAACTTGGAATAGGTGCAATGCTTCAGCTGCAACTTTTTCACAAACTTGCTCAAATGATTTTACTTCCGCATAATCACGGACACGTTTAAGTAGTCTATTAGCAATCCGTGGTGTTCCTCGCGATCGCCTAGCAATTTCTGTTGCACCATCTTTGGTAATGCTGGTTTTAAGCAACTCAGCACTGCGCTGAACAATGAGACTTAGTTCTTCTACCTCATAAAATCTTAATTTTTGTACTAAGCCAAAGCGATCGCGTAGAGGAGAAGTCAACGCGCCGACACGAGTTGTTGCCCCTACCAAGGTAAATTTTGCTAGTGGTATACTGCGAGTCCGAGCGCTGGAACCCTTGCCAACGGTAATATCTAATCTGTAATCTTCCATCGCTGGGTATAAAATTTCTTCGGTCATCCGCGATAGACGATGAATTTCATCGATAAATAGAACATCTCCGGGCTTCTGATTTACTAACAGTCCAACAATGTCTCTAGGTCTTTCTAGAGCTGGGGCGCTAGTAATTTTATAGTTCACTCCCATCTCAGCTGCTAAAATCATTGCCATTGTGGTTTTACCCAAACCGGGAGGCCCATACAATAGCAGGTGATCTAGGACTTCTCCTCTAGACTTAGCTGCTTTAATTGCTATTTCCAGTACATCTTTTAAATCTTTTTGCCCAATATAATCGGCAAACCTATGTGGTCGAATACTTTCTTCTTGTTTCCCTTGTTCATCAATAGCAGCTTCGGGTTGCAAAATATTCTCTTCTGGGGATGGTTTTGCTGATTCCTGATGCTGTTTTGGTTGTTTATCGCTTGGATCGTGAGGCTGTTTTTTCGAGGAAATAATCGCCATAGTTCAGCTATTAACTTTTACTTGTAGACTTATTGAGGGCAAGTGGTAGCGCACCAACGCGTATAAATACTGACGCAAAATTTTTCTTTGAAGAAATTACGCTTGCCAATTTAGAATTTAAATTCCGGGGAACTACTTAGGAGTACAAAGTTTGTCATGCTGGCTAAGAGAATCTTACCTTGCTTAGATGTGAATGCGGGAAGAGTTGTAAAAGGAGTTAACTTTGTTAACCTCCAGGACGCAGGCGATCCTGTTGAATTAGCAAAAGTTTACAACGAAGCTGGAGCGGATGAGTTAGTGTTTCTGGATATTACAGCTACTCATGAAGACCGTAATACTATTATCGACGTCGTTTACCGCACTGCGGAACAAGTTTTTATTCCTTTGACTGTTGGCGGTGGCATCCAATCCTTAGAAAATGTTAAAAATCTGTTACGAGCTGGAGCGGACAAGGTTAGTATTAATTCTGCGGCGGTACGTGACCCAGATTTTATTAATCGGGCTAGCGATCGCTTCGGTAATCAATGCATAGTTGTTGCAATTGATGCTAGACGCAGAAAAGATCCTACCAATCCAGGTTGGGATGTGTATGTGCGAGGTGGACGGCAAAATACAGGCATCGATGCTCTTAAATGGGCGCAAGAAGTAGAAACACGAGGTGCAGGAGAACTATTAGTGACTAGTATGGATGCCGATGGAACTAAAGCAGGTTATGACCTCGAATTAACAAAAGCGATCGCCGAAACTGTACAAGTTCCAGTAATTGCTTCCGGTGGTGCAGGTAATTGTCAACATATTTATGAAGCACTTACAGAAGGTAGAGCCGAAGCCGCCTTACTAGCTTCACTATTGCATTACGGGGAATTAACCGTGGAGGAAATCAAAAATTATTTGCGTCATCATCAACTGCCAGTACGAATGTATCAGTAATGTTAGTAAATCTGTTGTTTGAAGATACATCCAGTACTCAACACACTTCCTGAAAAGGATGTTAGACTTGGTAAAGAAACATTAATAAATATTAATAAATATGTTGATTCCTATATTAGTTTTTGATGTGGCGCTGGTAGCCTGGTCGCTGCATTTGATGGAAAGAGCCTATGAGAATAAAGAATTTTCTCTGATGTTGGCTGGTTTATTAGTTGCATTAGCCGCAGCCGCAATGATGGTTGTTTACTTTTTGATGGGGCATTGTATCAGCTATTTATTACAAGTATCTTAATGAATAAAGATACTTATTTATTTAGAGTACATGACAAAACAAAAATAGCTTCGTAGCATCATCCATTACTCATACTTTGAATTGCCAACGAACAGAAGACTAAAGTACTATTACCACATTAATCGCAAATGTAAACTGACACAATAAATTCCTTATATAGCAATCCTATATGATTTGTGATAATTGCAGAGCTTAGATCCCCGATTTCTCAACAGAAGTCGGGGATCTTGTCTCTCACTAAATGATTTGGAAATGCTATATATCCTATAAGCAAAGTTATTATCTTTAAGCTTTTCTAAGCATTTATACTTTTTAGTTATTAGAACTTCTAACATGAGTAATTACTAAAGTTAATTAGCAGGAACTTTCAAAATCAAACCATATTTATCTAAAGCTGCTAAGGAAACATCAGGAAGATGGTTGAGCATTTCATTCCATGTGTTGCAAGCCTGTAATGCTTCCACAACAACTGAAAGAGGTTCAGAGAAAATATTTTCAAATTCTGCTTCACCTGAAAGTTTATTTTGATAAGCTAACTGTTCTTGTGGAGGGATAAATTGAGCATTAATATCTGGACGATTCCCCCTAGCATCAACACGATACCAACCTATTGTCGGTAGATATATTGCATTGAAACCATGCAAGCTATAGGGTTCGCCATGATCATTAATGCTCAGTCTCTGATAGCACAACCCTGCTGGAATACCATTTGCTCTGAGTAACGCTGCTAGCAAATGACTCTTTGCATAGCAATAACCTGTTTTGTATTTGAGTACGTCTGAAGCTTTCCAAGTTACAGGATTCATTTGATAGTCACAACTATGGTAAATTTCATCTCGTACCCACTCGAAACAAGCTTTAGCGATCGCCTCTGGTGTTTGATGCTGTGATGCAAGGGTTTTCGCTAATTCTAGAACTGTAGGATGCTGCCAGTCAATAATTTCGGTTGCTTCTAAATATTCTTTCATAGACTCAATTTATGAAGTTAACACCAGCTATTTCAAGGTGTAAATCTGAAAAATGAAAATTTCTTAGTGTCTTAGTGTCTTGGTGTTTCAATAATTATTTTTTCACCAAAAGACACAAAGACACAAAGAGAAAATATAGCTTCATAACAGCTCATCCCCTTCTCGTGACTTTCTTTAATATCGGAAAATAGCTGCTGCTGGTACGCCATCTGGTAATTCTCCCGGATCGACAGTATAAACCGCCCCACCATTTAGCAGCGTATGAATAGCGGCAAAATCCAACATGTCTTGATCATCTGGTTGTGGTTCTGAATGCAAATCTACAGCCATTGTCTCAGGATCAAAGTCACCCCATACCTGTTGAGTTACAGGTACTAATAAATAATCTACTCTTTTGTAATATGCAGCAGGAATAATTTCTTTGAGATCGCTAGAAGCTCTACCAGTTCCTTCACCAGTAATTTGTTGGTAAAGTTCTGTTATGGCTTGTGGTGTTTGAGTATAGGTAGGCTCCACAATTGACCAAGCCTGTTTCTGTAATTCTTCTGGCTTGACAATATCTACATTAGCAGCAATACCTTCTTCTACAAGATTGTGGTAAGTATTAGCTTCTTTGTAAATTGGAAAGAGATATTCAACTCCTGCTAAGACTAAAGGTGCTTTTTCATCTTGTAGTCTTTCATGTAATGCTTCATTGATAAGATAGAAGAACTGGAGGATATCTTTCTGATGCTGATCGCGATCGGGACTTCCCTGACCATGAAATTCACCAGGTCGTGCAGAAGGATTGATTGTTGAACCCTTAGATGTCCCTATACGGAACTGACCTGCTTTGGCAGTTTCATCGTAATTTAAGGCTTCTTCGAGACTCTTGGGCAGATTTTCTACTTCTACCTCATTAATAGTATAACGTGTTCCCTGAAAGAACCTAATATTATCTTGACTTAAAGCCAAGACGAAAAAGCGTCCATCATTATTAATTAGGTGTAATAAAGGTTTGAGGTGGAATTGATTACTAACAACTACTAATTCCTCAAACTCTATCGGTAGTTGATAATAACGAAAAATATTGGGTGATCTGAAAATTGCCAAGCAATGATCTTGTTGCTGCCAAAACTCATTTGTATCTAATTCTTTAGCTGGCTGGAGAAAATCTACTGCATCAGTATGACGCATTTCCATTTTATCTAGACGTTCTTCTGCTTCACGAATCAAATTTTTGAACCGAATTGGGTTTTGTCGAATTTCTGCGCCAGCTTTTTGCGTTGGCATGTATAGAGAAACACAAGGATATTGTGTATTTTCTACTAAATTTTTTAGTTCTTGAATTGATATGGATAATGAGTTCATATTTTTTATTCCTATCTATCAACTAAAACTGATACCAATTAAAAATGATTGCGACAAATGCAGAAGGTGATTCTCAGTCCGTCTTGAAAAGCTTTGAAGTTCCCTTTGGGATGCTAATCTACGCGTAGACGCAAAGCGTCTACAAACTTTTCGCAAAATCTACAATCAAGAATGGTATGAGTTATCTAAATTCATTTCAATTAATTTACGTAATAGCTACATCTTTCTTTTGATAAAAAAATACCTACCTTAATCCCTCTCTTAAGACAGAGGTAAAGGTAGGTGCAGAAATGAATGAGTTGTGTTAATGATTATTTGTTGTTTTAAATCACCATCTACATATGAAATTCTAAATCAGGATATTTATCCGTAAGGTCAATTCAAAAATGGTTAAGTTAACCAGCATTATGACTATTAGAATTAATACTTGTTGTCTGAATACCAATGCTTTTGCTGTTTCGGCTCACAAAACCTAAAGTTACTCGTTTCATTAGCCAATGTAAGCCCACAAGTATAGCAAAAGTAATAGCAATTATTACTAAAGGCTGTTTACCCAAAGTTTCTTCTATGCCTCTAGTTAACAAAGCATCTGGTTGAGTGATAAAATCCCAACTGTTAAAACGCAAGAATCTACCCCAATAAATACCAACAGCACATAAAGCATGAGTGATCATTTCCATCCAGACAATCCATTGACTCTTGCCAATCCG
Organism: Fischerella muscicola SAG 1427-1 = PCC 73103; assembly: GCF_000317245.1. Taxonomy (GTDB): domain Bacteria; phylum Cyanobacteriota; class Cyanobacteriia; order Cyanobacteriales; family Nostocaceae; genus Pelatocladus; species Pelatocladus muscicola_A. Next base: position 62,347 of record NZ_AJLJ01000076.1, read on the forward strand.
GTGCAGATAGTATCCCACATTAATTAAAGATATAACATAGGCTTCAAAACCAGCCATGATGACTAGGAAATACACAGGAATTAGTACCAAGGTAATCATCCACACAGATTGAATTGTGCGGATATCGTCGATGAGGTGAATGATATCAGTTAACAAGTAGGGTGCATTTGGTAAAAAAGCGTAAAAGACCAAAAATCCTAGCCACCAAACCCAAGAACGTCCACGTTTAATGCGAAACAGCCAAACGCTCAAAGCTAAAGGTATAAACGCCAAAAATAAGTTCCAAGTCATCCAACGTATATTGATTTGCAATACCTGTAGAACTCTGGACACCAATTCAATCAGTTCTGCTTTCATAGCTGTTTCCTCAGAGAATTATGTGAGTGATTATGTATTTTCTAGATATGAACTAAGTTGCTTGACTTATCAAACAACTACAATTTGAACTGTGATTGTCGTCTAACTCTAGCAAATCGGTATTATGGGACTTGAAAAAATAAATTTGTATGCATAATAAACTGACTTGGCGTTGATTTTGATGTTTTCGTTAAGAGTAGGGCATTAATCTCCTAGTATAACTAGAACCAAAAAATAGGCTACTACCTGAGAATGGAATTGTTGTTATGTTTATAACTATAGTTATATATTTCACTATGACTAGGCGCTTTTCCCGAAAGGAAGCATAATTTTTTTACGACAGATTAATGATGATTGACTAATAATAAATTTTTTTCTATGCATTTGATTGTTGCGGAAGTAACATTGCTAGCATTATTGAGACAATCTAGTAAAACCTTGTTAGCGTTCCAATATTCCTGTAATTTTTGTAAGTCATTTTCATCAAACTGCCAATCATGACCTATTTGGCGATCGCGAATGATTAAATTTCGTAGTTTACCAGTCCAGGTTTCTCCATTTTCTTGCCACCACCCTTTCAAAGCTATTCTACTTTCTTGGGGTGATGGAAGTTCTCCGTGTAAATTTTGCAGCGACTGCTCTAGCTCAGAACGAGCTTGTAGTAAGTGATGTAAATCGAGAGCAACTGTGATCGCAGATAAGCGCTGACTGAAAAGATCAGTAGTCATCCTTAAGCTAACAGTCAACGCATGTACTAATGCCATATCTAAAGCTAAATCAACAGCTAATTTTCCTGCCAATCTACTATCTAGAGATAAAGCCAAAGTTTGATTATAAGCAAGAGAATAATCCGGAGGTAGAGCCAATGTAAAATAAAAAGCACGCACACTAGCCGGATAATAAGATACCTTCATACTAGAAGTTTTTTCACCTAACCAAATCATAAATTTTTGCAATTTATAATTTGAGATTATCAAATTATCTATTTGTTGTTTCATTAATAACAATAATTCATCCGCAGGCTGCATCATTTCCGCAGCTAATAAAAAAACTTCTCGCCAATGTTTTTCTCCAACATGAGTGACAAATTTTTGCAGATTTTGGGAATTTTCAACAGTAACTATTTCTCTCGCCGTTAAATATTCTTGAAATGTTAAATGCGAAAAAGAATAAATACCCCGTCCTTGTTCGAGTAATAAACCGTGCTGTGCTTCAATAGCTTGCAATACAGCAGTACTATTAATTTCCAATGCTTCTCTATCTGTGAGTGCATGTGGAAGTTGATGTAGATACTCGGCGATCAATAATTGGATTTTAGTTTTTGGAAAAAAGTAATCTCGTTGAGTAAAGGTAGTTGCTGCTAAACGGCAAAGTAACTTAATTTTATTTAGTAACGATAAATTGCGATAAACTTCATCTCTTTTAATTCCTCTAGCCTCGTCCCAACGAACTAATAACAATTCTAATGCTTGCTTGTAAAGTTCTGAGCGCAAGGCTGGGAAATCGCCTAAAAACTGAAAGACCAAGCAAGTAAGATTTAGTAAAATTGGCGTGGTTGCTAGCTCTAAAATTTGCTGATTTTCTGGTAATTCTAATTTTTTCATAAATTCAGAAGCCTTGGCTTTCCCCTCCCAAAGAGAGTTTTTAACCGCAGCTACAAACCATTTATCTACAAAAGTTGCGATTTGTGATTTACTAAAATCAGCAATTTCAACTTCAGCAAAACCCTTAAAGTAATATTGCTGGGCAGCAAGGCGACAAGTAAGAATTATTGTATTCTTATAAAACTTTTCAGAGAACTTGCAGATTTCTCTAATAATTTTTTCACTTTGTGCATCCGTTAATTCATCTAAGGCATCTAGTAAAATTAATGCTTTCCCATGAGAAAATATTGACGTTATTTCAGATTCAGAAATGCCGTATTCATTAAATTCTTGATAAATATATTTTGATAATATAATTTGATTGCTGTCATTATTAATTTCAGCAAATTTTTTTAAGTTAATAAAAATTGGTAAATGTTCTGATTTAAACTTACCTTGATTGCAATAAACTGCTATTGATTGTAAAGTGGTAGTTTTACCAGAACCTGCTTTACCAAACACTATCAATTTGGAATACTTGGTAACTGCTTCTAAAGCAGGAATTCTTTTTTGATTAAAATTAGCTAAATTAAAACGGTCAAAATTATGAGAATTGAGCCGCTGTAATTTAGTCATGTCCAGCCATCTTTTACTGGTGATTTCCTCAAAAAAATCGACTTCTACATAAAGATCATCTAAATTTATTGGTCTAGAAATATCTAAAAGATGAAGAGTCTCACATTGGGCTTGAATTTTTTCGTAGTGAGCAAAGCGTGCTTTTCGTACTAGGGTGTCAATATCTGAAGTATTTTCTATGATTGTTTCCAAAGACATTGATGTATCAGGAGACTGTTGAGCGATTTCTTCTGGATCTAATCCCAAAACTAAACAAATCTCATTAAAAACCTGACGATCAACAGCTTTACCAGTGAAAAACTTCCAAATTGCCTGACGAGTTTCTAAACCCACTTCACCAGCGAGATATTCCTGAGTCCAACCTTTACGTCGAAAGGCCTGTTTAGCTTTTCTAATACCCCCAGCTGACGCTTGCAGCGATCGCTTTGCCATAGTTTTACTATATCAACTAGCTATCTATACAGTTTATACCGCTAAATTATACAAATAGCTACGGAAATATACTATATTACAAAATTTGTTAAAAAATTTGTAGGTATAACTCCAAATGGAATTACAGTGAATCACTGAGAGATAAATAAATTGTGATCATGTAAAAAATAAATTTTTTACATGTTTACTGTGTTGCACCCTCTTCCTTTACACTCTTATTTTGCTCATAATTTAAGTGGGTGAAGAGGTAGATAAAAACTTTTTAAATTCACCTGCTGTTACAGGACGGCTAAACAGAAAACCTTGCATAGCATCACAGTTATATTTTTGTAAAAATTCTAGTTCTAATTCAGTTTCTACACCTTCAGCAATCACCTGAAGATTCAGATTATGGCCCATTTGAATCAATGCTGTTGTAATAGCTGCTTTTTGTGGATCGTTGACAACATTGTGAATAAAGTAACGGTCAATTTTCAACTTATTGATAGGTAATTTTTTTAAATACATTAAAGAAGAGTAGCCTGTACCAAAATCATCAATCGCAATTTTTACACCCAAGGAACGTAATTCATTCATTGTGGCGATCGCAGTATTGATATCTTGCATAATCAAGCTTTCAGTAAGTTCTAATTCTAGGTAATGTGGTTCCAAATTACTAGCCGCTAAAAATTTAACAATTTTTTTACTCAAGTCTGGTTGAGCAAATTGACGGGCTGAAAAATTAACAGCAATACACAACGGAGAATAACCTGCATTCTGCCAAACTTTATTTTGTTGGCAAACACTTTGTAAAACCCATTCGCCAATCGGAATAATTAAACCTGTAGACTCTGCTAAGGGAATCAATTCAGAAGTCGCAACCATTCCTAATTCTGGACTTTGCCATCTCAATAAAGCTTCTGCGCCAATAATTTTTCCAGAATTCATATCTACTTGTGGTTGATACTCAACATAAAATTGCCGAAAATTTTCTTGCTCAATTGCTCCTTGTAAAATATTTTTGACAGCCAATATTTCGGAATTAAAAGCCTTAAGTTGTGGACTAGCAGAAAAATATCGTTTTAACGTAGCTTGTTTTTGTAAACGCCCATCAATTGCACTCAATAATTCAGCACGAGTAAATGGTTTTGTCAGATAGTCATCTGCACCCAATTCCATACCTTGGCGGAAGTCAGTTTTAGTTGATTTTGCAGTGAGAAAAATAAATGGAATGGTTGCTGTTATTGGTTCTTGGCGTAAATTGGTTAGTACACCATAACCATCAAGCTCTGGCATCATCAAATCACACAAAATTAGATCGGGAACCTCTGTCAAAGCTAACTTTATTCCTACTTGACCATTAGCAGCACCAATAGTTTCAAAATCTTCTGCTTCCAGCAATTCGATAATATTTTCACGGACAGAATATTCATCTTCAATTACTAAAATCTTTGTCATATTTTTATTTTTTGATGATTAGTAGTTAGTTGTTAGTTGTTGGAAAATACCAAAAATTAATAACTAATAATTACTTAATGGCAAAATAACAGTAAAATTTGTTCCCATTCCCACTGTACTATCCACAAAAATTTCACCCTGATGTAAATCTACACATTTTTTAACAATTGATAGTCCCAAACCAGTACCTGGGATATTGCCAACATTTGCAGCACGATGAAAAGAGTCAAACAAAAGAGGTAAATCTTCTTCTGGGATACCAATTCCTTGATCTTTTATTTCAAATACAACTCGATTTTTTTGCTCAGTAAGAGTAAATTTGATGATGCTATCGTTAGCAGAATATTTGATCGCATTCGTGAGTAAATTTCTGAGAATATGTCCCAGCAAATTTTTATCCATACAACAGTTCATGGATTTATATTCGCATTGAAAGGCGATCGCATTTTCCGTTTCATCTTCTGTGTCACCATCCTTTTGCAATTCTTGGATTAAATCATGGCAGTACTCAACCAGATCTAGTGATATTGGCTTAAAGTCTAGTTTTCCCACTTCTGCCTTACCAATTACCAACACATCATTTAACATGTCAGTCATGTGTTTAACACTGGTTTGAATGCGGCGTATATGGGAGAGTAATTTTTCTTCTGTCCATTTTTGATGGTAGTGTTCCAGCAATTCTGAAGAAGAAAGGATGGTAGTCAAGGGTGTACGGAATTCATGGGAAGTTGTGGTTATAAAGCGCGATTTGAGTTCGTTGAGTTCTTTTTCCTTCTCCAAAGCAGTTCTCAATTCCTGTTCCAACTGCTTGCTTTTGGTAATATCTACCCAAGAACCAACAATTTCTACTGAATTACCTGTATTATCCCGCACGAGTTTGGCTTGATCGTATATCCAGCGATAAGTGCCGTCTTTATGTAAAAAACGATACTCACGAATGCATTCTCCCTGGTTCAATAGGTTTGCCATTTCCGTAAAAACATAGGATTTATCTTCTGAATGGATGCGATCGCTCCAAAAGCTAAAATGTTCTAAAAATTCCCATGCTTCATAGTCCAGCATGGCAGTAACATTTTCACTCATGAAGGTAATTTCATAATCACCATCACATTTACAGGTATAAATCACGGCTGGAGTTGCAGATAGTAAATGTTGTAGCCGTTGTTGTGACATTAACAATGCCATTTCTGCCTGCTTGCGCTCAGTAATATCATTTTGAATGCCGACGTAATGAGTACACTTACCATCAACATCAAACACCGGAGAAAGACTTAACTCATTCCAAAATAAAGTACCATCCCGACGATAATTACGTAAAATTACGGTGCAATTTTTTGCTTGTTTAATGGCGTTTCTAATTTCTTGTATTTCTGGTTGATTGGTATCAATTCCTTGTAAAAAACTACAGTTTCGGCCGATGACACTTTCTGGAGAATAACCAGTGATGTACTCAAAAGCAGGATTAGCATAAATCATTGGCAAGTTGGGCAGTCTGACATCAGAAATCACAATGCCATTACTGCTAGCAGCGATCGCACGATCACGTAAGCGTAAATTTTCTTCTGTTCGCTTGCGTTCAGTAATATCTGTGGAAATACTACAAATAGCATAAGGAACATCATTGTCATCTTTCAATGGAAACTTGATAGAAAGATAAGTATGTAACCCATTATCTTGAGGAATAATTTCTTCAACCTCTGTTGCTATCCCACTCATGAAAACATTGTGATTATTGACTGCAAAATTATCAGCAATATCGCGGGGGAAAATTTCGTATATGCTTCTGTCTTTAACCTGCCGTTGAGTGAGTTGAAATACCTTTTCATACTCACGATTAATCAGTAAATATCTGTTTTGAGTATCTAATACAGAAATAATTGCTGGAGAATTATCTAAAATTGCCTGTAGTTTTTCTTGAGTTTGCCGCAATTCAGATTCCGCCAGTTTAAGGTCATGAATATCTGTAGTGATAATAACCGCATCATTGACATTTACGACTACTGACTCAAATAAACGCAGTTGTTCTGTTGTATCTGTTGATTGATTTAGAGAAGAATAGGGAACTTTTAATGCCTGAAAAATAGTATTTAAGGTAATTAATCCAACTAGTTTATTTTGCTGATCAACTATTGGTAGTAAAGATAAATTATTTTGTCGAAAAAATAATAACAAATAAGCAATATTTTTGGCTTGGCTATATTCAAGGCTAATGAACGAAGTAACCATGACTTGTGAAATTTGGACTGTTTGGAAGTCCAAGCTACAACAGACTAATCTAATTACATCTTGATTTGTAAACCATCCCAATATCCGCATTTCATCTATCACCAAGACACAATTCGCTTGCTGTCGATTCATTAGTGTTACAACATCTAATAATGATGTATCTGGTGTAACAGTTAGAGGTGAAAAATCAATTACAGAATCTATAAAATCTATCGATGGTAAAGAGATAAAAGGAGTTAAAGCATCCATAGATAATTGCAATAGCCTTTAGCAAACAAATCAGGTGAGAACAGCATGTTTAACTATCTCCTGATGTTTGATTGGCTAAATTTGTAATATTTCCCTGCAAAAGAGATTTGCAAGAAATTTAAATATATTCAATTAAAAGTTTTTAAGATTACTAACTTCAACAGTATTAGTACTTAAAAATTTAGGAATCGGGGAAAGGGGAACTCTTAACAGCAAAACAAATCTTGTCCTCCTTGTCTTCCCAATCCCCAATCCACATTAAATTCCCGCAGTGCGTTCACCGTAACGTAATAGCCTTTCGATCGCCACTAAACGATTTTCCCAAGCTTTGACTTGATAGGGTTCATTCACAGATTGCGATCGCATCCATACCCGGAATTGAGACTGGAAGCGAGCCAGAGTTGCTTTTGCTAGCCTAAATTTACTCGCATTTGGTTCAGCAGCCAGTTGATTTAAAGCGCTTTGTAAAACTTCTGCTTGAGTGTGAAAGTCCGAAACTGCGATCGCTGATAACTTCAGTTCGTCGTTTTGGGAAATAAATTTCCATTCGCCTATCAAGGCATTATAACGATCAGCAGCAGCAGCAAAAGGCTGACGAGAGGGTATCGGTTCTTTTTGCGTACCTTGTCTTCTACCTTGAGTGCGACTGAAAACTTTGTGCAATTCATTGTTAAAATTCTCAGCAGCAAATAGAGCGTAACCACTAATTGGCAGATCTCTGACTAATTGGATTTGGTCAAACGCTCCGACAGTCGGTAAAGAAAGCAGACGAATTCCTGGTACTAGTAAGGTAGAACCTAATTTTGGAGAAGCAATCCAAGGTTGTGCCAATCGCTCAAAGCGGAGGGTATCTTGAGCATAGGTCATGGGAATTATTACATCTATATCACCTTGTCTTGCCCAAACTTCCCAATCTTGTTGAATTTTCTGAATCCGTTCTTGTTCTGGTAAAGGAAATACCGCTACCGACAAAATCAGATTCGGTCTTTTCGCTCGCAAATTTTTGGACAATTCTGCAACAAAGCTATTCACTTGCTGAGTACGAAATTCTGTCCATTTCTGCCATAATTCTCTTTGGCTGGGAGAAATATTGATTGGATCTACACCTGTAAGTTGTTGAAACTTGGCTCTTGCTGCTTTGCCATAACCGTAAGTTCTTCCGGCACTTGGATCTTGGAAAGGATAGCGGATATAGTCTAGCTGTAGACCATCGACTTGATAGCGGGTAACAATTTCCTCATACAGTCGCTGTAAGTATTGCCGCACTTGTGGATTAGCCGGGTCAAAGAAGGGTTTACCTTGACCTTGGGGAATCATTTGACCACGCTGATCATAGTTTGCCCAATCTGGATGAGCAGCAAGCACTGGTCCAGGATAATTAGGGTTGAGATTGAGAATTTGATTGTGACGTTGATTACCAGCCGCGAAAGTCCAAACCCAAGCGTGTAATTCCATACCTCGCTGGTGGGCTAATTTTACACCCGCTGCTAGGGGATCCCAACCACGAATCAAGGGATTTTGCTGTGGTGCAACTTGACTAGGATAGATAGTGTAACTAGAATTAACTGTTTCAAAATATACTGTGTTGAATCCTGCTTGGGCCAAGCGATCAAAAATTTTAGCCAATCCCTTTTCGCTTCCAGCCCGCACAATTGTACCCCGGTCAAGCCAGATTGCTCGGATTTCTGGTTGAGCCAATCTCTGATCAACAGGAAACTGTTGCCACAAGGAAGACTTGGCCATGACCCAATTTGAGCGTGCTTGAGCATATTGTTTTTGAGCAATCAGCTGTGGCAAGTTTTTCACAACTTCCCTTGCTTGCGCTATTACCTGCTCAGTACCCTGGACTGGTGCGCCAGATTTAATCGAGGCAAATTCTGTTTGTTGAGCTTTAGCAATTTGGGAATTACCATTTTGTACCGCAGCTGCTAGATGAGCGCTTTCCACTCGACCAATGAGATTTTCTAACTGTTGTTGGAGAGCGATCGCTTCGTTACGACTAATCGGTGCATTAGATCTAGGTTCTATATCCAAACGCACCCTCTGCTCAAGTTGGTCAATAGCCTCATCGGAACGCGGGAACGTAATATGAGGCAGAGGTCTGGGTTGGGGAGCAGTGGCTGTAATTTGAGGAGGGAATGTGCTTGCAGTGGGGGGTGTGCTTGGAGTGGGGAGTTTGGTCGAACTGGGGGGAATGCTTGGAGTCGGAGATATGCTCGGAGTGGAGGATCTGTTTGGAGTGCTGGCGATGACGGAAGTAGAGCAGTTGGATGAGCCTCCTGGGACTTTACTAATAAAAATAGAAAACTTTTTGAGATGACGGTTGAGTGCAGCTTTTAACCAAGCAGTATCTGTCTGCACATCAGCAGCAGCGTCTACTCCCCAACGCCAACCTAACAAAGTAGAGCGTTCTGTGGTTAACACTCCTGGGGGTTTGTCTTGAGCATCCCAAACAGCACCTGCTTGTGAGGCCATAGCATTGGGAACCATGACGCCACCACGCACTGTACCAAGCAGATCATCCTGGTTGTCGAAATCACGTGCAATTACTGATGACGGTTGTAATTTCTGGGGAGAGTTGAGGCTAAATCCCCAATATCCACCTAACAGAGATTGCAGCAGTTGGCGCACTCCTGGCGCTGATGAACTTCCCACTGGCCCACTAGCTATCAAACGTCCACCATTTCTCATCCATTCTTCGAGAGCGATCGCTTGTACTGGTGATATACTCTCTACATTCGGCAAAAATAAGACTGGGCGAGCGCCCCAATCTGCTGCACTCTTAACACTATCTAAAGAAATTACACAGTACTTGACCCCAATTGCTTGTAAGCGATTTTCAATTCCCGCCCACTGACTAGCATTTTCTTGGGTATGGACAATAGTAAATACAGGCTCTTCACCAGTTGCAGCGATTGCTGGTGCGATCGCAAGTAGATTATATAGTATGAATATAAATTTGATTTTAAAAATAAATGATCCAGTTGTTTTGATATTTTTTAATTGATTTTTTTTAACCTTTTTATTTAGCACTTCACTATCTACTCCTCACTTAATATTGGTCATTCAATTTTAGATTTTAGATTTTGGATTGGCTCGACAGATTTTTCTGCTTGCTCTGTACCATCAAATAAGTATTGTTCATAGATCATTGGCCATTAGTTATTTAGTTGGTAGTTAATTTCAACAACCAACTAACGGGAGGCTCGCAATTTTTTCAATATCCCGCTAAGAGTTTAAATCCCGTAGCTCTCACAGCACAAGTCATCTTTATACGAATCAAATAAATCAAATAGTCTGCTTCAGCAGACTTTAGTTATGAGACTGTGATTTGAATCACAAGCGGGTTTTTTTAAAGTTTGGGATGCTCCCTAACAAACAACAAACAACAAACCAACTATTTAATACAGGTCTCTATTAGTTCCTCTATTCCCGCTACAGGAAAGATGTTTGTATCCAATTGACGGGCTAATTCTTTTACATTTATATCATCTAAGAATACCAATTCACCATGTTTTAGCATGACACTTGGTAGCAAGATTCCATCTCCTAAATCTTGCGCTCGTAAATTTAACAGTAAATCATGACCAGTGAGCAAGCCTGTCACGGATATACTTTGTCCCCAATAATCACTATTGAGAGCCTGCATATTCACTTCTAAACCTTCTACTGAATTCAAGCGTTCTAGAATTGGTTGAAATGCTTGTTCTACAGCGTTACCCACTACCCAAGTGAATCTTTTTTGTTCTTGTATTTTCAATGGTAGTAATTGATCAGCAGTTTGCATAAACTGCTTGATAAACAAGCGAATTGAGCCAACACCGTTATCGATTTGGGGATAGTCTTCATATTCAGATTCACATGGTAATTCCTCTCTTGCGATTAAAAACCATTCATCAGCTAACCAAGCAAATGTAGAATCAAACTTTTGTCGAAATTGCTGCTGAAGCGATCGCACTTGTTGAATAACTTCTTGAGCTTTTTCTTTTGTAACTGGTGTCAGTTCGTCTGCTTGGGGGCGAAACTTAGTTAATCCTACTGGTACTACTGCTACCGAAGCAACAGCTGGCACTTCACCAGTATGAAATGATGCTAAATCTCTCAAAGTTTGTTCCAGATGCTTGCCATCATTTATACCAGGACATACTACTACTTGAGCATGAATTTGCAGTCGCCTTTGTTGAAACCACTTGATGTGCTGCAAAATTTGTCCAGCGCGGGGATTTTTTAAGAGTCTAATTCTCACTTCGGGTTCTGTAGCATGAATCGATACATATAATGGAGACAGCCGCATTGCTTCAATACGTTGCCATTCCCTTTCTGTCAAATTAGTCAAAGTCAGGTAAGAACCATACAAAAAACTCAAGCGATAATCGTCATCTTTAAAATACAAACTTGAACGCTTACCTGGTGGTTGTTGGTCGATAAAACAAAACGGACAGCGATTATTGCACTGAATTAAATTATCAAACAAGGCGGTTTCAAATTCTAACCCCAAGTCTTCATCGTAGTCTTTTTCAATTTCCAGATGATGAGTTTTGCCAGTAGCGTCTAAGACTTCTAATTCTAAAATTTCATCAGCGCACAAAAACCGATAATCAATTAAATCGCGGGGAGGTGTACCGTTAATAGTGACGATCGCATCCCCAACTTCAAAACCAATTTCTGCTGCAATAGAATCGGGTAATACTTTGGTAATTCGAGCCGGACGAATAGTAGTCATTCGATTTTGGATTTTAGATTTTGGATTTTAGATTTTGGATTTTGGATTTTAGATTTTGGATTTTGGATTTTGGATTTTAGATTTTAGATTTTAGATTTTAGATTGACTCCACGGATAAATCTGTTTTCTTATACCATCAAGGAATTATCGGTCATTGGTCATTAGCTTTAGGCTAAGAACTATTGTAGAGACGCGATTAATCGCGTTTCTACTAATTGACTAATGACTTCAGTACTAAAGAATTCCTGCACCAATTGCACCCAAAATTGCTGCTCCAAATCCCAGACGATACCAGACAAATACCCAGTTGCTTCGCCGTTGTAGGAATTTCAACAACCAAGCAATCGATAAATAGGAAAACACGAAGGTTGAGACGATACCGACCAATAATGGCAGGAACATATGCGATTCTTGAAGTACATCTTTAGTTTGGACAGCTGTGGCGATCGCCAGTGTTGGTAAGCCTAACAAAAATGAAAACCGAGCAGCAGTCTCTCTTTGTAAGCCAATAAATAGAGCTGTCGTCAGGGTTGAACCAGAGCGTGAAGATCCTGGTAGAAGAGCGATCATTTGCCCAAAACCTACAATAATTCCATCTTTAATTTCTACTTCTTTAAAACCACGCTTGCGCGAGCCAAATTTCTCCGCCAAACCCAACAACGTCGCCATCACGATTGACATTCCTGCAATCATCAAAGAACTTTCCAACTCAACATCTAAAATTTTGAGTACTAAACCACCTAATAATGCAGGAAACGTCCCAATCGCAATCCCCACAAACATTTTCCACTCAGATCGCTCCCATTCCTTATGCTGAAATGCGAACCAAGCACCCCCCAAAATGTTGCGAATGTCTTTCCAAAAATATATTACTACTGCAAAAACGCTGCCAAGCTGAATACTATCAATAGCTGCTTTACTCCATGTCACTTTCCAACCTAAAACGTCCCGAAATATGATTAGGTGAGCGGTACTGCTGATTGGCAAAAATTCCGTAATACCTTGGACTATACCTAAAATAAATCCTTGCAATATTGTCCCAATCAGGTTGGATTCACCCGCAACAGCATTACTGGCTGTTTGCATCAGATGATTTCCTACAGGCAAAAAAAATTCTACTCCACCTGTTACAAACATTGTTCCCATTAACCACACTCCAGAAATAGCTGCCTAACTTTAACGAATTATCCAACTTTACGTCTTTGGAGTCAGTTGTACCGGAAGAGTATTTTCTCAAACACACTGTAACGCTGGAATACAGGGATGCTCTGACGCAGAAATGTATTTATTGAAAATGTGCTTTTCCTAAAAAATATAATTCTTATGCCCCTGGGGGGGATATTAATCGTGATATCTTAAATAAGATAAAGTTAAGTAAATAATATTAATAAACTTTGGTTAACAATACATTGTCCTCATACACTGTTTCTACCAGCGTTAACACTGAGACGGAGACATTCTCCACTTCTGAACATCCGCACATGCAGGCGTCAACTCCGCTTGCAGTATTTGCTTCTGCTCGCCAAACCTGGTTAATCTTTGCAGCAGCTACATTTTTAGTAACTGTACCAGTATTTATTGAAGCGCCTCTGGTGCGATCGCTACCGTGGTTGAGTGTTGTTATCACATTTTTCTGGATGTGGCTGAGTTTCTTATTAATGTCACGTTCTGTAACATATCATTGGGGAGATTTATTATTTGGGTTTAGCTGGAGTTGGTTAGCTGGTTCGATTTACTGGGGTTGGTTACGTTGGGAACCTTTATGGCATCTACCAGTAGAATCTATTGGTCTACCATTTGCGATATGGTGCTTGCGTCGAAATTGGGGAAAAGTCGGTAACTGGTTTTATTTGGGTTCTTTACTAGGTACTGCCTTAACTGATGTGTATTTCTATTTAGTAAATTTAATGCCCCAGTGGCGACAAATTATGCGAGTAGAACCAGAATTTGTGCCATTAATTTTACATAATGCCATAGCAGAAGTAGAAACCCCTTGGGGAGTCGCTTGGGCATTAATTTTTGCTATGATTCTCACAATGGTAGGAATTTTACCTTTAGGTAGAAGACAGCGGCACTGGTATGCTTTTGGCGGAGCAGTTTTGAGTACAATTTTGGTAGATAGTTTATTTTTGTTAGCCGCTCTTTTAGCCTAATATCAAGTCCGGCTAATTGCTTACTTATAAAACTTGGGCATTGGGCATTGAGCATTGGGTATTGATATGTATCAGGATTTTTGTGAAACGGTATAATTCCAGTGATCTCAAGTTTGCTAATCAGGATTTACGAAATCGCTCTTTTCAAAGACGTAATTTGATTGGTGCAGATTTTAGCGGTGCGGATATTCGCGGTTGTGATTTTACAAACGCGCTATTACAGGACGCTAATTTTAAGCAAGTCAAGGCTGGTCAAACTTTTACATTCTTAATAATTACAATTTTTGTTGCAGTAGTTGTGGCGATCGCCACATTCCATGCAATTAGTCAGATATTATTTAACGTTTTGGGGATAACTCCTGAAGAATCAACCTGGATTTATACTCTAACTTTTTTCTTGACTTTGGGTATTGTAACAGTTGCCTCAGTTGTTAGAGCTATAACTGACAGTAAATTAATCATTAAGCGAATTGCGACAACAGTTTCCGGGGCAGTAACAGGAGTATTACTAGTTTTGTTTTATAGTGGTATAACCACAATGCAAAATCATCCACAAATTGAGCTAAAAACTTTAGCTTTCGCGGCTGGATTGATCGGCTTTCTCGGTTTTTACTTCCCCAGAGGATTAGTGGCTGTTGCCGTTGGAGTTGCAGGTACGGTAGCAGCGTATGGGTTTGCTTTTTTACTAGCAGCAGTGGCATTTGCACACTTAAGCACGCTGCATCTAGTTTGGGGATTAGTATGGGGGAGTTTGTGTGTGGGAGCGATCGCACTAGTCATGCTTTCCCTAGTTCAGAATGTAAAAGAAATCACCGGCTGCTTTGCCACATCATTTCGTGGTGCTGACTTAACAAATGCCATTTTTGAAAATGCCAAACTTGGAAATACAGACTTTTCCAAAGCTGTAGGTTATCGAAATTGTGATTAAGTGAACAGGGAACGGGGACAAAGATATTCATACAAAATGCTTCACCCCTACGAAATACGGTGATTATACTGTGAATAACAAGATAGCAATGTCCAAAGCAATCAGCTTTTTGACGTTCTCCGAAAAACTGTATCATACACTACTATTTTTTAGTGATCGCCAAACTTTTCGGTCTACTGAAAGTCCTAGACACTATTGAACAAAGTTGATTGAAGCAAATTTTTTACCGTAGTGAATAGCAACAAATCCTGTAACATACATAAACAAGCTGTAAACAGCGGCAGGAATCGCCATATCAGGGTTGTTGAGCAGTCCGGCAGTAATTGCGATCGCAAGTGTACCATTTTGAATACCAACTTCAATAGCAATGCAGATTTGCTGAGCAGACCCGAGGTTGAACAGCTTGCTAACATATAACCCTGCAAGTGTTGAAAGGACATTCAACAGTACACAAGAGACTCCAACCTGAAGAATAAAGCCAGGAAGGCGATCCCACTCGCGAATAATCAGTGCGATGATAATAAGCGCGAGTAACACGACCGCCAGGCGGCTAGTAACTTTTTCGAGGCGGAGAGCGAGTTCTGGAAAGATTTGCCGCAAAAACATTCCTAACCCAATGGGGAGGAGCGTAATTAGAAAAATTTGCAGCATCGTTGAACCAATCGGTAGTGCGATCGTAGCAGTTCGACCGATAAAATACTGGAGTGCAAGGTTTGCAAACGTGGGAATCGTAAATACTGTGATGATACTGCTAAGTGCCGTCAGCGTGACAGAGAGTGCAACATCTCCCTTTGCCAGGTATGTAATTAGATTTGATGATGGCCCACCTGGACACAGTGCCAGTATTATTAATCCGACTGCGATGGCAGGTGGCATTGGCACAACTTTAGCAATCAAAAAACCAATGATAGGTAAAATAATTAACTGACTTATTAAGCCAATTGAGACGGCTTTGGGATACTTGCTCACACGCTGAAAATCTTCTGGCAGCAACGATAGACCCATCCCCAGCATAATGATAGCTAGCGCGATAGGTAATAAAACCGTAGTTAAAAAAGTAGCTGACATAATCTTGTTTTTATTCCATGACGACTTGAAGATATTTGCAAACAGGCTTTAGTATCACAAACTGTTAGGATTACAAGGTTGCTAAACTCGTTAATGAGTATAAAAGACTCGTCAATGAGTATAAAAGACTCGACGACGAGTATCAAAGTTTTTTTCCTGTTCCCCGTTCCCTGTCTCCACTCATAACCACTAACAATTTTCCACAAATTCAGAACGATTTGATTGAGTCAATTTCAGCTTTTCTTCTAAACCCGTCCAATTTTCTTGCTCAATCAGGTGAATTAATTCGTCAAGATGATGGCGATATTGGTGGAGCGATCGCAATACTTCTTGTTGATTATACTGCGCCATCATCATTCCTAATTCTGGATTTCCGCCTCCAACACGACTAGTATCTCTAAAGCCAGAACTAGCTAATTTTTGTGATAATTGCAACACTTCGGGGTCACTTTCACCCAGACAAGCAGTAATTAAAGCAGCGCTCACCATGACTGGTAAATGAGAAATCCAACTCACTGCTCGGTCATGATGTTCGGGAGGACAATAGTAAAGTTTAGATCCCAGTTGTTTGACTATTTTCTCTACAGTAGATATCCCATCTGTGGGTGTTGTAGCAGTTGGTGTCAACACATAAGGTCTATCAACAAATAGATGTCTTTGTGCAGCCTCAATACCACTTTCGGCTGTACCCGCCATCGGGTGTCCACCGATAAAATTTGTCCACAGGGGAGAAATTGCCTTAACTATCGGCGTTTTGACTGAACCAACATCGGTGATTACAACATTAGCAGGCAGATGAGTAATCAACTGCTCAATTGTGGGAATAATAAGCCCAATTGGTGTACAAATGAATACAACCTCTACGGCAGTGAGTAAACTCATGTCAACAGATGCTTCATCTACACTACCAAGAGCGATCGCCTTGGTACAGGTAGATTCTTTACGACTGACTCCAAATACATAATGTCCATGCGATCGTAAATCTAAACCCAAAGAGCCGCCAATTAGTCCAAGTCCTAAAATACCAATATTCATTGTGATTTTGAGCGAAATTCAATTACCAGTTAAGATATCCAACTTTACCCACTATTCAAATTGACATCCGGTGAGATAAACCAATGACTTTAGAGGAATTGCTAGCAAAATACGAAGCAGGAGAGAGGGACTTTCGCAATGTTGATCTCTCGGAAGTCAACTTAAGTGGTGTAAAACTCAATGAAGCAAATTTTAGTCATGCGAATTTGAGTGTTGTTAACCTCAGTAGTGCAAATCTATGTGGTGCTGATCTCAGTCACGCCCAGCTAAATGTAGCTAGATTAAGTGGCGCTTATCTTAACCAAGCCAATCTCAGCTACGCCAGTCTCAATGTCGCCAATTTGATGAGAGCGGATTTGAGTCACGCCCAACTCCAATCAGCTTCCCTGCTTCGTGCAGAGTTAATTCGCGCTGATTTGAGCCGTGCTAATCTGTTTGCAGCCAATCTCAGTTGCGCGGATCTCCGAGAAGCTTCACTCCGCCACGCTGTATTGCGCTACGCTAATTTGAGCGAGGCGAATTTGCGGGATGCTTTGTTAAGAGGAGCAAATTTAGAGGGGGCTAACTTAAATAACACCGACTTAAGCCGTACTGACTTCAGTGGTACCAATTGTCGAAACGCAGAAATGAGAAAGGTTAATCTTAGTCATAGTAATTTGAGTGGGGCGAATTTGAGTGGTGCAAATTTGCGTTGGGCAGATTTAAGTGGAGCAAATCTCAGTTGGGCAGATTTAAGTGAAGCAAAATTGAGTGGTGCAAGCCTCATCGGGGCAGATTTAAATAATACCAATTTAACCAATGCGAGTTTAGTTCACGCCGATTTAACTCAGGCCAAATTAATTAAAGCCGAGTGGGTCGGTGCGGATTTATCAGGGGCAACTTTAACTGGTGCTAAACTTTACTCGACTTCCAGATTTGGTTTAAAAACCGAGGGTATGATTTGTGAATGGGTTGATCTTAGTCCTAGTGGCGATCGCTCTATCATCCAACATTTTAACACGGAAGAATCACGCGAATTTTTTAACGAAACTCCACCAACAATTCGGATTATTGTCGATAAACCTTTAGATCATGAAGCAAATTTTGCCATTGCTGGTGCTTATCACCAAATAGCTCAACAATACCCAGAATTAAAACAACCTCCTAGTATGGAAATTGGACGTCGCCGCACAGTTTTTACATTTCGTGTTGATAGCGATGTTAATTTATTGCCTATAGCTTACATGGTAATTCTTCCCTTCCAAGATTCTACAAACACTCAAAACAACATTCGTACACTATTGGCGATGATGAACAGTGAAAAGATTTATTCTATCAGTTCATTATCTCCTCAGCACTTGCAGCAATTAACTACATTGGTTGAAAAAGTGATAGACAATAGTGCTGTGATCAAAGAGCTAACCAGCATATTGAAAATCACAAAGAAAATCAAGTTTTTCCAAGCACCAACCCAGATGATTTTAACTAATTCCAGCGCTCAAAGCTTAATTATTCATGATCATCCTCACTTTGGTAGACTTGTTGATATCTCTGATGTTCATACATCTAGAAACAATAGCGTTTCTCTAAGCAGTACCAAGGTAATAGCACCTTCTGAAAGCATGATGATTGATTTTCTCAAAGGATTTCATTATATAAATTAATATTTAGTAGTTAGTAAATAGTAAATAGTGGTAAATAAAAAACTATATAACCACTGACCAAATATTAGGAGTAAAAATGCGCGATTCCTTTAATCGAATGATGGGTAAAACTCGCTATGTAGTGTGTCGTATTATGTTACATTTAGCGGGGTCTGAAGTTGCACCAATCTTGGGAGTATTAAATCGTGGTGCGCGGGAAGCAATGGATTCTGATGGTGATCTAAATGTTTTAGGAGAAGGATTAGTAGAACTTTGCCAAACTTTACTGCAATACGATGAATACTGGCTTTCTGCTGCTAATGAAGGCGATGTATTTTGGAATGAAGGCGAAGCGGGAGATTATGTGAATGAGTTGTTTACAGACTCTGCCCAACGTTACAAAAGTGAGCCAGATTTCAGTTCTGAGTCTGATTATAATGACTCTTTTTCCATACCTGTAACGCGCAATGTTGTCGTCATGATTACAATTGCTTATCAAGGAGAAGTACCAGAATTAGAAACCGACCTCGCCAATACTTACGCCTTGAAAGAAGCTTTTAAAGCTTTAATTAATTTGCATTATAACCATAAACTCCAAGCAATTCAGGTACATTTTTCACCTGCTCAATTAGGTGATGAACTCACTAACGATCAACTTTTGCAATACTATCCAGAGTTGATACCTTTGTAATGCTCTTTGTTTGTAGTTGATTGTTGTTTGGAACAACTAACTAACAACTAGCAACACCCATCCATTCCCAATTTGATTTAGAAATTGTTAAGCTCAAAGATGAGAAGATAGTTAAATGCTGATGAAAATTTTGCGTAAATTAACAGTAATTGTTTTAACGTTGAGTTTGTGTTTAACCACTGTTGCCTGCGGTGGTGGAGCAAATCAAAATCAACCACAAGCTAATAATGGCAATCAGACAACAAACACCAGTAAGTTGAAAGATGGCCAGTATCCAGTCCAACAAGCTACATATGACGATGCTGATGGAGTATATACTCTGTTTTTGCTTAACGCTACACCCCCAACTGTTAGAACCGAAAATTTGCAAATGGCACGGCTGACCGATGATGAAATTAAACAGGGTAAAAAAACTTACCTGAAAGTGGAAAACGGACAGCCAGCGATGTACTTAACAGAAGATTTTAAAATCGAGTACGTCCACAACGTCACCCAAACTCAGACAAATCCTCAAACCGGACAACAGGAGACAGTAGTCGTCCGTCAACAAAGTAGTTTTTGGACACCTTTTGCTGGGGCTTTAGCAGGTCAAGCCCTTGGTAGTCTATTGTTCAGACCCCAGTACTATGTACCACCTGTGTATCAGCCAGGAGTACCCTTGACTGGTTACGGTGGTTATGGCAGAAGCTATAGCGATGCAGTTTCCAGCTATCAGAGTCGTTATAATCAACCACCAGCAGCAGTCAGAAATCGTACAGCTTTCCGTACAACAGGGAACATTCGTAGAACTCCCAATACCTCTACTGTACGCACAACACCACGTACTACTACTGGTAATCGTCCTACTGGTTCTGGCTATGGTAGCAGTACCCTCAGACCCTCTGGTAACTCTAGTTCTACTAGACGCAATTCTGGTAGAAGTTTTGGTAGCGGTCGTAGTTCTTCAACTCGTCGTAGCACTGGTTTTGGTAGCAGAAGACGCTAGTTAATTTGACACGGTAATACAAAGACGCGGGACACGGAGACACGGGGAATTTAAATGAAAGACTCTCCCTTGTCACCGTGTCCTCTCCTCTGTGCGTCTCTACCTCTATCTTTTTCTGATCTTTAAGCCAAAGCCACAGCGGGTTGTGGCCAACGTCCCACAGCCTTACCAATGACTGCTAGTTCTTGCATTAACTGGTCGAAAGCTTCTGGTGTCAGAGATTGAGGCCCGTCTGACAAAGCCTTCTTCGGGTTAGGGTGAACCTCAATCATTAAGGAATCACACCCAGCAGCAATAGAAGCCATCGCCATTGAAGGTACATAAGCAGCCCAACCAGTACCATGACTAGGATCAATCATAATTGGTAGGTGAGTCAGGTTTCGCAACACGGGTATAGCTGATATATCCAAAGCATTGCGTGTATATTGGCGGTCAAAGGTACGAATTCCTCGCTCGCACAAAATCACATTTGGATTTCCCGCCGCCAAAATATATTCAGCAGCCATCAACCATTCTTCAATAGTTGCTGACATTCCCCGCTTCAGCAAAACTGGCTTTGGTTGCGCCCCTACTTTTTTGAGTAGAGAGAAATTTTGCATGTTTCTTGCTCCTACTTGGACAACATCAGCAATTTCTGCGATTTTGTCCAAGTCCGCAGCGTCCATGACTTCTGTAATAATACCCAACCCGCTGGCTTCCCGCGCTGCTACGAGTAATTCCAAGGCGCTTTCACCATGACCTTGGAAAGCGTAAGGCGAAGTCCGGGGTTTGTAGGCACCACCACGGAGAAATCTAGCTCCCGCAGCTTTGACACGTTGCGCCGTCTCAATAATCATTTCTTCATTTTCGACGGAGCAGGGGCCAGCCACAACTACTAAGGGATGGTGTTCGCCAAAGGTAACAGACCCATCAGGAGTGTTAACCACTACTTCAGACGCTTCTCCGTGGCGGTATTGACGGCTAGCACGTTTGTAAGGCTTTTCTACCCGTAATACTTGTTCAATCCAAGGACTAACTTCCTGAATTTGCAGGGGATCTAAGTCGGCTGTTTCACCAACTAGACCAATTACGACTTTGTGTTTACCAACAATCCTTTCTGGTGTCAGCCCCCAAGTAGTGAGTTCCTCACTAACGCGGTTAACTTCCGCTTCAGGGGAACCAATTTTCATGACTACAATCATGTTTCAGTTGCTAATTGCTAGTTGCTGTTAATTATTATCTAATATCTAAGAAATTCAGTTAGAGTTTGTGGCTTCTAGTTTTTTCTTTACGCTTTAGTACAAATCTCTTTTGATTGTTACGAATCTATAGTAATTATTTAATAAATCACATAGATGTAAAACAATATTAATTTTGAGAAAACAAATAAAAAATAGAGCGCTCAGAAGTTTTGCTGTCTGTATTGGGTTAAAAGAATATTAATCTTTGCTGAGTTTAGCAATGTTGAAGTTATTAAACTTCAACATTTTCCTGGACTTACGCAAAAATCGCCAAAAAGCTTAATTTTATTGAATTGATCCGCCAAGACGCCTTAGACGCGCAAGCGGCTTCCATAAGGTAGAAGGCCAAGGATTCGTAGAATGTGCGTAAGTCCTAACTTTTCTCAAATCTACCCAATAGCTGGAAAAATATTTATTTCCAGATCAGCAATTATCTGAGTCTCTGAGCGCTAGCAATTATGTATTCTTTTTTTGCCGAGATTCACGCCAAGCTGACACCATCCGTCCAAAGTTGGTAGTAAAGTCATTCCAACCCAAGAGACTTCCGGTTCTATCTTCATCCCAAGAAGCAGAAAGAACACCGTAAGATATGCCCAATACACCTAAACCAAAAAATCCCATATTCACCAATAAAACGGCAACAGGAGGTAGTTTGATGTTAGTGTTGGTGACAAGGAAATAGCTAACAACCAAGGTCATAATCCCTAAAGAAGTTGGTATTCCGGCAAAACCAGCCACACGACGCATCATTCGTTGGCTGACTACTTGGGGAATAGCAACTTCTTCTTTGCTATAACGTGGTTTTTTCTTTTCCTTTTTTACAGGTTCTTGCTTAACACTTTGGGGTTTACTTTCTGCCTTGGCAGGTTTTTGACGCTTTTTATTCGGTTCAAATGGCAAGCGATCAGATTCAGCAGGCATAACAAAAAGTTCCTATCCACGAATGCCGAGACGAGCAATCAAAGCTTGATAATGTTCTCGACTATCTTTCTGTATATAGGATAAAAGACGTTTACGCTGACCGATCAACTTTAACAATCCCCGACGGGAAGAAAAGTCTTTCTTATTGGCTTGCAGATGTTCACTAAGACGGTTAATACGTTCCGTCAGCATGGCAACTTGAACATCGGCAGAGCCAGTGTCAGTGTCGTGTACTTGGTATTGGGAGATAATCTCCAGTTTGCGCTGTTGCGTCAGAGCCATGATTGAGTTAGTTGTCTATTTCTATAATTTATGCAGCAGTCTCCCATATTATCACAAACCTCCATGAATCTTTGAGGACAGTGATTACCCAAAACGCTAATATTGTTTGGCTCATCTCATCCACAAAGCGATGCTCCAGAGGAGCCGCTACGCGGTCGCTTTGCTCGGAAGGGTAAATTTAAATCAGGAAGCGGTGGATTTGGGAGTTCAGTAGATCGGCACAAATAAAGTTAACTAAAGTTAACTAGTCAGGGTTGTCATTAGTAGTAGTTAATTTTTATTTTTTGGGTATTTCCTTAGCGCTGGAAATTAATATTTCTCAGACGACGCAATAATCTAATCAGAGGTGATTCGATCTTGAGTTCAAAAGCTAAAAATTGAGTACGTTGCAGAGAATTAAAATTATTGTCGCTGACAAGAATTAATGAACGCTGTCCGTTTGGTAATTTGGGGCCAAGAGTTAAACCTTCAATATTGTCTAAAAATACGTCTAGCTTTCTCAAATCAAATAGTAGTTTTTTCTGAACTGGTTTGACATTTGGGGAGCCAGATGCTAAAAGACTGTTAATATTATGAATATCTGTTGCTTTTTCTAAAGAAACTTGAAACAGAGCAATATAAAATCCTAAGCCAGTAAAACTCCGTTCTAAACTCAGAAAATGTCCTTGATTATCAAGAGCAACTAAATCAGGTATTCCACTAGCAAACTTGCGAGAAAGATTAAAAAATGGTGCGACCGCTTCAGTCTGATAAAGAAATTCTTTTTCTGGTTTATTGGTCAAGAGATTATATTGCAAAATCCGACATGGACTACTAGTATTTGGCTTTGCTTCTGAACCATCTTGAATTAGAGCATTTTCGGTAGCTGTGAATAAATTATTTTCATTAGGTGTAATTGTGAGACTCTCAAAAGCTAAATTGTTACGGATACCTTTTTTACCACTTTTATCAGGCAAAAATTTGTTTGGTATGGGTAGTGTTCTTAATTCTTTGCCAGAAGATAGAGAAAACTCTTTGATAAAAGGATTGATTAATTGATTAGCATCACCTTCAGAAGAAATAAATACTGTTGACTTACTAGTTAAGGTGATTCCTTCCGCATCTATACTACCATTACTAAAATTTTTACCTGCTTCGTTAATTAGTGGAGTAACTCCAACAATAGTCACGTCACTATCTTGAAGAGAACTTTTGTTCAGGTTGATTTTGAGAGTGTAAAAACGAGCCGTAGCTTTTTTGCTACGATCATCAGATATGGCATAGTACAGGTCATTTTTAGTATCATAGGTAATTCCTGATAAACCTCCGACTTCAGTTCTTTGAAATAAAAAACCTTTAGGTAAAGTAGTAGAACCAATAAATTTTATATCTGCAATTTCAACAGCTGATGTTCTGAAATTACTTAAGAAAAGACTGATGATGAAAATTGCGAGGAAAAATAAAATAAATTTGGGAAATTTCAATATTTTTTTGACGAAGTGCATTGGTAAGTGTTGCTAATAATAAAATTCAACAACACGATATCATAACTCAGTTGGCAAAAAAGTTAACGAGCCAGTCTTTTACACTGCGCGTAGCGCGACAATCATCTTCATTGTAAGATTGGATTTTTTCTAATAAAGTGCGATTGCCTGTTTTTAACCACTGGTCATACCAGTATATACACTTAGCACCACTAGCTTCGGGATGACGCCATTCAAAACCCAACCAACGTGCGATCGCTTTTAATGCGTAACTTTCCACAGGCAATGCTACACTTTGGGTGAGTTTTTCATAGACATCTACAAAGCGATTCAGTATGGGCTGTACAACAGCATGGGGAGTATGGTAAAGCTTTGCCAGTCTTTTAACTGTGTCATATTCGTAGACGCAAAAATGGTAAATTGGTGCATTCGGATATTGCCGCACTAAATCCAAAAATTGCTGCCATATTAATTCTTCGTCTTCTGGTTTTTCTGCCAACAAAGAATAAAATTGTTCTGTGTTAGTTTGTCTATCAACAACCAAAACACCTAATAAGTAATCTAAATTCAAATCTGGTTGGGCTTCAATATCAAAGTAAAGCTCAATCGGTACTGTAAATATGTCTGGAGACGAACCATTAAAACTCAGGGAATTAATTTGCTGTGGAGAAAGTAGCAGTAAATTCTGCTGTTGCTCAATACCACTGGCTATAGTAGATCCACTTGCAGTGACCTTATCCTCAGCAAGAGTCAAAATTTCGTCACGGGAAGGTAGGATAAGTGGGCGATTTTCGATGACAGATTGAGCTTGGACTATAACTTTACAAGCAACTTGGCTATCAAAACCAGGTAGATTTTCGATTAACGTTGGACTTGTTTGAGCTAGAGATTCTAGTGTGGTGATCTCTAGTGCTTGTAGTTGAGTGTAGCGAACGGGTGTGATCCCTGGGAGTAGAGACAGGTGTTTTTGAGATTGAGCGATCGCATAACAACTGCTGTACCAATGACAAAGATTGCACTTTTGACGACTAATAAATATCTCTGGTGCTTTATTTATTTCCAGAGTTTGAATCAATTCCCACAAAATCCGATGCATTTGTGGCATTGCTTTCATCAAATCTACAGGATGTCTGACCTCTTTACCGCGTAAAATTAGCCAAGGTGTTTCTGGTGCTGCTTGCTGTACCATCGCTAAAATTTGGGCGTGAAATGCTGCTACAGTTTGATACTCTTGCTTAGGACGTTTTCCTAGTTCGATATTCACCGGAACATACATCCAATCTCCAAAGCAAGATTTTCCTGGCTTTTTAATTAGTAAATCTGGACGACTTAATAGGGTATATCTTTCTAAATCAGGGTAAACAGGTGAAGATGAAGAAGACGCAGGGAAACCTAGATGGGGGGATACCGAAAAATCTTCACTTTCTGTATCTGTAACTTCCTGAGTGTCTATTAACTCGTATGAGTGCAAGTGTATATCAGAGTACTGAGTTAACAGCACACCATGATAAATACAGTCTACGCCCTGCTGCATTAACTCAATAGTCGCAGCTTGACCTCTGTACCAGTCACCTTGGGGATAACTAGGGCGGGAAGAATTCCACTGTGCGAGGACTGTTTTCTGATACGCGATTTTATCTCGCTGCAACTTGATTAGCAAATCATTTGCACCATCTGTTTCCCTGAAGTCACCGTGGATATCTAAATAAGGTCGGCGCTTACAGCGATGGTATTGCAGCAGTAGTTCAGCACTAATTAACATTTAATATATTATGACTCCCAAAGGCTGATAACCTTGGGGTTTTGGGATTGAAGCCACCAGTTTTGGTTTTCCTACTCCTGGTATTACACTCTTGTATTGTTTAACTTTGGCAGACTACCAAAAAGAGTGAATTTTTGTATAGTCTATCTTATCTTAAGATACTTAAGATGGGAAATTCAAGGTAATTGTGAGTGTGAAGTGGTGAAATTATTGGACGGATTTGGCATCATTTGAAAGTTCATTATGTTCAAATTGATGATTCTGTCTTGGGTATGGTTGAATTTCTTAGAATTCTTCCCCGCGAATTGGATAAAAGTCAGTGCGATCGCATTATCAAAACTGTAAACTTTTAATCTAGCAGCAAAGGCGTGATCCATCTGTGTTTATCGCCTTCCAGGGTGGTCAAACTTTTATACCCTGTTTGTGTAATTTATGACATAATTTTATACTTAGAAAAGGGCATCTTTTGAGACGATGCCCGTTTTGCAGTATAACACCCTTCGCGGGTGTACCTACACCTTCCCAACAATCAGCAACAGTGACTAATGTGTGATTAGCCACACTCACAAATGTGATACTAGTAATTTTATTAACTCAATATTTAACTGCCACCTGTGTATATACTTAAGTTATTTTCTCGTTAATGCTCAGGTAGATAACTCTATAAAATAGCTTTTTGCTAAACTAAGTGTGCTTGGCGATGAATTTATCATGCTGACTATAGCGATAAACTACACCAGAAATGCCAGCAATAATTAACCACGAAAGGGTATTGAGTCGCAAATCAAACAGCGTTACATCCGCTGTATTAAATAATACCCAAACTCCAAATACAACTTGATAACTAAAAAATATTAATTTATCTTCGGCTTTAAGAGCTTTTGAATTTAATAACAGTTGCATACCTGCAATGAATATCCAGCTTAGTAAAGCACAAAATAATAAAGTTGCGGGTAATCCAGTTTCAGCGGAAAGCATCAAAAAAAAGTTGTGAGGATGACCTAACCAAATATGCATTTTTGCTTTGTAAAGTTGTGTAAAGTTGCGTAAACCCCAACCAGTCCAAGGACGTTCCTGAGTTAATGACCAAGCAAATTCCCACTGAGTTTTGCGGAGGAGGACGACTGGTCTATCAGGATACATTTGGTCATTCAACCGCGCCCAAAAGTAAGCAGGTACTAATTTACGAAACAATTGAGCAATGGGTGGAGGAGCAAAAGCAGCTACAAGTATACTGGTCGCCATAGCAGTGACACCAGCGACCAAAAAGTGCCAACCTTGATAAAGTGCATAAATTAAACAAGCAAAAACAGCGATCGCCCATGCATTACGCGAATTGGTTAAAATTAAACCCACAAAATCAAGAATCACTATGAGAGTCAGCAAAACAACTGACATAATGGGAGAAGGGAGACGCAAAGGTAAGAGGATACGAAAATCCAGGGAATAATTAACTCTTAACTTCTTGTATGCTTCTAACCACAAACCCAACCCAAGCACAAACACAATTACGAGATAACCAGCCAAAGTGTTAGCGTACATGAAACTAGAAGCCATACGACCGGGTGGGTTTCCTCCGGATGCGATCGCCCAACCAAAAATACTTTTCCAAGGTGGTGGTGTAGTCCAACCCCAAAACAATTGTCCTAAACCAATTATGACTACTGGTATAGAAGTAATTACCAAAATCCAAGATAGTTGACGCAGTTGTTGTGGTGTTTGGATTAAGACACTAAAAGCAGCAAAAAATAAAATAAATGGTAAGAAATTCGATAGACCGAGAATAGCCTCCTTTTGATCAAAAGCAAAGACAGTACTAATGACGAGCAATATACTTAAAACCGCAAATCCCAAATTCTGGGGTTGACGAATAATTCTGCGGTATTTTATTAACCATGTTCCTAACAACGCTACACCTAGAAGCACACTCCCCAATAATGGAAATAATGGAAAGACTAGCAATCCAAACTGGGCGCAATGCCACGAAAATTGCAGTTTTGAGTCAGGATGTCGTAAAAATGGTAATTTATACTTGGTCATTTGTTTTTTGTCATTAGTCATTAGTCATTTGTTATTTGTCACTTGTCTGTGATTTATTGTTAGTTGTTTCTTATATTCCACTAATCAATCGACCTCTTGCAAAAATAATCAACAACCCCTCCCTTACCCTTCCCAAAACCGACGAGAGATTTATTACTACCCGTTTCGGGGGAACTGAGGGGGTTAGTTCAACTTTTGCAAGAGGTCTAATAATTAATGACCAATGACCAATGACCAATGACTATGTCATCAGGCTAATTCCCAACATTCCATACGAGTGAGCCGAATTTGAGCTAAGGCGAAGATAGTTGGAATAATTCGACCATAGTTAACAGCGATCGTTCTCCATCCCAAATCCGCAAAAAACCAAGCCCACATCATCGGCCCTACAAATGCAAACACGCTCTTGACAGTACCATAACGAGCTGCATTTACAGCCATACCCCGCTTTGCCATCTGCAATGTTACGTAGTTTTGAAACTGTACTGTAGCAGCACCACCACCTTGCAGTGCGGCTTGTTTGGTGACTTGATAGGTAGCAAAATGCATTGCAAATTGACGGGCAATTTGCTTGAGTAACAGTGGCTGGATCACAGAGGTGACAGCCAAAGCGCTACCTCCTTTGAAAAGTAAACCCAAAGGATCACGCTGCAAAGAAAGCGGTAGTGGTTCATTCAGTTGTGATTTTGCCAACTGGTGCTGAACTTGTGCAGTTAACTTTTGTTTATCTTTCTCCGGCAATTTTTTCCACACCCGCCCTAGCAGGTGTAAAAACACTTCTGCTTCTAAATCGATTGTTGATAAATCATCAGAATAAGGAATTTTTAAATATTTACAGACCTGGATTAGCGCTTGCCGATATGTTACTTGGTTTGTACGTCCTCGCAATACCGTCACACCATCGGCTGCTAAAAAACGAAAGCGTTCTTCCAGTGCATCTAGCCAAGCTTCACGACCCTGGCTTTGTATTTCTATCGGTTCAGGTGTCTGAATATAATCTAGGGGATTGAACTTACGGCTAAACATAATTGCCGTTAAGTCTTGCAATTCATCTTCAGTGGCAAGTTCGAGTACCGCCCTCAGTTCATCCAATTTCCCTGCCTCCCTTCCATGCAGCTTTATCCTGTACCTTATTCTACTATTAGCCTTCGGCAGTCATTTGTCTGTTATAAGGCAATATCGTACTTGAAAATAGCTGGAACAAAGCACAAAAGCTGACTTGGTAGTGTATTTGGACTCATTATTTGACCCTTTACGACTTGTCAAAGTTTCTGTAGTGACGATCCAAATAAAAAATTTTCAATTGCAGAGGGACAAGGGAAGGGAGATAGGAAGACAAGGAGGACAGGGGGAATAAATTTTGATGAGTGCAGGGGGGGGTTGAATAATTTATTTTTTGGAGTTCCCTAAGTCTTCCCGTCCTTTAAAGGATCATGTCCCCAATTCATTAATGAGTAACGCCAGTGTGTATTTTTTATATCTCCACTGGGTTTTTGTGCTAGGTGACGATGGATATAACTGATGACTTTTTTCATGTGCGATATTTCATCATCATTATATTCATCTTTTTTGTTTTCTAATAATTTAACAATTTGTTTTCCAGATTTATGTCCTATAGATTCTGAATCTCCATCTTTTTGACCAACAGATTCAGATTCTTCTGTTTGCAACCAAGATTGTAGTTCTTTGATTGTCATATTAACTGAGCTACGAAACTCATCAATTACTGATTTAGTATCTTTACTCATAAAACTACATTATTCCTCTATTTTCTCTAGGGCATCGGGTTTGTGAGCGGCTTGTTTCCCTGTTTTTTCACTTTCAACCAAGTATTCTGGGTTTTCTTTAGAAGCTGCTACGTGGTGTCCTTTTATTTCTGTGGATGAGGTGAGTTTTTCTTTAACTTCACCAGTAGTTTCACCTTGAGAAGTGTTCCACTTCACTTGATCTCCCTTTTTGAATTCTTCAGTCATAATTTATGTTTTTGTTAAGGTTTTACACTTGCTAATTATGTTCGTAACATGTAGAGCAATTAATCAACCTATTGATAGAAAAAACAGAAATTATGTGGGTGATAATCAATAAATTTCTCTACTAAAAATCTTTTATATTCCCCTGTGCGATCGCATTTCATAATCAGAATAAATAGTATAATTTAATACATGTATTGCAAAAAGCAACACAACACACTTCTTTAACTATTTCTACATTAAAATAATGTTATTTTTACTGATATATCTGATTATGATTCCGAAATGCTACAAATAAAAGTTGTAGCTGTTTATATCCCCACGACAGTGGGATTTACGCTTTTTTATTATTCACGCACTTTTTATGAGCAGTAGTAGTTCCACATTGACAAAAGTTGCGAGAGTTTCTGGTATTGCCTTGCTAACTATATCCACGATAGCCGCAATTGCCAATCAGCCTAGTTACGCCAGTGGTACAACCTTCTTTTGCGCTAATAGCAAAGGTTATCCTACAACCTTTGCTAAGACTTACAATGGCCGGAAAATACCAATGATTCGTTGGGTTCCGAACAATTACTTTGCCTCTAAGTTGTCTCCTGCACAACGTTGTCGGGAAGTATCGGATAGATTTCAAAGAAGCTACGATAACGGCACTCTTAAAACCATTATTTCTGGTACGCTCAACAAACAACCTGTTGTATGCGCTGCTACTACCACATACGATACTTGTAACAACAATAATCTTTTATTTACTCTCAAGCGTGGTACTAATGCTAAACAGGCTGTAGAAAGACTTCTAGATCGTGCTGGTTTGGCGGCGGGGAGAATACTTAATCAAAATAGTGATAATACGCAGATATATGTAGATTTTGATACGTATCTCAATAGCATCAAACCTGAATAATAATTTAATACCTCTTTCTTACTTATGGTAATGAATGCGGTGATATGGGCTTGAACATCCAAGCTTGAAACTCGATAAAAAATAAGATCCCCGACTTTTTGAAAAAGTCGGGGATCTTGTTTCTTTGATATGTCCTAACTGAGTTAAACAAAACTACTTACTGCAATTGCTGTTATTGGAATTAAGATGTTATCTATTTCTTTGGGGCTAAATCCCTCTACGATCATCGCCATAAGAGCAATTATTAAAATCCGGTTAAGATTCAAAGCACTGGGAATAATCAGCCAAACAAAAAATATACTAGCGACAAAGGCAAAAATAAACATTATCAAGCTTCCTTCGATTGATTTGTCGCTCAAGATTTTATATTTCCATTTGCCATATCTTGAGCCAATAATTGGTGCAAAACCATCACCCCAAGCTAGACATGTCATAGCAACAATTCCAGGGAAAGTTTTATAAAATAAAGTTCCACAAATAATAGCCACAATGACAAAATAAAGTGGCCCTTTGAGTAATTCACGCCTGTCTCCTGTACGAGTCATGGTTTTGACTGCTTCGTCATCAGGGTTGGCAAACAAACCTTTTTGAATTAAAAGAATTAGCCACACTACCATAATCAAAATATTTAGATATTTTGACCAATGTGAGTCGTTATAAAGTGGCAAAAAAACAATTATTGAACCAGCACCGATATGTGTAATTTTACGGCTAAGATCTTGGGGTAGACCGAAACGAGTCACACAAATATTCATGAGGGCTACTAACCCAAAGACATAAATAAAAGTCAGCACCGTCGCGATTAAATTTCCAACCAACGGGCTGACTCCTAAAATAATAGATAGCATACTCAGCAGTTAGGATTTAGATTTGGCACATACTTTATCTTCCCAAAAAGAGTAGTCTTGCTCAAGATGCTGAGTTTATATTGTGTATTTCTTAACCTAATCAAATAACATGTAAAATAATCTAGCTTTTGCCTGCTGCCTTCTAAATTATGAGTGATGTCTCTGCTTTATCCACCAACTCTAAAAACCAGAAAATAAATTCTCATCTGCGGCTGTTAGTTTTAAGTAATGGTCATGGAGAAGATGCGATCGCAGTCCGGATCTTACAAGAACTCCAGCAACAATACCACCCACCAGAAATTTTTGCTTTACCTTTAGTAGGGGAAGGATACGCCTACCAAAAGTTAAATATACCTGTCATTGGCTCAGTACGTACCATGCCTTCTGGTGGTTTTATTTACATGGATGGACGGCAATTCCTACGTGATTTGGGTGGGGGATTAATACAACTGACTTTTAATCAAATTCAAACTATACGCAGTTGGGCCAATTCTCAACAAAAATTTGGCAAAAATCACGCCATCTTAGCTGTAGGGGACATCATACCGTTATTGTTTGCTTGGATGAGTGGTACTAAATACGCTTTTGTCGGTACGGCGAAATCAGAGTACCATGTACGAGATGAAAACGGATTATTGCCACGCAGCAGTCCATTAGCACGGTTAGGGCATTTTTCTGGTTCAGTTTATCATCCTTGGGAACGTTG
Organism: Fischerella muscicola SAG 1427-1 = PCC 73103; assembly: GCF_000317245.1. Lineage (GTDB taxonomy): Bacteria > Cyanobacteriota > Cyanobacteriia > Cyanobacteriales > Nostocaceae > Pelatocladus > Pelatocladus muscicola_A. The sequence goes on from NZ_AJLJ01000076.1 coordinate 94,588, forward strand.
GTTAATGAGCCATCGCAACTGTAAAGCGGTGTTTCCTAGAGATTCGTTGACAACAAAGATATTACAACAATGGCCGATTCCCGCTTTTGATGTTGGTAATCCTATGATGGATGGTTTAGAACCAACTTTTCCGACAGCACGATTTTATAGTAATAACAGCGAAAATCCAGGATTAGCTCGGCCATTAATTATCACTGTTTTACCAGGTTCCCGCCCTCCAGAGGCTTATGCTAACTGGCAAAAAATTTTGATGGCGGTGTCTGCGATCATCACCCTTCCTCAAGAACTAAGTGTACAAGCCTACACTGGAGGTAAACTTGTATTTTTAGGTGCGATCGCTCCGAGTTTACATTTTGCCAGTATGCACCAAATTCTTCAATCCCATGGTTGGCATCCTTACCCAGATTCTCCTGTGACAATTCCTGACACTGAAGCCTTGACATTTAAACAAAAGAATGCATATTTTATCTTGACACAAAAAGCTTATAATGATTGCCTGCATATGGCAGATATGGCGATCGCCATGGCGGGAACAGCAACCGAACAATTTGTGGGTTTGGGTAAACCAGCTATTACTATTGCTGGAAAAGGCCCGCAGTTTAACCTCAAGTTTGCCAAAACACAGAGTCGGCTTTTGGGGCCAAGTGTAATTTTAGTAGAACAACCAAATGAAGTTGCTCAAGTAGTGCGATCGCTTTTTGCTAACCCCGATAAATTGCATGTGATTGCTGAAAATGGTTTGCGACGGATGGGGAAAGCGGGTGCAGCAAAGCGGATTGCAGAATGTTTGATCGAGAGAATGTTTTGAGGGGATCGGGGAAGGTGGGGCCCCCTTTGGGGATAAGGGGCAACGGGGACAAGGGAGTGTGGGAAGTGTGGGGAGACATATCAATTCAAAATTCAAAATTCAAAATTCAAAATTCAAAATTCAAAATTAAGAACTTGTTGCCCCATGCCCAATGCCCGATGCCCGATGCCCAATCCCTGTTCTTTACTTCGATGCAAGCAGTTGTGACACTTCTGCATGTGCTAGAACAACATCAGCTTCACGTTGCAAAGCTGCGTAGTATTTTCTGGCAAATGCGTTACCTTCTTCTTGTGGTGTTAGCAATATGCGAACATCAGCAATCATATTTTCGACATCTTCCAGTGACATCGGTTGATCTGCTTGTAGCATTTCATCAATTTGCACAACTACTTCAGATATGCGATGTAGCCAAGCAAATTGTTCATGTTCAATGACAAGTCGCAGTAGTTCTCCGTTCGATACTCGTCCACGCGCCTGTTCGTAAGTGATGCGTTCTGTCTCCAGCAACATTCGATGAAGATGGAGCAATCTATTTCGCAAATCGCGTAGATATTGATGTTGATGTATTCGCTGTAAAAGTGTGTTAGAAGTCAATGGAACCCATCCTCCCGTTACAATAGTTTTAAGGTTGGAATGATTTCTGCTTAAGAGTTGGTTGAGTGGTACGCCAGCAATGAGCAACAAAGTCAATAGTTATTTCGCATCTGATAAATTGTCTTTGGCGATCGCCACTTCCTCACTTTCAATTCAGTTTGTAAATCCTCAACGGCCAAAACTGGTAATCTGATCAATCTAAAACCAGGTAGTTAGGGTTTTGTCAAGTACGCCGTGATCAAAGTTACTTTGCTGGATGATTCTTATATATGATTAGTCTTATATTAGCATCTATATCAAAAATGACATATAGAGCTTAAACTACTTTATATTCGGAAAACCGTCTATGTCGCTAGCATATGCAATTATGGGTCTGCTTCAAGAAAAACAGAGGACAGGCTACGAGTTGAAAACAAGCTGTTTCGATCAATGCATTGCTCACTTGTGGCCAGCAGACCAAGCACAGATTTACAGAACTCTTGATAAACTCCTTGAACAGGGTTGGATTAACTGTACCATTGAAATTCAGTGCGATCGCCCTAATCGCAAAATTTATAGTGTAACGGAGGCGGGAAAAGCGGAATTAATTAGATGGTTACAATCTCCTCAGCCTTTGCCAACATTAAGAGAACCATTGCTAATTCAATTATTTTTCGCCACAGAATTATCCAATGAAGCGATCGTGCAACTTTTAGAACATCAGCTAGCTGCACATATTGAAAAACTAACTGAGTGTGAAAAGACTAATTTACCAGTGCTTGGAGATCAATATGCAACTCGTGAGCAGATTATGCAAAGGCTTGCATTAGAGTTGGTGTTACGCAGAGAACAAACTTATATTGATTGGCTGAAGACGGCTATTGAAATTATTGATCATCTGTAGACTTTGTTTTATTTTCATTCTGTTTTTTGCAAATACTCTGGCGGGACATGAGCTACTAACCAGACTCCATTATCAGAACAATAAAAACTGTAACCAACTTCATGCATTGCTCCAGAATCTACAGTTAAGACTACTGGTTTTCCATGTCTTGCACCAACAGTTTTGGCTGTGGCAATATCAGCTGATAAATGCACATGATGACGCGACATTTTCTTAAGTCCAGTTTGCAAAATTGACTCCACAGCTTTGTGTCCTGTACCGTGATAAAGCACATCGGGAGGAACAACAGGTTCTCGTTGCAAATCAACTTCGGTGCTATGTCCTTGATTAGCGCGAATTAAAGTACCTGTGGAATTAAAAGAAAAGCGTTTTTTATCGTTGTTAGCGACAACTTCATTGAGTTCTGTAAGGGTAATAGGAAACTGATTTTTTTGACAAGCTGCTAATAATTCATCAACAGCAACCCAACCACCAGGAGCAAGTTTAATACCAATGCGATCAGGTTGGTGGCGGAGGTGTTTGCTGAGATATTTACTGATTTTGATGAGGCGGGAATCTTTCATAAATTCAATTGTCCTAATTGTGTCAAATCCACATTTCCACCGCTAATAATCACACCAATTCTCGCGTCTGAAGCTTTGACAACACCTTCTAATAAAGCAGAAGCAGCTAACACTCCAGTGGGTTCCACAACTATTTTTAAGCGTTCCCATAAAAAGAACATGGTACGAACAATTGCTTCCTCAGATACTGTCACCATATCATCAACGTAATTTAATACCAAGGGAAACGTAATTTTACCTAAACTGGGAGTCCGCGCACCGTCAGCGATGGTATCCGGATTATTGATAGTGTGGAGAGTTTTGCTGTGAAAAGAACGGGTAGCATCGTCGGCGCGTTCTGGTTCTACACCAATTATTTTACAGTTAGGTGCAAGTGTTTTAGCTGCGATCGCACTCCCGGAAAGTAAACCACCACCACCACAACAAACTAATAGTAAATCTAATCCGCCGACTTCTTCTATGAGTTCTTTAGCTGCTGTTCCCTGTCCCGCGATTATATGGGGATGATCGTAGGGAGGAATAATTGATAAACTCCGATCTTGAGCCAAACTTTGGGTTAGTTCTTCCCTATTAGTTGTCTTACGGTTATATAAAATTAACTCTGCACCGTAACCACGAGTTGCTGACTGTTTGACAGTGGGAGCATCATCTGGCATGACTATAGTTGTCGGGATGTTGAGCAATTTTCCAGCCAAAGCGATCGCTTGAGCGTGATTCCCTGATGAAAATGTGATCACACCTTTTTGTTTTTGGTCTGTTGATAACTGTAAGAGTGCGTTGTATGCACCACGAAATTTAAAAGAACCTGTGCGTTGAAAGTTGTCACACTTGAAGAAAACTTGGCTATTGGTGCGTTGATTAACAGTTCTTGAAGTCATTACCGGGGTACGATGAGCAACACCAGCAAGATGCTTGGCTGCTGTTTCGATATCGGCAAAAGTGACACAATTAAACTGTGACATGCTATAAACCTGATATAAATCCTGATTTAGTTAGATACAAAAGAGTAATCATGCAAGTCACCCATAGCTTGATAACCAATTGCTTGGTAAATATAGTTACTGGTTGGGTTGGCTAAATCAGTAAATAAAAAACAGTATTTATACCCTTGATTCAGTAAAGTCTGACTCAAATCTGCCACGCAAGCACTGGCATAGCCCTTTTTGCGATATTCTGGTGGTGTGTATACCATACTGACTCCTGCACCATTGGGTGTTACACCAGTATGACAAGCCATTGAGACGGGGGTTCTATCTTCCCAAATGTAAGCAGTACCGCGCTGCAAATGGTTGTCAACAGCGCGTTCTGTATGTTTTGGAGGAGTGTGCAAAGCTTCAAGTAGAAAGGCTTCAAACCAACGGATGAGTATTTCGCGATCGCTTTGTGTCGCCTGACGCAAGTGACCATTTGCTTTAGAAATCGTCTGCACCTGTTCTAGTTGAAAAGCACGCAGGGCCATTTTTAATTGGTATGATTGACCTGTGAGTGAATGCCAATTCTCTGCAAAGGCTTTTGCCTCGTCTATAGGGCCATTGACTCCTGGCGGTAAATTTTGGGTAGAGTGCAGATTTTGAGCGATCGCTTCTATCGCCGCAAAATCTTGTATCTTTGACAATAACAAGTTGAGAGACTTTGTTTTCATAGCTACTGCAATGATATCTCTATCTGTCTCCACAATTGCTAAATAGGGTTTTTCGTCGAAGCGTTCCGGATTATGAATCAAGGCGTGACAAAGTGCAAACTGCACGTTATGCATTGCTTCATGAATCAGCAAATAATTTTTCACTTTGTCATAAAATTGCTTTGCATCTTCAAACCGTTGGAGTTTCATGAGATTCTCCTGATTTTGAATTACTATTTGCGCTTTCCATTTGTTCTCGCAAATTAGTAACTTGTGAAATAATGCTTTGCTCCATACCACCAATTTTCATCTCTGTGATCCATTGCATCATGGCAGAAAGAAATAGTTCTTTCAGATAAGCAAAAGAAAAACCCTCAGTCATTTCTGCAATCTGAGTAATACTTGCATCTGACAAACGCATAGCAGAATTAAATTTTTCGTTCCACAAGTTAGTGTAAGCAATACGTTCTGCTAAACCTGGTAATTCAAAATAATATTTGCGATCAAACCGACTCGGACGATCTAAAATTGCTGGATCGATTTTTTCTGGATGGTTTGTTGAGGCTAAAATCACTATCCCTGTATTAGCAGCAAAGCCATCAATTTCATTCAAAAAGAAAGAACGATTTTCACCTTCAACGAGAGAATCAAGGTCTTCTAAAACAAGAATACAGGGAGCAGATTGTCGCGCTCGTTTGAATACTTGCTGAATATTATGATGGGGATTATCGTATTGAGACTTGAGACTTTTAACGTATAAGCATGGCACTTGCATTTGATTAATTAAAGCTTTTACCGTGTGGGTTTTACCATTTCCAGGAGAACCGATAAATAAAATTCCGCGTTTCCAAGGTACACCATAAGCTTCGTAAGTCTCTCGCGCAGTCAAAAAGTGTGCTAGGTCATTTTGAATCTCTTGTTTAAGAGTTCCACTCAAAATTAGATTATCAAAACTGGCGTTTTGAATAGACTCAAATAAATCGGCATCTTTTGACCAAAAACCATCTTCAAAAACTAAAATTTCACTTTGAATTTCTGAGTTCCACTCGCAAACAGCCGCAAAAAAGTCTTCAGCAACTTCTAGAGTTTTGGCTAAAATCCAATAGTATCTTTCTTTACAATAACCTTGCTGCCAACTGAGCAAAATTACTTCGAGTTTATCTCCTTCCCATGTGACCTCAAAGCAGGCATTTTCTGTATAATTATAAATCGTATTGTCCATACCATCCCAAGCAGAAATAATCTGATTGTGGATTGATTGATCATATTCAATTGTGCAAAGATCGGCGTTAGCATATCTTTCGATATCGAAGCTAGAGTCACTACCTTCCAGCATTGCTTTGCTAGGATATAGTGCTGCTAATTCCTGACTGACATGATAAGCGATCGCATTATTCGGAAGTCTCAGTGCTTCTGAAATGAGTTGTTGTATTTTCACTGGAATTTCAATCCCTTATACAATTTTGGATTTTAGATTTTGTAAATCTGAGATAATTTCGCAAATTTATTGATACAAATCCTTTTACTTATTTTCCTTATCGCTAAATGTATTAGATTTCTGGCAAAATGGTATGATTTTTGTCAATCCATCTATCCCATTCTTTTTTCATATGGGTATCATTATTAATATTTAGTTCATCGTAAATATTAATGACATTCTTGGAAAAGACGTAATTTTATTAATCACTAATACAACGCCTTCAGATTCAATTCCCGAAAAATTTACGGCTGAAACAGATATTTTTCCAACTCTTGTAGCAAAGGGTCAATAGTTTTTTGTTGAATTGTATGTGGTGGGTTCCATTCTACCCACATAAAACCACTGTGTTCAGTGGTTTTGATTAGGACTTCATTTTTTAGCCATCCTAAAAATATGATAACTTTTTTCTCTGCTTTTTTGTTTTGAGTCCGCTTAGATTTGACTAGATAACTAACATGAAATCGAAATTGCTGATCTAACTCAATATCATTAGATCTAATTCCAGTTTCTTCAAATAATTCGCGTAAAGCACAACTGATGTCATCCTCACCTGTTTCTATATGACCTTTGGGTAAGTCATAACGGTTAGGTTTTAACAGGAGTAAAAAACTCATTTGTGGTTGCGATCGCATGACAAGCACACCACAAGATTTGATTTCACGCATTCTCTAGTTTAAACAAATAAATGAGTAAATTCATACATTAAATCTACCCTACCTTTTCGCAACATCGCAGGATCTAGTCTTTCTGTGGTGTTACAAGTCATCAGTACTACCAGCCTTTGCTGCATTAGAATTCCAGAGTCGTCAGCAACACTTTGGTACAAAGTGCCATCTAGCAAGCTTAAAATATGCTCAGTTTTGTTACTTTGTTGTGCAACTTCGCTAGCACGGTCTTGAGCCAAATTGTCTGCCTCATTAATAATAATACAAATTCGCTCTAAGTATGTAGGTGGTACAAAATTGGCGATCGCATCATGATCCAAAATAAAAATTACAAAGCCAAGTGACACCAAAATTTCTTTGGCAAATGCTTGTGTCCACGCAGTTTTCCCTGTTCCTGGTTTACCATGTACTAAAACTGCTAATTGATGTTGATTCAGAACTGCTTGCTGAACTATGTCAGTAAAGTTTTGAATATCTTTCGGAAAGGTGCGAATCTGATATTGGCTTTGTACCTTACCGACACGACTTTGATATCCACTCAACATGATTGCTAAATCATAAGTCGCTTTGTTAATTAATGGAGATAAGTTTTTTGCCATTAAACTATAGTGTCGTCGTCCCCGATCATAAGGGTCAATTTGTAACCATACATCATCTTTTGACCAGTATGCATAAACAGTATTAATGATATCTAGTCGTTCCCAACTGATAAATTTATTTACGGGAAAATAAAAATTTCTCTCTAAATAATATTGGGTAATAATATCAGGACTTCCTAATAATTTTAAAACCCGCATTACAGTAATTTCTTGCAGTCGATTGAGAACATAATCGATAGGAATACTGTTACGATTGACAAATTGGGTAATGGGTGTGTCTGTATTTAAAACATCCTGGTAACGATAATCAGGTGTTAGTGGATCTGGTGTGATATAGTTCCAGTATTTTTCAACTTCGTAGCGTGTATTTTCGGAAACAATATTTAACAAATTTGCCCACCAAGTATAATTATTGCGTCCCAATGTCTCCGCAATGCTACTCGCTAAATTCAGACTTTTTTGAGTTAACTCCTGTGTGTCATGAAACATCAGTTGACCTAGAAACTCCCAGTCAAATTCTCGTTGCAAAGGTCGCCAACCACTGGAGAGTAAACTTTGACGGTTGTTATTAACAGGAGAACCTTCATTGTGTCTGAAGTAATCGAATTCCATAAGTTATCAGTTATCAGTTGTCAGGTATGCAATTATTTACTGATTTAATGTGGTGATGCTTAAAGATGCACATATATAAATTATACTTTTTCAGTAAAATAACTAATTGCGTATAAGTAGGCACTGCAAAGCATCCATTGCATGAAAAATAACTATATATAGTAATTTATTACATGCTCTTTCAAGGATAGCTATTTTCCAATGAATCTCCCAGATTCTTAGTAATTTTTGCGCGTCTATGCATCCACAGCTTTTGCGCTTTGCAAATCAATTTACTCTACTTTTGAATTGGGAAGTAGCAGGTTAAGAGAGGCCTAATTTAATTTTTATGTATTAACATATAATACATTTGTCACACCATGTCAAGTTACTAAATTTTGGAGTTGCAATCAGAATTAATTTGACTGCATTAATGTCAAAAATTATAACTTTCTGTGAGGGTGGTAATTAATATTACAATTGAAACATTTATTAGGTATGCGATCGCTTTGGCTAAAGCCTGATGTAGAATAACTTAGAAGTTAAATTTAACTTTTAATCATTGACAAACTTGAGATGTCGTCATTTTTACATAAAATCAGGTGTAATAATGAATTTTTCTTTATTTAACACAAGCTCATAAGTAATTACACGTCAGCAATACTTCCTTACAAAGTTTTACAAGTAACATATTTTGCTCCGGTTAGTCTTTAAGTTTTTGGTAGAGATAATAAACAGGGTGCTAGCCCTATGTCCTAAATAGAGCTTTTCTATCATGACTCGCATTATTGTCATTACATCCGGAAAAGGCGGTGTGGGTAAAACCACCATAACAGCCAACTTAGGCATAGCTTTAGCCAAGATCGGTCATCAGGTAGCATTGGTTGATGCTGATTTTGAATTGAGAAATTTGGATTTGCTGTTGGGACTAGAAAAACGAATAATATACACATTATTTGATGTTCTAGCTGGTGAGTGTCGCTTAGAACAAGCTTTGGTAAAAGATAAACGCCAACCAGGTTTAACACTTTTACCAGCAGCAAAAAAGCGTACCAAAGAATTAGTAACTCCAGAACAGATCAAACCATTATTGAACGACTTGGCACAGAAATATGAATATGTACTAATAGATAGTCCAGCAGGTATTGATGCAGGCTTCCAAACTGCGATCGCAGCTGCAACTGAAGCCTTAGTTGTCGCTACACCCGAAATTTCCTCAGTACGTGATGCTAATCGTGTAATTACCTTACTACAAGCACAAAAAATTAAGCTCATTCAATTAATTGTTAACCGTGTTAGACCTGGAATGGTACGCGATTTAAATATGATGTCCCCTGAAGATGTCCAAGAACTTCTGGGAATTTCGCTTCTAGGCTCGATTTGTGAAGATGATCGTGTGATTGTTTCTACTAATAATGGTCAGCCTTTAGTATTAGGAAAAAATAAATCGCCTGCTGCAATTGCTATTGATCAAATTGCTCAAACTCTAGGAGGAAAAAAGAACAATAAATCTCTTGAATTTGACTTATTAAATGACAGAATTTTGAACAAAGGTTCTACAATCGATCCAACTACTGAATTTATAAGCTTATATCCCTATTTTTAGGAGCGGGGATTGGGGATTGGGGAGACAAGCTCAAAAAGCCTGTGAGGTTCTGTATTTGCATAAGGAACAATATTATTGATTTTAACGACTTCAGCTTTCAGAATACTTATGTTTATTCTTTGTTGAAAACGATGAAGTCTGTGAATATTCGCCAAGTGACAGAACCAGACAAGGCGATGAACAAGCTATCAAAAAGCCAAAAACATGCTTTAGCTATGGCTTTGTGGATGGAAAACAAAAGCGATCGCATAAATCATGTTTTTGAGCGCCGGATGAAGCAGTTGCTGTTGCGTGCATTTGTGATTTATAAGCGTCGTCACCAGTTATCGCCAGAGCAATTAAACAAATATCACCTTGATTATAAAAATCGATTAAAGCGGTGTTTAGCTATCATGCCAGAAAGCAGAATTTGTTGGCAAGAGGACAGATTTAATATCAAAATACCATTTTATTTGTTTTTCTTTTTAGAAAAGACATTTACTGTTTCTACTAATCTGGAAGGCGGAAAAATTTTAGATATCAACAAAGCTTTTCAGTCATTTCAGTCTGTTGTTGGCAAATCAAATCATACAACAAATCGGTTTGATTATTACAGTGTTTTGTGTAATTTCGTAGAGCGGTTTATTGATATTTCTGGTAAAAATTCCGCTATTGTAGGATTAAAGAAAAGTCTTGGTTATATCAGCTTAATTCCAATTACTATAGCTGGTGAAAATATCAAGGTGCGTGGTATTGGTATTGATTACCATGATTTATATCACCTAGAAGTTGCCCAACTAGATAGAATTCAGATGGGTAAAAATTGGGTAAGTGGGATACATGGAATTAATGCAGGAGTTTTCCATGATTTCCCTATTGTGGAAGAATATAATGCTTATTTAGATGAGGCTAGGATTGCAATTCATGAGGGTTTAACTAGACCTACAGCCTTTAGTGTTTTGAAGACATGCTGCTGGTTGATTTTGTTAAGTCTGCATGGTATCAATTCTTTGGCAGTCTTGATCCGTCATTTCAAAAGTTTGAAAAAAAAGCAGGAAGATTTGATCAACGCGATCGCATTTTGATCAAATGGTCAAAGAAACCCCGCTTACCCAACCGAGCGATCGCAGCTGCAACTGGTAATCTTGGCATATCTAAAATTTCAGCAGTTTTACTGCTATCTAAATGTCCTATTTGCTGCACAGTTTCCAAAACTTTTTGGTCAAATTCCAAATTAGAGAACTCATTTTGCAATACACCCACAATTTTATCGATGATATCTTTGGCGTTGCTAACTGCTACACATTGACCACCTGTTATTTGAGCAATTGCTCTAAATGCTTGTTGTGCCAGCATATCACCACTCATACATAATCCATGAATCATAACTTGGTGATTTTCTGCCGTTGCTGTTACTGACTGGACATCGAACCCACTAGGACAAGCATCAGGCCAAGCATCACCATTATGATACTTGCGTGCATCAAACATTTTTTCTTGTAGCCATTTGCCAAAACCATGAGGTGGTGCATCACCGACGAGTAAAAGGAAACGGCAACTGTGCTGACGCCACTTCATTTTTGTGCAAGCGTCGTAGACACCGCTATATACTGCTTCTGGCCCATCACCACCACCATCAGCCCTAAGTTGATTGATGACTTTCTGCATTGCCTGCAACTTAGCCGTAAGCGGGTAAACACGAGTAACAAAAGAGTGATCTTGTGGGGGATGATCGCGGTATTCTACCAAACCAATTTGTAAATCAATATTACTATTAACTGACAGCACTTTGATAGCATTTAGTAATTGTTGCTGTGCTGACTGAATAAAACTACCCATACTGCCAGTTGTATCTATAACAAAGCACAAGTCAACGTAATTAAGAGGTTTCATGGAATTTTAAATATTAATTAATTTGCTTGAATCTTACAAATTTGTGATAAACTATGAACGGAAGTTTAAATTCGGTTGTGCGGTTTGTTTTTATTTGTACTTATATTACAGACTTCTCCGGATCTAAAACTCTACGCCATGTGATTCTGGAGATGTTTTATGTCGATTTACGTTGGTAACCTTTCCTATGAGGTTGAACAAGATGACCTCAAGCAGGTGTTTTCAGAGTATGGAACGGTTAAAAGCGTTCAATTACCTGTAGACCGCGAAACAGGTCGTGTGCGAGGATTCGCCTTTGTAGAAATGGGATCAGAGGCAGAAGAAGCTGCGGCAATTGAAGCGCTTGACACTGCTGAATGGATGGGTCGTAGTCTGAAAGTTAATAAAGCAAGACCAAAATCAGAGGGAGGCTCCTTTGGTGGTGGTGGTGGTAGACGTGGTGGAAACAATGGCGGAGGATACTCACGTCGTTACTAAGCTTTAAAAACAAAGTTTAACTTTTAAGTCTCTTGGGCAGGCAGGGAGTCTGCCCATTTTTGTTCTCAGTTGACTGGATTGACGAAGCGAAAGTGCATTTGAGTGGCACATTTTCGGTTTTGAGGTAAACAAGGAAACATTGTTGAGTATTCCCTTACTTTTCCCCTCACCAAAAAAGCAAATTAAATGTTTATGGACTGACCGCTATCCAGTACTAATATCTAAGTAGGAGATAGAATGACCCAAATAGTAGTGGGCGAAAACGAAGCACTTGAGTCAGCTTTACGTCGATTTAAACGCCAAGTTTCCAAGGCGGGAATTATGCCTGACTTAAAGAAACATCGTCACTTTGAAACTCCTCTTGAGAAAAACAAGCGGAAAGCTAAAGCGGTTGCTAATTCCCGGCGGTATAAGAAACGTTTCCGCTCTTAATCTTGTAAATTTAGTATAAACAATACTCAATCAATATCTAGCGGCAATGTCGCTAGATATTAGTTTACTTGTCATCCCGCACAGGTAGTACTGTATCTAAAATCTCCATCAGCAATTCTAGTCGGGATGGACGAGACAGTAATGGGACCAAATTTGGCAAAGAGTAGTAGTCTCCGGCAAAAGTGAAGGTGTCCACAGGTATTTGCTTCTCCTTCAAATTGCGTTCAATGTAATCACACCAGCCTCCAACTCTGACAATAATCACATTCGGCATAACTCCCAAATCGCGTTGATAAGCTTGGTAAGTAGCAGCAAAGTATGGTTGGGTGTTTTCGCCTTCGTCGGTGACGATGATAATTTGTTCTACCACCTGCTTTTTCAGACGCATGGTTTCTAAACCCGCACCAACACTGGTTCCACCGTTGGGGAAAATATGCTGAAACGCTTTTTCCCAGTCTGATAGTTGACTACCAGTGGCTTTGACTGGATAAGCAATGGTGTCGAAAGCATAAACAAACAAGTTTGCTTCAGTAATACCAGAAATCAAGGCAGCTATTTGCTTACCAACCTCTAGTGCTACATCCATACTTCCAGACTTATCAACCAACAAAGCTGTCGGCTTGGCAATTTTACCGCGCTTTTTAACTTGTTCGTTGGCGACTTTTTCCAGTCGTGCCGCAGTTTCTGCATCCAGCTGGGTGACATCAGCAGCGACTGTGGCTTTGAACGCAGATATCCTATCACTCTTAGCCGCTTGTTCTAACTTCCCATCAATCAACGCCTTGACTTCAGGGTGATCCATCGCACCGCGTTGCTTCAGAGATTTGAGGTTGTTAATTACCTCCTGCGGTGACATAGAGTTAATCAACGCCACCAAAACGGTTGGGGTAAGTTGCTTAACTGCACCAATGGCAATAGTGTAAGGAATGTTATGCTCAACAATCAAAGCTGCTTGTGCAGATGTTGTTTCTGCTTTTGCCAACTGTTTGAGAATATAAGCCAAACTATCTTCTGGTGGTGCATTTTTGAATAACACCGCATCTGCACGCATACTTGGTTTAATATGCAAAGTTGCATAGAGATGCTTCATCGCCTTACGTCCCCGTAAAGCAGCGCGATCAAAAAACTGGTGGTTTAGTTCTCGCGATCGCAAATAGCGTTGCACAGCAGTACGTGCAGAACGGGGAACTTTACCGCGTTGCTGCTTCATAAAGTCCACAATCCGCGCCACTTGATAAGGTGGAAACTCTTGCAGCAATATAAAACCAGCATCACGATGTGCAGTCACATTGCTTGTCAGCAGATGTCCCAAAAAAACTTCCTTGTGATCGCGGACATCACCGTTGCGTTGATACCATACAGCCAGATGTCCGTAGAAAATGGGGTCAAGTTCTATGATTAACTTGTGGAATTCTGCTACCTTCTCCAACTCGCGGTGAGGCGTAGTTAGCAAGCTGTTGAGAAGTTCTAAACGCAAGTCGCGTTCTACTATATTCATGGGTACTACCTCCATTAGGAATTTTGGATTTTTTAATTGCAACCAAAATCTAAAACCGTGGAGTGTAGTTGTCACACACTACGAGGTGAATAAAATCACCGCGCAAGTTGAGAAAGCTGTTGGTTTATACACAGGAATCGAACCTGTTACGGTTACCTTATAAGGGTAATGCTCTACCAATTGAGCTAGTATGTAAGCTTTTTCTGTGAGGGCGCGGTGACAACTACTGTTATAACTGCAATAAACTTGGATGTCAAATTATACATTTAGACATAGTATTAAAATTGCCGCACAAGTAGAGGAAGCATAAGCCTGAAGACGGCTTCAGACGTAGACTCTGTTTTTTAAGTTGCTTATATTAGGAGTATGTAAGCTTCCGCGATCAGGGTACGGCAACAGTTAATAAAAAACATCAAGATGTTGCAAATCTGGTTCAACCCAGCTATTTTTAGCCTCCCAGGATATCAACAAATCCCGGCTGTAGTATTGTAGTGGTAGATGCTTATTACCGTAACTATCAATGAGTCCATTAGTTAACTGCAATAAAGAGGCTTGCTGTTGGTTAACCGATAAATAACGACGCACGATATAAACCCAGAACCGGGTGAGAGTTTCGTGATAACCACTATCTTTGGTGGTTTGGATACCCATAGCTGCGTTATAGCATTGGATATCTTGACGAATACGTTCGCCTGCTTGTTTTTCCCCATAATATATGAGGTAATATAATGCCACTGTCAAATGTGCAATATGATTCCACTGACATCGTGGTAAGGTGCAATTTTGGAATGCAGTTACAAGATTTTCGATATCATGAATTGTTTGGTATTTGCCATTTTCATGACTCATTATTGATGATTTAAACGTTGAATTTATAAGTCACTCCGCGCAAGTTGCAAAAGCTGTTTGTTCATACGTAGGATTTGAACCTACATTATCCTGATCTGCAATCAAGCGCCTGTACCTATTCGGCTAGTATGTAAGCTTTTCCTGTTAGGGCGCGGAGTGAATTATTTAATAATCGGGAATTATAGTGTCCCGCACAAGTTAGCAAAGCTATTCACATGTTTTGTCTAACCTTTTTGGCTAGACCCCCATTTGGTGGAGGTTGTAGGTATGTAAGCTTCACTTATTAGGATGCGGAACAAAAATTTATTTTTTATCCGTAAACTGCTTCTGGTCTTACTATTAAATCTCCACTTGGTCTACGATCGATTACGTAAAACTCAAAGCGGTTTAGTTGTACATCAAAATGTTGCGCCAGTCGCTGCTTAATAGCTATGTCATTCATTTTAGCAGTTAAGCCCAGTTGCGACTCGCTCACATCATAGGAACGACCTTCAAAGCGAATATGAATCATATTACAACCTCCTTTATATATTTTTTTGGGAGGTAGACTTTTTGTGTTTGT
Source organism: Fischerella muscicola SAG 1427-1 = PCC 73103 (assembly GCF_000317245.1). GTDB lineage: Bacteria > Cyanobacteriota > Cyanobacteriia > Cyanobacteriales > Nostocaceae > Pelatocladus > Pelatocladus muscicola_A. The sequence continues at coordinate 109,688 of NZ_AJLJ01000076.1, forward strand.
CTAACTTGTTTATTGTTATCTACATACTACTAGCGTACTACAAAAAGTGTCAAGGGGTAAAAGGAATTTTTTTTAGATTTGGGATTTGATGTTTTGTAATCACCCAAAAATCAGTAGAGAGGCTATGGTTCTCGTATCTCTACAAAATTTTCTTATATGTTAAGCTAGTTTAGCTATGCATCTGAGCGATCGCCACACAAATAAACACACAAAGTATTTATACTTATAAAATTATTATTTTTTATATAAGAAAAAAATGTGATAAATATGTTGACAATTCTTATTTTGTAAATATTAAGAGATGGGACATAACGTAATGTACAGTACTTGTACTGGCTCAACAGCAACATTAGAGAAGTTTTATTAAAAAAAACTTAAATATATTAAGTACTTATAATTTATTTGCTAAATATTTTCTTTATTTTGTTTATAATCATAACGTATAGCTACATTCTTTCAGCTTGATATACTTTTTCCTCTATTTAGTTTGTTGCATAGGGCAAAGAGTATAGACTTGATGAGGTTGATAAACGAGCCAGTCTTGAATGAGCGTTGTTCAACCGCTCTGGGAATGCCTCGTCAGTTCGTTCAGGAGGAACGACGAATGCACATGAGATTGCCTGGAGAAGTAATGAAACTGGCACAAGTGTTTATGGCTGACGAAAATAAACAAATCTTCCAACCGCCATTAATATTGGTGGTGGAAGACAATGATGACAACCTGCTGTTGATGAGCTATGCTTTGGAATCATTTGGCTGTAGGCTGATTTGTCAGACTGATAGTTCCACAACAGTATTGGTAGCTAAAGAGTATCAGCCAGACTTGATACTACTAGATGTTTTGTTACCTACAATTAATGGTATCGATGTGGTAAGGAGCTTAAAACAAGAACCGTTAACACATCATATAAATGTTGTTGCGGTAACTGCTTTAGCTAGTTTAGAGGATAGAGAGCGTATTCTCAGGGCTGGCTTTGACGATTACATCAGTAAGCCTTACATGATTGAAGATCTAGAAAATATGGTTTCCCGTCATCTTAAAGGCAAACTAAAACAGAGTTCAGCTCTGGATTTATGTTAAGACGGGAGTACACGAAGGCTAGGTTAATTAATTTATTTTTTTATGAAGCCTTCTTCTTCATTTTGGAACTAGAGACGGGATTACGAAAATCAGGTGCTTCAGATAAAATAACAATAATCCCTGAACGACCAGTTTCTAGAGTCGCATCACTCAGTATCTCTACTACAGAGACATGCAAAATCTCCTCAATTAATTCTTTTAATTGGGGTTGAATAGCTTCATCTAAATCTGAACGAACTTGTTCAGCTAGTTCTTGTCTACCTGTTTGAGCCAACAACTGTTCTGGTGGTGTAATAGAATTTTCAATTACAATCACTAGATTTTGCTCTGAAAGGCGAGAGGTTACTTTACTAGGCTGATGTCCGAGTTGTTCGCGGTATAAAGCCTGTATACGTTGTGCTAAAGTGCGTTCTACTTGACCACGAGTTGGAATTGATTCTGTCATATATTTTTGATCACAAAGATATAGACCACTAGTAATAAGTCAACAAGTATAGCAATTAATCAAGTGTCAAGAGTCATTAGTAATTTGTTATTTGTGAGTAGTTCAAAACTAAAAAATAACAAGCAACTAACGGGTAAAAATAGACTCTTAGGAATGAACTAATACCTCACTTTTTGAGTTATCACCAGCAGTGTAACCTAAAAAAGTCATTGACGTAAATTGACTTATAGATAATTCATGAGCTTGCTGTATTAAAGAATAGAGGCAAAATTTTTTCAGATCACCATCCCAATGAAGTATTTTCTCTGAAACACAAGTTCCTAGTAAATTGTCTGAAAGGAATATATATAGGACTCCTGTTTGGTTTGTGAAAATCTAAATATCCAGAACCCCAATTTCTTGTAGAAGTTGGGGTTGTTGTAGTTCACAAATGATTTAAGAATGCTATGTAAGTATTCAAGCAGAACTAATCATACACATTGTCTTCCTGTTCCTTGTTAAGAGTTCCCGAACTCCAAGAATGAATTTAATTTTGCTTAACTAGTTGTATTTATTTTCTTGGTAAATGTACTGTAAAAACACTACCTTTACCCAATTGGGAAGCAGCTTCGATTGTTCCTCCGTGAAACTCAACTATGCGACGTGACAAATGTAATCCCAAACCACTACCAGCGCGTTTGTTTTTACCTTGGCGAAATCGTTCAAATAGTGTTGGTAGATCATCAGCAGAAATTCCATATCCGGTGTCTTCTACTTCTATCTTGATTTGTCCTTTGTCGATAGAAGATGGAGGAGTAGTGGAAATCCGAACGTTTATACTACCTATATCTGTAAATTTAATCGCATTTCCAACTAAATTACTCATTACTCGTCGTAGTTCTAAGCGATCGCCTAAAACAATACAATCATTTTGATTCTGTTGATCTAATTGGCTAACATCTACTTTGAGAAGTATTTCTTTTTCATCTGCGAGTGGATTTAATTCTTGAACCACTTCTGCTGCGATTTCACAAACATCACAGTTTTCAAATTGCATTGTCTTTTTACCTGCTTCCAGGCGATGGACTTCTAGCAATGTGTTAACCATGTCCAACAAGTTTTGGTTACTGCGAATCATTGCTGTGATCGCCTGTTTCATCTCTGGCGAAATCTTGCAGAATGTTTCCTGCTGAAACAAATTCAGCATTCTGTCAGCAGCAACCAAAGGAGTCCGTAAGTCATGAGTTAAACGTGAGACAAAGTCTTCCTGCTGACTAAATAATTTTTTTTGTTCATCAAGACTATGCTTCAAGCGTAGTAGCGATCGCACTCTTGCCAATAGTTCATCTTGATCAAATGGTTTGCGGATAAAGTCGTCTGCACCTGCATCCAAACCTTCCACAACACTGACATCATGGAACGCTGTTAATAGCAGTATGGGAATATAATCTAGAAAAGGGTGATTACGGATACGTCGTGTGACTTCATAGCCATCTAATCCTGGCATCATCACATCTAATAAAATCAAATCTGGCGGAGATTCTTCAACTTGCTTTAAGGCGGTTGCGCCATCTGACACTAAATCAACTTCATACCCCTCAATTTCTAAGATTGTCTGTAGTAAGAATAGATTGTCAGGAGTATCATCAACAGCAAGAATTTTTTCTACTTTCTTATCTATATTTGAAAACATATTATGTTTATAACTAATATATTATTGTAATCATTTGTCATCAGTCATTTGTTATTGGAAGCAACCAAATATATACCAACTTACTAACTACTAATCAATGACCAATGACTAAAATTACATTCCTCTTTCTCTTGGTATTTTTTGCACTTGATCCTGTGCCAGATGGAGTAACTCTGAATGTTTACTTAAAGTCTTTTTTGATGGTAATACCTGAGAAATTGTTGATGAAATTTTTGATGATCCATCTTGATTGTGTTGCTTAGATGATGAAACTTGACGTGGTATTGCTATCCGAAACACTGAACCTTGATTCAATTGGCTTTCGATAGTGATTTTGCCCCCCATCATTTGGACTAGTGCATCTACAATTGGCAAACCGAGACCTGTACCAGGATATTTACGAGTTATACTCTGGTCAAGTTGTCGGAAAGCTTCAAAAATATATTTTAAATCTGAAGGATCAATACCAATACCTGTATCCCAAACTGCAATTTCTATTTGATGATCTGGCAGTTCTTTTACGTCTACGCCAATACTACCGGATTCTGTAAATTTAATCGCATTCGAGAGTAGATTCATTAAAATTTGTCGCAAACGAACAGGGTCATTAAATACCATACTATTTTGTAAGTTATTTTGAACCTGCACAGAAAGCTTTTTTGCCTCTGCTAAAGAAAATGTTTCAGCGACAGTTGCTTTAACTACCTGTGATAAATCGAATATTTCTGGTTTCAGGCTTAATCGACCAGTTTCCAGTTTAGAAAAATCAAGAACTTCATTTAATAACATTAACAAATGCTTGCCATTATTGAGAATGCGTTCCACCATATCCCTTTGTTGAGGTGACAAGTCGCCACATTTGGGGCGCAGTAATAGTTGTGAGAAGCCAATAATAGCATTCATCGGTGTCCGCAGTTCATGAGATATTGTCGCCAAAAACTGCGATTTGAGCAGTGATGCTTCTTTTAACTTAAGGTTTTGTAGTTCGATTTGTTGTTGTTGTGCTTCCAGTTCTTGATTTTTATGAATCAGCAATTCATTACTTTCTCGAAGTTGCTGATTCACCAAAGCTACTTGCATTTCTGCTCGATAAACTCGAATAGCATTTCGTAAAACTTGCGTTAATGTTACTGATGAGACTCTTGACTTGGAGAGATAGTCTACAGCACCAGCTTTCATCAACTCGACGGCTATTTGTTCGTCTCCTTGTGCGGTAAGGACTACCAAAGGTACTTTGATGTTACGAGAACGTATATCGTTGATCAAGGTCAAACCATCTTGATCTGGCAAGCGATAATCGAGAAAAACGCAGTCAAAAGAATTATCCTGCAAATGAGCGATCGCACTTTTAGCGTTATAGGCTTCAAACAGTTGTATACTTATCCCAGCTGCTTTCAAAGCCCGCCGGACTGCCATGCGATCTACATCATCATCATCTACAACTAATACTTTCAGCGTTTCTTCCATCGCTTTTCATTATTGCTTTTATATACAGCTTCTCGTATAACATTGAACTTTTCTAGACATTTTGATAGTTTTTTAGTTAGTGGTTAGGCTGTTTGCCCGTAAATTAGTCAGAGGTTAATTGTTAGTTGTTAATTATATTCAATAGACACTTGACACTTAACTTTTGGAGTAATTAGGGCATTTCGCATAAAGCCCAATATTTATTGAGTGTTGCCATGAATTCAATAAAATTATTAAAGGTCACAGGCTTAACCAGATAACCAGCAACATTCAAATTATAAGCTTCTACCCTGTCCTTATCTTGATTAGAAGTTGTCATTACCACCACGGGAGTTAATCTGAGTTGTGGATCAGAGCGTAAATGTTGGAGAAATTCGATCCCACCCATTTTAGGCATATTCAGATCTAGCAATATTAAACGTCGATCATTAGGAACTTCAGGAGGTTCACCATTACTACTACGTAGCATTGCTAGGGCTTCTATACCATTAGTGGCAACGTGTAATGGATTAGTAATATTAACTTTTTTGAATGCCCGTTTGACATTCATGACATCAACTTCATCATCCTCCACTAGCAGTATGTTAATCACTCTTGCAGCCATCACTCGGTTAAAATTGAATTGTTTGTATCCTAAAATTAACTCTTTTGACTAGAGTAACAGAGTAGGGCTGATAGCTAATGACTAAAAATGTTAATACTTCTTAAAATTTAGCAATCAGCGGAAATTTAAATTCCAAAATACATCTCTACTAATAGAAAATTAAGCTGTTACGCTTTGGTTTTTCACAGCATTACTAGCCATGATACTTACTGTGATTAGGTTTGGTGAATCTTTTCTCGCTTCTGCGCTTTTACCTCCATTTATCACTTAGAAGTAGAACAAATTTAAATTAAAACTATTAGCAAAAAAATACTCCACAGACCATTTCAACCCAATTGTAGATTGACTGGTCGAATAACGTCTTCAGCCATTGGTCAGAGTTGCGATAAAGTTTTGCTATGAAACAAAAATCTTCAACATCGTTATTCTTTCGGTTGCTTGGGCTAAGTAAAGTGGAAGGTAGTAGCTGCGCCAAGCTGAAAGTCTAAGGCGATCGCGTGTTTCTTGTGTTTAGATAATCACGCCCATCCTACGTCTGGAACTCGCCGCCTTAAGACATGGGAAAATTTAATGTCAATGCCCGTGAAATTAAGATTGCAAGACTTCCAGGGATAAACTTAAAAGTAGTGCGATCGCATTTTCCCCTAACTAGCGACTTGGATTAATTCTATAGATTTACTTGGAATAAATTTTTTTCACTACAGCATGTATTAAGTGGTTGTAAACTTATTATGAATTTATTGTTTAACATTCTTGTCTAACATAATTTTTGCTTGCTACTCTCACACCGACAAATTGATTTGCTATTAACCCACAGTAGCCCTCAATAATAGCTGATGTCGATATTTCATAGCCATTTCTGACTGAGCCATATATCCTTGGCTAGATTTTCATATAGCACGTGAGTAACAAACGTGGAAATGACTATTTCTATTGGTGGATGCAAATTTATCAAAAGATCATCTATCTTAGGTTTTGGAAAATACAAAAAACAAATCACTAAATGTCGGCCTACGACAGATGGAATTAGTAGAGAGTATAAGTAGCAATGAGTGAAATTAGTATTGTTTTAATTGAAGACCATGACCTGACAAGAATGGGACTAAAAGCAGCATTACAGACTGACAGTACAGTAAGAGTTATCGGTGAAGCTGCAAATGCTACTAAGGGTTTAAAACTTTTGGAAAGTGCCAAGCCAGATGTCGCTGTGGTAGATATAGGCTTGCCAGACATGGATGGTGTTGAACTTACTCGCAGATTTAGACAGTGGCAAACTGAGACAGGAGATTTGACAACTAAAATCCTCATCCTGACAATGGAACACTCAGAGGATACAGTACTTGCTGCTTTTGCTGCTGGTGCTGATTCCTACTATATGAAAGATACAAGTATCGAGAGATTAACAGAAGCAATCCAAGCAACATACGAAGGTAACTCCTGGATTGATCCGGCGATCGCCAACGTCGTATTACAACAAATGCGACAAGTTTTTCCTGAAAATCAGCCCGTTGATAAGCCTAAGACTGTAAAAATAGATGCTCTAGCACCAGAATATGAACAAGTATTAGAAACTTATCCTTTAACTCAGCGAGAATTAGAAATTCTTGAGTTGATTGTGGCTGGTTGTAGTAATGGACAAATCGCTGAAAAACTTTATATTACAGTTGGGACTGTTAAAACCCACGTCCGCAATATCTTAAACAAACTCTGTGCTGATGACCGCACCCAAGCTGCTGTTCGCGCCCTGCGTTCAGGGTTAGTGGTGTGAATGAAGCCGCGCTATACCTTGAAGGTCTAGCGCAGGTTTTCTATTATATCTGTTCATGTTTAGTTAAAAGCAAATAAATTTGCTAAGTAAAAATTACATAAGTTCATGGCGAAATTTTGACAATAAGACTCTGCGCTTCTCTGCGTTTTAAATCGCTACCAATTAATGCAAAGCTGTATTAAGTGATCTTTTTATTGAATTATTTAGTCAAGTTTATTTTTAGTTATAAAAATTAAACATATAATAGCTTTAAGACAAAAGTAGCAATACATGGCAACTGCTTAATATGATGCATTACTTTTAACTCTTTTAAATTATTACATTGAACTCAACAGTGTATTCATACAGAGTATCAGTCTCATTTAGCCAAATTTAACGCTTTCACTAAAAGTTAAGGCTATATACAGACGCCTTTCATGGCATTCATACCGACAAACTATTAACTAAACACTACTAATATTTGATTCGTAGGTTTATTTTACTAATTAACTTATATAAACTCTAATATAACTTTATCTCTTGCGATAGAGTCTCAACTGAACTTGAGATAGAAAAGTTGAGAATTAATAATCGTTATACTAAAAATAAATAATCGAGGAATAGTAATTATGATCAATCTTATTGCTTGGATAATTTTAGGTCTTATAGCGGGAGCTATAGCTAAAGCAATCTACCCTGGTCGTCAAGGTGGTGGAATAATTGCAACAATGCTGTTAGGTATTATAGGTTCATTAATTGGAGGAAGTTTATTTAATTTATTAAATACGGGTAATTTGGCACTTACAGGAGCAACTTTCAGTATTCCAGGTTTAATTGTTGCCATTATTGGTGCAATTATTGCTATTTTTATCTGGAGTTTGATTACACGCAGAAGTGCAGTGTAGAATAGTCTTGCGTATGTATATATTAACGATGGTTAGAGCCAACTGAATTAGGAGCTAACCTTTTTTCATAAATAAGAGACTATTTATAAAGTAAATCTTAATTGGGTTGCGTGAGTGATAGATAGCTGACGGGGAGACAAAAATACCTATAATGCAGACATGATCAGCCTCATAGCTCTCAATCCCCGTTGATGCGGTAGATGCAGGCAAAAAGCCTGCTCTACTGATGTAAAAACGTGAGTTAATGAGATTTTATCCTAGAGCGATCGCTTCAGTTTTCTTCTCTATATCAACCTCTTGATTTCGTCCTTCATACTCACCAAATTGCTGAATAAGTTTAGCGACTAAACCAGTCCATCCAGTTTGATGACTCGCCCCAATTCCTGCTCCATTATCACCGTGGAAATATTCATAGAACAGAATCAAATCTCGCCAGTGGGGGTCAGTCTGAAATTTTTTAGTCCCACCATAAACAGGTCGTTGACCAGAGGAATTCCTTAAGAAAATTCGGATGAGTCGTTGCGATAATTCAGATGCAACTTCCCAAAGCGTTAACATTTGACCAGAACCTGTAGGACATTCAACTTTGAAATCGTCTCCCAGGTAGTAATGAAATTTTTGCAGGGATTCAATGAGTAGGAAATTTACCGGAAACCAAACAGGGCCGCGCCAGTTAGAATTACCACCAAACAAACCAATACTAGATTCAGCAGGTTCGTAATCCACTCGAAATTGTGAACCGTTGATATCAAAAATGTAGGGATGATCAGCATGGAGTCGAGAAACTGCTCTTATACCATAGTCTCCAAAAAACTCAGTTTCATCTAACATTTTTTGCAGAATTTGCCGCAATTTATCTCTAGAAACAATCGCTAATAATCTCCTAGCGCCTATACCTTTTGTTTCCATACAAGCTACATTTTGACGCAAGTCAGGACGATTTTTAATAAACCATTCCAATCTCTGCTTAAAGCCTGGAAGCAAATTTAATATATCTGGCTCAATAGTTTCAATCGCAAACAGAGGAATTAGCCCTACCATTGATCGAACTTTCAATGTAATCTGTCGATCAGGCAGATGTAATACATCATAGTAAAATCCATCTTCTTTATTCCACAAGTTAGTTTTATCTTCGCCAATATGATTCATTGCATCAGCAATATAAAGAAAATGCTCAAAAAACTTAGTAGCAATATCTTCATAAACAGGGTTAGTTTTTGCTAGTTCTAAAGCAATTGCTAGCATATTCAAGCAATACATTCCCATCCAACTTGTGCCATCAGATTGATCAATGTGCCCGCCTGTGAGTAAAGAAGCACTACGATCAAATACACCAATATTATCTAAACCAAGAAATCCCCCTTGAAAGACGTTATTTCCTTCAGCGTCTTTGCGATTTACCCACCAAGTAAAATTCAGCAATAATTTCTGAAAAACCCGCTCTAAAAATTGTCTATCTGCACGTCCATAGATTTTCTGCTCAATCTTGTAGACCCGCCAAGTTGCCCAAGCATGAACAGGGGGATTGACATCACTAAATTGCCACTCATAAGCTGGAATCTGCCCGTTAGGATGCATATACCATTCCCGTGTTAAAATATCCAATTGACTCTTAGCAAAATCCGGATCAAGCATGGCTAAAGGAATGCAATGAAATGCTAAATCCCATGCAGCAAACCAGGGATACTCCCACTTATCAGGCATGGAAATAATGTCTTCATTGTTGAGGTGAAACCATTCGCGATTTCTGCCATATTTACGTTCTGTTGGTGGTGTAAATGTAGCAGAATCGCCCTTCAGCCATTTTTCCACATCGTAATAGTAAAATTGTTTAGTCCAGAGCATTCCGGCAAAGGCTTGGCGCTGTACCAAAAGCATATCTTGGCTAAGTGAAAAAGGAGTGAGGCGTTGATAAAATTCATCTGCTTCTTGCTGGCGTTTGGTAAATATTTCATCGAACTCTTGACTAAAAGGTTCAGTTAAATTAGCTGTATTGCTCAATCGCAATCGAATAATTTCTGTTTCACCTGCATCTAATCTTAAAAAATAGTTTGCTGCTGCCTTTGTACCAATTTTATTTGGATTAATTGCTTCTTTTCGACCATGTACAATGTAGTCATTAATTCCATCTTTTACATAAGCATGAGAATTGGCAACTCCAAACAATTTTTCAGAATTTGTTTCGTTTTCTGTGAATAAAAACTCTGTTTCTCCTTCACAGTACATCCACCTTCTACCTAAAGATGGATGAAAAGCTTCGAGAACATTTAGGGAATTACCTAAATTAGTTTCTTGAAGTTTAGGTTTAGTTTTTTCTTGATTCCAAGACCAAGTATTCCTAAACCAAAGGGTAGGTAACAAATGCAGTATCTTGATTTCTGATCCTCGGTTAATAACTTGAATTTGAATCAGAATATCTTCGGCTGAATTTTTAGCATATTCAACGAACACATCAAAGTAGCGATTTTCATCAAATATACCTGTATCTAACAATTCAAATTCTGGTTCTTGGCGACTTCGATTTCTATTTTCTGCAACTAACTGATAGTAAGGAAATGCTTTGTGGGGATATTTATAAAGCATTTTCATATAGGAATGGGTAGGTGTATTGTCAATATAAAAGTAATATTCCTTAACATCTTCTCCATGATTTCCTTCACTTCCTGTTAAACCAAAGAATCTTTCTTTGAGAATAGGATCTTCTCCATTCCAGAGAGTGATAGCAAAACAAAGCCGTTGATGGTCATCGGAAATCCCTGCTATCCCATCTTCACCCCAGCGATAGGCACGAGAACGGGCTTGATCATGGGTGAAATAGTCCCAAGCAGTGCCGCTAGGACTGTAATCTTCTCGCACTGTTCCCCATTGGCGATCGCTTAAATAAGGTCCCCATTTCCGCCATTTTGCCTGATGATTCCGGACTGCTTCTAATCTGATTTCTTCCTGACTTGGAGTTGTCATAACACGCACCACCTTTTGTTTTTCAGCAGCTAATTTAAGTTAATTAATTTGCTATCTGAAGTATCGCGTTTTCACCCTCAAGAATGCTGAGTTTTTGATGAAAAATTTATAGTGAAAGCGCTAAAGCAAAATGCAGCATAGACTCATGAAAAACTCATCTTTTGGGATTTGCCAAAAACCACTACCATCCAGAGACGGAAGCTTCTATATCTCGGTATGTGGCACATCCTCTGTTCTAAGATACAAGGGTGTAGTCTTGCTCACAAGTGAGGAATATCCTTAAACGACGCCCATACACAGATTACCTAAATACATACATTCTCCGTATTTACTGTTTTTTATGCCGACTTACTTACAAAGTTCGTGACCAAATATCTACAATGTCTAACATTCTCTCAGCACTTATAGCTTTAACCAGCCTTTTACCTTTTTTAACTTTTACTCGCGTTACTAAATCACTTAAAGATGAAAATTCTTTCTTTTTACGTTCTTTATCTATAACTTCGGCAATACTAGCTGCTGTTGTACTAACAAAACCAACATTTGTAAGTCTTAAAACTAGTTCAGCTACACTTAGAGTGTTAAATACTTTTAATGGTTGAATTTGTCGAGGAATAAGCTTATTAAATTCATTGAACTTGTCATCGATTCTATGTCTTTCTTCTGCCTGTTCTGATTTTAATTCATTTATTTGCTTCTCAATACGAATTTCTAAATTTGCTAGACGAGATTCTAACGCTGCTGTATTGGATATTGGTATTACTGCTTTTTCATTAGGCTGAGATTTTTTCAGGAATGTGGCTTGTTTTAATACTAAATCCTCAATTTTAGGTGAAGTTACCAAGGCATTTACCATTTCTCCTTTTCGAGGATTTTTTTCTCTTGCCTTCACAGCACCATAGTACTCCAAATGACCATCCACTACGCTATATGTTTCTAAACCTGTAGGTTTCAAAATTAATGGTCTGATAATTCCTCCACTTTCCAAAATCATATCAGCAAGGTTCTCTAAATCACTTTCGGAAAATTTGGAACGAGGAATATCTGAGGTGATATTTTTTACATCCACTAAGTAAAAATCAATCATGAATTAACCTCCAATGTTTTTCAAAACTTCCATTGCTAAGATCTCAAATTCTTCAGCAGATAATTGAGCAGAAGCTTTTGATTCTGCATATTTAACAATAGACTTTGGATCTGGATATTCTAAGTCACCAACTTGTATAACTTGATTCATACATTCTGATAAACCTGTTCTGTCATAGATAACAGATTCCATCAAAGGCAAATTATACCGTTCTAAAATGACATCTCTCTGTTTGGGAAAGGTATACTGTAAAAATTTAGAATTAGTAGAAATCTTGGAAGCGACTACACCCATGATCTTGATTGGCTGTTTACCTATCATTTGTTTATATTCATCTACTTGCTTAATAAAGTTGATGACTGTTGGTAAACCTTGGTTTGCAAATGGTTTTAAATCTGAAGGAATCATTACGTAATCAGCAGAAATCAAGGCTACTTCAGCATAATAATCTCTAGAAGGAGGAGTATCAATAATTACAATATCATATTCATTTTCAACACGTTTTAGTTTGGTGACTAGCCTACCTCTAGTAGCTGCAATTTTATTAACTTTATCTTGACGTTCAATTAAAGTAATATGAGAGGGGACAACGTCTATCTCTGGATTATTGAAATAGTTAGATTTACGAACAATATCTGGAATAAAATTAAAATCTCCTGATTCTAATAAATGATAGACATTTTGCTCTCTTAAGTCATCATCTTCCTCAAACTGGAATTTAATTAAACCAGTAGCAAAAGTAGTATTTGCTTGAGAATCTATATCGATTAAAAGTACTCTTTTACCTTTTTTACTTAAAGCTGCTGCCAGATTTACTGAAACAGTTGTCTTACCAACGCCACCTTTGTTGTGATAAATTGCAATAGTTTTCATAGAGTTTTGCCTTTTAGATTCTAAACAATAATTTGATTTTGAATGTGCTGGAATTTCTGTAAAATCGGATGGTCGATTTACTAAGCTGTTTATGATATTTTTTTCTTTTAAATTATCTCTGCCAATGAAATATCGAATTTCATCTATTCTTTTATGAATTTCTTGACCATAACAATTAAATATTAATTGAAGATAATCTTTGTTTTTTTGATAAATTCTAAGTTCTTTGCCATTAGTGAGTAATCCATATTCTGCATTTAATATTGTTAAATAATGTCTTAGCCGATAAATATGATGATTTAAATTCTGTTTAGGGTGCTTGGCTTCCATCACGACACGTAGATGCGATCGCTTGCCAAATGCTAAGAAATCTAAACGGATACTACCAACAACTACCTCTTGATGCCAAGTGTCAGGAGTATAACCTAGCTGTGGTAGTAAATACTGCACTATGAGTTTACTTTCTACTTCGCTTTCGTTACGGCAATGTTCAGGATTAAAAGACAATCTCTTTCTACCTCTACAAAACTGCAATTATTGGAAAGCATTAAAATATAGTTGTGTTTATTTACACTTTATCACTTATAGCATAATCAAATTATTTTGTGTAATAAAAAGTACTTAATACTCTCAAATTAAAACATTTCACTAAGTATTTTTACATGCTACGCATAGTTCATAATTCATGATTTAGGGCTAGAAAGTATACTTCTCTAGCTTTTATATAGAAGATTAGTGCTTTTGGAATAAACCAAACACGCCTCTCGCTGGTATAATGCTGACTGCTCAATCAATAATTATTTTCGCAAGTCGGAAAATCTTAAAATTATCGAAAGTTTTGGCTCAACAACAAAACGTTTACGTTACTTAGATGGGAATGTGTGATTAAAGGATTTAAGAAATGGGATATGTAATTGCAACTGCAAATATGAAGGGTGGGGTTGGTAAGACTACTCTCAGCGTCAATATAGCAACTTGTTTAGCGAAAGAACATGGTAAGCGAGTACTTGTGTTGGATCTAGATAGTCAAATTAGTGCAACACTCAGTCTTATGTCGCCTATGGAGTTTGCGAAGCGCCGGAAACACAGAAAGACATTTAGGTATCTGATAGATCAAATTATCAATCCAGAGCCGGAACAAAAACATACAATTCAAGATATAATTCAATCCCAAGTTTGTAATCTCCCAGGATTAGATTTATTACCAGGAGATATTGATTTGTATGATGAATTTGTAGTTTCGGAAATGCTACATTATCAGGCGATTAATTTAGGTGTGACTGATTTTGAAACTATTTGGAATCGTTTTGAAAGAGTCTTGTTGAGTAAAGTTTTAGAACCAGTTCGGGAAGCATATGATTTTATCATTCTAGACTGCGCTCCAGGATATAATCTTTTGACTCGTAGTGCTTTGGCTACTAGCAATTTCTATATTCTTCCCGCGAAGCCTGAACCTTTATCTGTAGTGGGTATTCAGTTATTAGAAAGACGCGTTGCCCAGTTAAAAGAAAGCCACGAGCACGAAGCAAAAATAGATATTCAAATGCTGGGAATTGTCTTTACAATGTCGAATGCTAATTTGTTAACTGGTAGATATTATAAGCAAGTAATGCAACGTGTTCATCAAGACTTTGGTACAGAAAAAATTTGTCAAACCCAAGTTCCAGTTGATGTGAATGTTGCGAAAGCAGTCGATAGTTTTATGCCTGTGATTTTAAATGCTCCTCAATCATCAGGTTCTAAATCATTTTCTCAGTTAACCCAAGAATTATTGCAGAAACTTAAAATGTATACATAGTTTTGGCGGAAAAGTTAGTTTGTAGTAAGCACTAAAGTGCTTAAATTTAAAAGCTTACTACAAATCTAAGTTAAGGTAATAATTCATCAAACGCATTTCTCTTCCAGCACACCAGCCAAGGGTAGCATTTCCCGCAAAATCGCTATGTCGCTTCTCACGTTTGAGTCCTAAACTGGTAATGGTTTGGTGTCGAGAAGGAAATATTTTTCACTTTCCCCAACCAATTGCTCCACCCAATTGCGGCGTAATTTATCTAACATTCCATCCAATTTACGTAAGCGACGATTGAATTGACTTTGGTCAAGTAAATTAAGAAACTATTTTTTGTAATTTCCCTGGTTAAACCCAGAAACTGTGTTTCTCCCGAAAATGGCAGATAATCCATTGCTAGCGCCAGTGTCATAATTTCATTATCGCTCATGCTTGCTTTCACCTTTGGTTTTATCAGTGTTATGCTTTTTACTTGTTTCTGATACCAATCATCTACCACTACAAAGATTGTTGTTAATAGCACATCCATTGTCTATGCTAGTCATGGGGGAAGTCTGAGTTGAAAAGCTGGTAACTTTCATCTTTTTACTTCTCCCGCCTTTTTTTAATTCACATTAGGCGTAACTTTTAATCCAACATCCTTTTATTGTGTTATTATGTGTTTGGTAGAACTTGAGATATGCACTCAGTTACAGGAACGAGTAAGAAATAATGTTCGAGCGGAAATTAAAAGTGGATCATTTAACTGTATGTTGTTGCTGCGTAAAAGTTTATGCTTTGGAATTAGACAAGCGACTAGGCCATCTTTGAGATGGACTAATGATTTTGGGCGAGTGGGTGAGACCTATATAAAGGTGAAGGATGAGTATCCATAGCTATATGTTGCTTCGGCAACAGCAACAGAAATATTTTTCGCAGATATTTGAGATTCCCCCGAAACCAAACTCCGCAAGCTTCTATTGTCTTGTTTAAGAAATATTAGAATAATGCATAGCTGTACTTATTTCACTTTGTTTTAACTCCATTAATAAAATTGTAGAAGTAGCTTTGCGAGCAGATTTCAGTGCTGCAATTCCAGCAGACTTACCTTGCAAGTTTGCGGTCATGATACAGCCTCCTATTAGAAGTAGTGCATATTGTGTAAACTCTTGAGAATTATGAATACTAGCCTCCTCACTCAATTTCAAAAGAAAACTATGAGATGCAGTCATAGGTTGAATACAATACTGGAGTGCCGGATGATTGATACTCGCTAGTTGAGCAGCTGTAGTACTAAAAGGGCATTTCTGGAAATCAGGACTACTAAACCACTCTTCCATTACATCAAAAATAGCAAGAAGCCGTTCTATCGGAGTTCCCTCACGTTTATTAATCGATTCTTTAAACCAATCTTGCCACTCTTCAGACCGATAACGCATAACTTCTAAAATTAGCTGATCTTTTGACGGGAAATACTTGTAGAGAGTCATTTTGGCAACTTCAGATGTAGCAGCTATCTCATTGACACCGACATTATGGATGCCTTTACGATAAAAAAGATCCGCTGCGGTAATCAAAACTTTTTTCTTTAGATCGCTGGTATTAGGAGGCATAAATTTCAATTATTTACTAATACTACAAAAATTAAACTTTGTTAACTAAATATTAACTTGCGTTTAGACAGACTTGTATGTATATTATAAAGGTAGGAACAAGCATTCTTGTCTATGTTATGGCTTGTGTTAAGCAATATAGCTACTGACTCAAAAGTTTTTGTCAGTGAAATTTTTATTGCTATTCATCATAAGTTCATCCAACCGAAAGTTTTTCTTCAATAGATTTAAACATTAGCAACTATGACAACGATCTCCAAAAAGCCAGACTTGAGTGATCCAAAGTTACGTGCCAAGCTTGCTAAAGGGCTTGGTCATAGCAGCTATGGTGAACCTGCTTGGCCCAATGAACTACTCTACATGTTTCCAGTGACAATCTTAGGAGCTTTTGCTTGTTGTGTAGCTCTAGCTGTTCTAGATCCGGCAATCATTGGCGAACCAGCGAATCCCTTCGCTACACCACTGGAAATTTTACCAGAGTGGTATTTGTATCCTGTGTTTCAGATTTTACGCGTAGTACCCAACAAGCTATTGGGAGTTGCAGCAATGGCTGCAATACCTTTAGGTTTAATGCTTGTTCCTTTCATTGAAAGCGTAAACAAGTTCCAGAATCCTTTTCGCCGTCCAGTTGCAGTATCTGTCTTTTTGTTTGGATTAATTGTCGCTTTATGGCTAGGGATTGGTGCTACTTTTCCTATCGATAAGTCACTGACATTAGGTCTATTTTAGTTCAATAGTGACAAGTTAACACAAAGGTGAATTTTTACTTAACTTGTCACTAATGTTTCTACCTCAAGCTGAAATAACAGTCTATTTTGCTTGATTGATAGTCTTGTCTTTGATAGGCGAAGATTAGCAGATATACACCTACTAAAATACTGTCTAATTCCAGATGTGTGCAATTCTTTGTTTCTACCATTCTAGTAGCTCCACAAAGAATGCGTAAAAACTTTAGTTTGATACATTTTTTTAAGCTAGCTCGTCAGAGTTGTTGATTTTCCTCTGCTTCAGTCTTAAACTTAGGTTTTGTGTTCCCTACCTGCTTGAAACAATACGTGCAGAATTACTCACGTTGTTAAAGTTTTGTACCTCTAAATCTCAAAAGGCTTGATCTCAAATATTTCAACGTTCAGCTTCACTATGGTCTTCATAATAGTCTAACTAAATCATCTGTGCATTGTTCATATTCATAATAGATGCACAATTTTTTAGATACTGTTTTAGGCGTTACATAATGGGGTATAAACTAAGTAAGTCTTAAAAAAGGTTTACTGGATAAACTAGCAATAATCGATCACAATCTTCCATAGGTTAGAAAGATTTATTAATTAGAAACCTTCGTTGGTTGAAAAAATAAAATCTCTCTATGGACAGCAGTAAACCGTTTTGTCAAGGAATTTTAGCTTGAGTACTGGGTAACCATAACTCAACAACATTTGTCTTATTGAGAATTTGGGTAGTCCTTAAAGATGTAAGGGTAGCAAATGCGAAGGTAATTAAATCAATTGATTTATTCGGTTACTCTGCAAGCGTCTCCTGCTTGTAGCTAAACTGACGCAATTAAATAATGAGAAAATCCATAACGAGAAACAGAATCTCAAGTGCCACATTCAAGATGTGGCAGATAATTTGACAAAATCCAGAAAAAATCATTAAGTAAACGATCAAAGACCTAATGACAAACTGCTGGTGGGGAAGATTCCTCTAATTGGTATTGCCAGAGTATTAGGGGGTTTCAGAGCCTGTTTACAAAGCTTATACCAACACCAAATATCAGACTGTGCCTAGCTGAGTAAAGTGTGGGCTAAAAATAGTAACGCTTGACAATTTAATGCAACTAGATGTGGTCAAAACTATGCACATATATTCCACGCCTGTTCAAATTCTTCATTGCGTATTACAACATCGACGCCTTCTCCAAGAAAACGACTCTAATCGGCTTCTCTACTTACCTTCCCACCTTCAGAAGATCCAGTTCTTCGTTGACAACAATAAACCAGTCCATTTCGTTTTACCTGCCTTTCCAGCAAAATCACCTAATCCCCAGAAAGTCCTTGGACCACTACCAGACATGGGAGAGAGATTATCACTCCAGTTTCTTCAATCTCTTTGTAATGAGATTCAAAGGATTTATCCACCAGGTGCAAGGATCACAATCTGCTCAGATGGTCGTGTGTTCAGCGACCTTGTTTGTGTAACCGACGAAAATGTAACAGCATATAGCGAGGAAATCAAACATATACTTAAGGACATCAATGCTACTTCGCTAGATGCATTTGGTATGGAGGATATTTTCAATTGTACGAGCTTTACAGCAATGCGACAAAAGCTTGTCCAGGAATATGCTGCCTCTGTAGACGAAGTTCGCAACCTGATCAAGACCGACTTCAACCATAAACACCTATTCAACGGCATTCATCGGTTCTTATTTGAAGACTACTTGGTATTGCAACCTCATAAGACATCTAATAAAGTCCGCGCTGAGTGCAAAGAAATAGCATACCATGTAATTCAACGCAGCAATGCTTGGAGTAATCTGATAGCAGAACAGTTTCCCTATGCTATCAGGCTTTCTATACATCCCCAACCAAGAGACGCTGAAAAAATAGGCATTCACTTGATCAAAACTGATAATAATTGGGGTACACCTTGGCATAATGTAGCAGTACATGATGGCACCGAATTTCGTTTGATGAAGAGAAGTAAGGCAGAAGAGATGAATGCCACGTTAGCTTATTATAAAGGTCGTCCTAGCCACTTCACACTTGCAAACACTACACAAAAAGGGTTAGTGATGTGACACTCAGCACTTATAATTTATCAAATGGTATAGAAGCAAAAGCTCTCAATCCTTTTGGTTTGCTCATTCAGGGCAATGGTTGCGATCTTAGAGAGATTGAGGTTGCAGAAATTCGGCGACTAGCTTGGGAGTATCGCCTGATTGTTCTACGTGGTTTCCAAAAACTTGATCGGCAGAATTTGACCGAATATTGCACTAGCTGGGGAGATCTGCTACATTGGAATTTTGGTGTTATTTTCGATCTGGTTGTTCACGAAAATGCCACTAACTACCTGTTGACCAATGGTAGAGTTCCATTTCATTGGGATGGAGCATTTATAGAAACGGTTCCAAGCTTTGAGATTTTTCAATGTTTAAAAGCTCCAGTAGCTGGAACAGGTGGAGAAACTTTATTCTGCGACACAATAAGAGTTTGGGAAAATGCTACACCTAAGCAACAAGAAGTTTGGAGAAAGATCGAAATTACCTACATCACTGAGAGCAACTCCGCTCACTATGGTGGAAAAATTACGGTTCCTTTAGTAAGTCAGCACCCTAAGACGGGAGTAACACGACTTCGTTTTGGTGAACCCCTCGACCTAGAATATAATCATTTAACACGTCTTTCGATGGAAATTAAGGGGATACCTGCGTTGGAACACGAAGCATTTCTGAAAGAAATGCAACGCCTGATTTACAGTCCCCAAAACTGTATTGTTCACCAATGGCAAGATGGAGATCTTGTCATTGGTGACAATCATGCACTGCTGCACGCTCGCAATAAATTTTTAGCGACAACACCTCGGCACTTGCAGCGGGTGCATATCTTATAAATACCAAGTACGCTTGCATTTCTGTATCGACCTAAAATTGCTGATTTCAGGCAAATGTAGGTTTAAGGAAAGTTTTCTCTTAAAAGCTAACTTTTCTAAACTCTAACAGAATCGCATAAGTATTGGTATGAACATTTCATACAAACATCAAAACAAGGACTAGCTTATGTCATTAGACAAGTACAAAGAGCAAATTAAACAAGGTTTCCTAGAATCTTTCAACAAAGGAGACTATAGTACCTTCGAGGATCTGTTTGCTCCTGATGCAGTGAGTCTTGACCGTGCTAAACCTGTAGGAATAAAAGGACCTGAAGGAGCAAAACAGCTCGTCGAAAACTTCCGAAAAGCATTTCCTGATATTCAGGTAGTCATAGAATCTCAGACAGCAGAAAGTGACAAGGTGATTACTCAGTGGAGTATGACTGGCACCCATAAAGGAGATTTTTTAGGCAAAACACCAACGAATAAGCAAGTAAAACTGACAGCTTGCTCGGTAGATCGGCTGCAAAATGGCAAGATAATTGAATACACTACTTATCGCGATGATCTAGGTTTTATGCAGCAGATTGATGCTAACTAGATAAGAGCAAAATAAGACGTCTAAAAACAGTCAGAGTAAAAGTGTACACATATCAAGAACTCTTACTCTGACCTATTCTTTTCAATCAAGGTGGAATTATAAGTGTGTAGGCATGTAATGTTGTGGAAAGAGAAAAGAAAATGTTCATGCTCTACATTGACATTTAAGAGATGAGGAGTTACACAGATGTCCTCTAATTATAAATTGGGTAAGCTAACCACCCCATTAGTTATTAACAGGTACACCTCAAATTCTACTCGAAACATTACTCTAGTTGGTGCTGGATTAACTGGGTGCCTTCTAGCTATTTATTTAGCAAAGCGTGGCTTTCATGTGGATATCTATGAGGGACGTCCTGATCTGAGAAAAACAAAGATCGGTGGTGGTCGCTCTATAAATCTGACTTTGGCAGCTAGGGGAATACAGGCATTAAAAGAAGTTGGCTTGTATGATCAAGTCATGCAATTAACTATTCCTCTCAAGGGGAGGATTATTCATGCGCTCAATGGCAATCGAATATTCCAACCCTATGGTTACAACGATAGTGAAGTTCTCTATTCATTACTGAGAAATGAGCTTAGTATACTCCTACTAAATGAATTAGAGAAATATAAAACAGTCCAGGTTTACTTCAATCAAAAATGTACAGGGGTAAGTTTTGAGCAAAGAGAACTTTACTTGCAGAACCAAACCACTAAGGAGCAGACCACAGTTAAAGTCAATCAAATAATTGGAACTGATGGTTCAGCTTCGGCTATCCGAACAGCAATGCAGACAAAAGTAGGCTTTAATTTCTCACAAGCTTACCTTGATCATGGCTACAAAGAAATTACAATTCCTGGGTATCAAAGTAGCTTACCCGTTTTAGAGAGAAATGCTCTTCATGTCTGGCCACGCAAGCAGTATATGATCAATGGATTTCCCAATCAAGATGGGAGCATGACTTGCGTCTTATTTGCTCCTTTTGAAGGCGAAAATGGTTTAAATAATCTCAACTCAAAAAAGAAAGTACTTAACCTATTTCAAACTCAATTTCCAGATATTCTTTCATTTATTCCTGACTTAGCCCAAAGATACTTCTCCTGTAAAACAGGTTACTTAGTGACAATTAAGTGCCAGCCTTGGCATGTTGAAGATAAGGCTTTACTATTGGGAGATGCAGCCCATGCCATTGTGCCATTCCACGGACAGGGAATGAATTGTGCTTTTGAAGATTGTGCTTATTTGGACAAATGTATTGAAAAACATGGGACAGACTGGCAGTCTGTGTTTCAAGAATTTGAGCGATATCGAAAGGTCAATACCGATGCGATCGCTGACCTTTCCATTCAAAATTATCTTGAGTTGCGAGATCATGTTGCAGACTCCAGATTTTCACTAAAAAAGAAAGTTGAAGAAATACTTGCAGATAAGTACCCAGAGCAATTTATTCCCAGGTTCTCAATGGTATGTTTTCATCAATTTCCCTACTCAATAGCTCAACGTAGAGGAGCAATTCAGCAGAGTATTCTTGAAGAAATATGTCAAAACATTAACGATGTTGAAGATATTAACTGGGAAAAAACAAATCGTCTCATCGAAGAGAAACTACCACAATTATGCCTACCCTTAGCACCACTGACTGGAACAAGCTCTGTAGCATCATGAATGGCTACATTTACTCCATAGCATTAGCAACGGGATGCGAGCTAGACCTATTTACTTGGCTATCAAAACACCCAGGTTCTAACCAACAGCAAATTGCTGATGGGCTGTCTTTATCCCCTCATGCAACACGTGTGTTACTACTATCATGCTGTGCGGCACAGCTGATTGAACGAGATCCTGATACTCAAGGCTATTTCAACAGCGAACTTGCCAATCACGTGCTAGTCTCAGATTCACCGTTGTCCATGCTCCCATTTATACAATTCAATCAACACGTTCAATTGCGAGGTTGTCTTCATTTCAGCACAGCTTTACGCGAAGGCCGTAACGCTGGTCTAGATGAGTTTCCTGGAGCGGGTAAGACCTTGTACGAACGCCTCAGAGCATACCCACAAACAGAGCAACTATTTCAAGAAGGTATGGGTAACTATACCCGACTTTCCCCACAAATGATAGAGATACCTGAATTTGCTGGAGTAAAACACTTATTGGATGTGGGAGGTGGAGACGGAACGAATGCTATTCGCCTTTGTCAACAATACCCATCTCTCAAAGTCACGATCTTAGAACTTCCCTCTGTCTGTACAATTGGCAAAAAAAATGTTGAAAGTTTGGGTTTGAGCAATCAAATCCATTATGTCGAAGCAGATATGTTTAAAGACCCCTGGCTCTTTGGATGCGATGGTATTCTCATGTCGCATCTTGTAGAAATTCTTGCTCCAGAAAAAATACTTTATTTGTACCGCAAAGCTTACGAAGTTCTACCAAAAAATGGTCTTCTTTTTGTCTGGACATTAATGGCCAATGATCTCGAAACAAGAGGGCTGCAAGCTGCAAAAGCCGCCATGTATTTATTTACAGTTGCCAGTGGTGAAGGAATGCCATGGCCAGCAGTAGAACACATTAGCTTACTCAAAAAGGCAGGATTTGATCACTTGATCCACCACGAAGCTCAAGAAATTGATCATGGAGCACTTGTTGCTAGAAAATAAATGCTTGAACGATGAAATTCTCATTAAAAAGTGAAACAACCCCTGAAATTACTTTCATTTAACTAAAAACCGACGAGCATAGGGTTTTTGGTCAGTACGGCACTATTGTTTTTCCTATTCGGCCACGGTTGCCTAGCTGAAAATGCTAACTGTGAATAAGATTTGAGGTGTAAAACAAACGAATGTTTGTTGATTTCTTTATTAGACGACCTGTCTTTGCTATCGTTTGTTCCCTAGTTATCGTTCTACTAGGCACAGTTAGCATTCCTACACTACCAATTGAACAATACCCAGATATCAGTCCTGTCCAAATTGTTGTTTCTGCTAACTACATCGGAGCTAGCGCTGAAGTCGTAGAAGAGACGGTTACAAATGTCTTAGAACGGCAAATCAATGGTGTCGAAGGTATGAAGTATATGACTTCAAGCAGCGTCAATGATGGTAGTAGTACAATTAAAGTCATATTTAAACAGGGATATGACAAAGATAATGCTGTGGTAAATGTTCAGAATCGAGTCAAGATTGCTGAACCACAATTGCCAGACGCAGTCCAGCAAACTGGAGTATCTATCACCAAGCAGTCAAACAGTTCCGTCTTAGCGGTTGCTTTATATAGTGAAAATGACGTATATGATGATACTTTTTTAAGCAACTATGCAGATCTCTATATTTTAGATATTCTTAAACGAATAGAAGGGGTTGCCGACATTCGAGTTTATGGTGAGCGTCGATATGCAATGCGTCTATGGCTAGACCCAAATCGACTTGCTAGCCGTGGTCTAACTGCTCAGGATGTTGTTGATGCGCTCAAAAAACAGAACTTACAAGTGAGTGTAGGACGGATTGGGCAACCGCCAGCATTTGATGGACAAAAGTATCAAATTGATATACTTGCACAAGGCAGGCTAAAAAAAGCAACAGAATTTGAGAACATTGTCCTCAAAAGAGGTTTAGATGGTACTCTGATCAAGCTTAAGGATGTGGGTCGATCTGAACTTGGTTCAGAAAATTACAGCTCGTTTGCACGATACAGTGGTCGCAACGCTGTAGCTTTTGAGGTACTTCAACTTCCTGGCAGTAATGCTTTAAGTATTGCCAAGGCAGTGAAAACTGAAATAGCGCAACTTGCTAAAAGTTTTCCGTCTGGAATGAAATACGAGATTCCATATGATCCAACAATATTTGTAGTGGAATCCGGGAAGGAAGTGCTAAGGACTCTTTTGGAGTCAGTTATACTGGTTATCATAGTAATTTTTATTTTCTTACAGAGCTGGCAAACAACTTTAATTCCAGCAATCACAATTCCAGTATCCCTGATTGGTACGTTTGCCTTTGTCAAAGTTTTTGGATTTTCCCTTAACAGTCTAACCTTGTTCGGGCTGACTTTGGCTACGGGCATGGTAGTTGATGATGCAATAGTCGTGGTCGAGAGTGTTACTACCTTAATCCAGACACAAGGAATGAAGCCTCGTCATGCGACGTCAGCAGCAATGGCCGAACTAACTGGAGCATTGATTGCGACTTCACTTGTACTTATGGCTGTGTTTATTCCAGTTGCTTTTTTCCCAGGCTCTGCTGGAATGCTTTACAAACAATTTGCTCTGACCATCGCATTCTCCATTGCAATTTCTACCTTTAATGCTCTAACTCTAACTCCCGCTCTGTCTGCTTTGCTGCTTCAAGGGCAACAACCCAAAGGCTGGATTGGTTTAATTTTTGAGCGGACTAACTGCATTTTTGATCTAACTCGAGAGGGATACCAGCGATTACTCTTACGGGTGACTCGCTTTAAAGAAATAGTTTTAGCGTTGTTTATCGCTTCATTAGGATTGACAAGCTGGCTTTACCTACACGTACCCACAGCATTTCTCCCTGACGAAGACCAGGGTTTTCTCATCAATCTTGTACAAGGACCAGAAGGAGCTTCACTAGAATATACACGTCAAGTTTTCAATCAGGTTGATAAAGAAGTTCTGAAATTACCTGAAGTACAAGGTACTTTTTCTCTAGGTGGCTCTAGTTTTAGTGGAAGTACTGCTAACAATGGCATTGCTTTTGTACCATTGAAATTTTGGAGCGATCGCAAGCAACCAGACCAGACAGCAAGTGCAATTCTTAACAAGATTCGGGCGTCGCTGTCAAAAATTACAGATGCGAGAATAATTTCCATTAACCCTCCTACAATTCAGGGTTTAGCTAATGTTGGTGGGTTCGTATTTCAATTGCAGGATCGAGGTAATGGCAGTTTAGAAAATCTGGTTAAGATTAGGGATGAATTGATTCAACGCGCTAATCAGCTACCCGAATTGCGAGGTGTATTTAGTACTTTTTCGGCCAACTCGCCTCAACTTTTGCTCGAAGTAGATAGAGACAAAGCCGAGGCTCTGCAAGTATCTGTAGATGATATTTTGAGTACATTACAGATTTTTATAGGTTCACGATATGTAAACAATTTTAATGATTTTGGGCGGAATTATCGGGTTTATGTTCAAGCAGACAAACAATTTCGCTCTAATCCGGATGATATTGGTAAGCTGTATGTTCGTTCTGCACGGGGTTCGATGATTCCGCTGAGTAATCTCGTAAAGGTTACTTCCACTACTGGACCGCAAACGATTAATCACTACAATATGTTCCGATCAATTGAAATTAATGGTGCAGCAGCTCCTAGTTTTTCCTCTGGACAGGCAATCCTAGCAATGGAGAAACTAGCGTCTGAGATTCTACCAAGTAATATAGGCTATGAATGGTCAGGTATTTCTTTAGAAGAACTAAGTTCCACTAATCAAGCACCATTAATTTTTGGTTTGGGAATCATCTTTGTCTTTTTGGTTCTTGCTGCTCAATATAATAATTTTGTTGACCCCCTGATCCTGCTTCTAGCTGTTCCCCTAGCTATTTTAGGAGCGCTATTAGCTCAGTCGCTCCGTGGTTTATCGAACGATATATACTGTCAGGTGGGTTTAGTAATGTTGATTGGTCTAGCAAGCAAAAATGCCATTCTAATTGTGGAATTTGCCAATCAACTGCATGATAAAGGTCTTTCGATTTATAAGGCAGTAATTAAAGCGGCGGAGCAACGCTTGCGACCCATTGTCATGACTGCTCTTTCCACTCTTCTGGGGATTTGGCCACTGGCAATTGCCGAAGGAGCAGGGGCTGTCAGCCGACAATCTCTTGGGACAGCAGTCTTTGGCGGGATGCTTGTTGCTACTTTCTTAAGTCTGTTTGTGATACCAGTCTTATACATCGTCATTAAGACACTATATAAGGCATTAAGTCGAGATCTCGTGAAAAGTGATTAACCCTAAAAAATGGGTAGAGTTGTTGGGAAATAAGCCAGAAAATGCCTTCAAACCAGACACAGCAAGCATTTGAACTATTAAAAAAAGACTTTAAACTCCAGCATTGTAAGTATTTGAGCGATTTTTTACATTATTTTCCAATAAGTCTAGTAATTTCAATC